>NZ_CP014595.1:2573585-2902170 GCF_001687105.1 Salipiger sp. CCB-MM3
CGAGAAGCGCGGCGCAGGCAAAGGCGGTGAAGATCGGTCGAACAGGGGTCATTGAGTGGTCCTCATACCGCGATGAAGCCTCAGTTCCCAGCCCGATGCAAGCGCTGCAGCAAAAGGGGCCGCGGCGATGCGCGGCCCCCGGCGTCGTTCAGTCGTTCAGTCGGTCACGCGATCAGCGATAGGACAGCGATCTGATCATCGCGGCTTTCTGAGCCTCGGGCTTGCTCGAGGCGATGATCGCCAGCGCGTCGCCAAAGTGCTGCGCCGACATGTTCTGCATCTCGGCATCGGTCAGGTAGCGCCCCACGCTGTTCAGCTGGTGGGTCGAATAGGTGCGCGGCACCGCGCCACTGGTTGCAAGATATTCGACGCGCGTCGTGGCCCGGCGGTCGGACTGGCTGTTCCGGGTCATGGTGAACGCGTCGAGGATTTCACTGCGGTCGAGCAGGCTGATCACCGAGTCGGGCACATATTGCGAGAGTTGGTCGATCAGGGAGTTCTGCGCGGCGGCAGGGCTGCCGCTGGCGAGCGCCAGCGTCATGGCGGAAACGGCTAGAAGGGACTTCATGGCTTTTCCTTTCGGGGTCTGAATTCGTCTCTGAAATAAGGAATTCAAACAACTCGGCCCGGAAATATCGGACCGTTTGGGGCATGGCGAAAAACTTGGGCGGGAGAGGCGAGAGGCCCGTCCGACGGAGGTTCGGCAGCCTATGGGGACGGGTGGCATGCCGAAGATGCCCCATGAATGTACTTAACATAAAACGGCGCGCGGCGGAAGGTGGCAGCCTGTGTCAATGCCGGAGAACCCTATAGGGGGGGAGGGGTTAAACCCCCAGCCAGCGCCGTCCTGCAAGCCGTCCGACAAAGCCGCAGAGCACAATCGCAAGACCGTACCAGAGCAGGAAGAAGGCGGCGCTGTCCTCGTCGCAATGCACCGCATAGACCGCCGCCGCAGCAGCGCCCGCGAACAGCCCGGCAAGCATACCGGTGCGCGCGGGCCGGGGGTCGATCCGGTGCCGCAGGCCGCGGAAAAGGGCGATGGCGATCGGCAGGGCGAGCGCCGGGATCGACAGCAGACATTGCCACAGCGACTGCCCCAGAACGTCACCGCCCGAGAGTGCCGACAGCAGCCAGCCCGCGACGCTGGCGGCGGCCAGCAGCCCCAGCGGCCAGAGCGGCACCTGCGCTTCGGGATCGCTGCCCCGCAGCACGGCCCAAGCAAGGCCCGCCAGCACCACCGGAAGCCCCTGTTTGACCAGCAGCGGCAGCATGAGCAGCACATCAGGCCATCCCGGACGCATGCCCCAGAACACCAGCATCAGCACTATGGAAATCGCGACGCCAAAGGCCATCCGCCAATGCAGGTTCGGGCGCTTTGCGGGCATATCGTCGGCGCTGAGCGCGGCGATCAGCTCATCGGTTTCCATTCTTCCTCCTTTCTGGCCGCGTCGGCCAGTCGTCGCAGCGCCCGGTGCAGCGCGACGCGCAGCGCGCCGGGGCTGAGATCGAAATCCTTCGACAGTGTCTCGGCGTCAACGCCATTCACTGCATGTTCACGCACCAGCGCCGCGTCGCGCGCGGGCAGCCGCGCCAGCGCCTGTTCCAGATGCAGCCCCGCCAGCGGATCGACCGCAGGGGCGTCGAGCCCCGGATGATCCTCGACCGGCTCATGCGGGGCCTTTGGGGTCTTGCGCAGCACGTCGATCGCCTTGTGCTTCACGATCACCCGCACCCAAGGCATCAGCGGCCGCGACGGGTCCCAGCTGCCGCGCTTGAGGTGGATCGACAAGAGCGCCTCCTGCACCACGTCCTCGGCCAGATGCGCGTGCTGGCCGCGCAGATCGCTGGCGGCCATGGCGCGCATGCGCGGCACCAGCCGCGCGAGGCAGGCGGCATAGGCCTTGCGGTCACCGCCGAGCGCGGCGCGCATCAGCGTCTCGATCTCTTCGTCCTGTCCGCGTGCGGGGGCTTTCATCGGCGTCCGGTCCGGTCCTGCTCTTCGGGCATCTGACTGCGCATACGGGCGCGCGAGGCGCCGCGTTACAGCGCCCACGGAATATTTCCAGACTATCACAGAAGCGCGAGCGCCGTAACAAATCCCCCCGCCATGCCGAAGACCCCGGTGCAGACGATGAAGTCTGCGAGCCAATTCTGGAGAGACTGACATGACCATTCACAGCAAACATCTCGCCCTCGCCGGTGCCGTCGCCGCCGGTCTCGCGCAAATGACCGGCGCCGCCCACGCCCAAGAGCAGGAGAAGTGCTACGGCGTCGCCATGGCGGGCGAGAACGGCTGCGCCGCGGGCCCCGGCACCACCTGCGCCGGCACCGCCTCGGTGGATTATCAGGGCAACGCTTGGACACTGGTGCCCGCCGGGACCTGCGCCGAGATCGAGCTGCCCGCCATGGCCGATGGCATGGCCCGTATGGGCTCGCTCGTGCCGCTGGAGCGCGACCTGCCGACGGGCTGATCGCCCCAGCGCGATGCGCGCGGCGGCCTGCTTCGGGTTGCCGCGCGCCCCTGTCCCCAAGCGCCTTGAGGGAGGCTCTGACAATGCACCCGACCCATCTGCCCAACACCGCTGGCATCGGCTTCAAATCCCAGCATTTCGACGATCTTGCCAGCCCCGGCGCGGTACGCTGGCTGGAGATCCACGCCGAGAATTACATGGTCGACGGCGGTCCGCGGCTCGCCATGCTGGACGATCTGCGCGCGCGCTTTCCGATCTCAGTGCATGGCGTCGGGCTGTCGATTGGCGGCGCCGAGCCGCTCGACCGCGCGCATCTGGCCCGGCTCCGCCGCCTGATCGACCGGGTCCGCCCGGCGCAGTTTTCCGAGCATCTCGCGTGGTCGACCCATGAGGGCACCTATTTCAGCGACCTGCTGCCGCTGCCCTATACCGAGGCCACGCTGGCCCGTGTTGCCGCGCATGTAGAGGAGGTGCAGCAAAGCCTCGGCCTGCGGATGCTGCTCGAGAACCCCTCGAGCTACGCGGTCTTTGCCGAGAGCACGATGAGCGAAACCGATTTCCTTGCGCAGGTGGCCCGGCGCACCGGCTGCGGGCTGCTGCTGGACATCAACAACGTCTTCATCTCCGCCAGCAACCTTGGCACCTCCGCTGCCGCCTATCTCGCCGATTATCCGGTCGAGGAGGTGGGCGAGATTCACCTTGGGGGCTACGCCGAAGAGGACGACGGGCAGGGCGCGCCGCTGCTCATCGACACCCATGGGGCGCCGGTGGCCGATCCGGTCTGGGCACTCTATGCGGATGTCATCGCCCGCATCGGCCCGCGCCCGACGCTGATCGAATGGGACAATGACGTGCCCGATTTCGCCACCCTCGAGACCGAGGCCGCGCGTGCATCGCAGGTCATGGCACGGCGGAGAGCGGCATGAGCGGGCCGGGCGCTTTCACGCAAACCTTTGCCAGCGCGCTTCTGTCGCCCGAGGCGCCGCGCCCGGCGGCGCTGCGCGATCCCTCGGGGGCGGCGGCCACGCGGCGCTATGACGTCTACCGTAACAACGTCAGCGTCGCGCTCACCGAGGCGCTGGCGGCGGCCTTTCCGGTGGTCGAGCGTCTGGTGGGCGAGGCATACTTTCGCGCCATGGCCCGCGCCTTCGCGCAAGCGCACCCGCCGCGCAGCCCGGTGATGGCGACCTATGGCGCAGAGCTTGCCGATTGGATCGCGGACTTCCCGCCGCTGGCCGCGCTCTCCTACCTCGCGGATGTGGCCCGCATCGAGCAGGCGCGCCGCGACGCCAGCCAATCTGCCGACGCCGCGCCGCTGGCGCCCGGCGTGCTGGCGGGCCTGCCACCCGAAGCTTTGGCGGCGCTCTGCCCGCGCCTTCACCCGGCGCTGCGGGTGCTGACCCTCGGCCCCTCGGCATTGGCAATCTGGGCGCGCAACGCGGCGCGGCCCGATCTGGCGCAAAGCCGCGCCAGAGAGGTTCTGGTCAGCCGCCCGCATCTCAAGGTGCTGACCCTTGCCGCACCAGAGGGGACAGCAGCCACGCTGCGCGCCCTTGCCCGCGGCACCCCGCTCGGCGCTGCGCTGCCCATCGGCGCAGATCACGCCGCCATCTTCGGATGCCTGTTCGAGGCCGGTGCCTTTGCCGCAGACGATGCCCTCACCCACGGAGACCCAGCCCCATGACCCATGTGCTCAGCCATACCGCCGCGCCGGACCTGAAGGCGCATCTACTGCGCGCCGAGGGCGCGCTTCTCGCCGCTGCGCCGGGGCTGCTTGGTCTTGCCGGGCGCGCGGTCTTTGCCGCCACGCTGGCGGGTTTCTTCTGGTCCTCGGCTCTGACCAAGATCGACGGCTTCGGACTCTCGCTCAACGGCTACGCGCAGATCTTTCCGCGCGCCATGGCGGCGGTGAATTATGACGCCAGCCAGCTTGGCCTCGCCGCGCATCTGGTGGTTGCCGCGGGCACCGCAGCGGAGCTTATCCTGCCGCTGCTGCTGATCCTTGGCCTTGCCACGCGGCTCGCCGCATTGGGCATGCTGGGCTTCGTGATTATCATGAGCCTCACCGACATCATCGGCCATGGCGTCGATGCCTCGGCCATCGGCGCGCTCTTCGACCGCCAGCCGGATGCGCCGATCCTCGATCAAAGGCTGCTCTGGGGCTTTCTGTTTACCACGCTCGCACTGACCGGAGGCGGGTGGCTGTCGCTCGACCGCTGGCTGCGCCGCCGCTGGCTGCGCGCGTGTTCCGGGCAGGGCGCGGCTTCAGCTTTCGACCGCCGTCCAACGCGCTTCCAGCGCCTCGAGCGCCGCAATCCGCTCGGAGGTCTTGGGGTGCGAGAGCAGCCACGCGGGCGTGCCGCGCCCGCCGCCGCCGCTCAGCGCTTCCAGCTTGGTGAAAAGCGACTTCTGCGGCCCGACGCCGATCCCGGCCTTGTGCAGCAGCGCGGCGGCATAGGCATCGGCCTCATATTCATCGCCGCGCGACAGCCGCGCCGCCAACAGCGAGGTGAGCGCATTGGCGATGAGCGGCCCGAGCCCGGGAATGAAGCGCGCAAAGACCATGACCAGCGCCGCGCGGATCGCGTTCTGGCCGGAAAAATCGATCATCCGCCGCCGCGAGTGCCCCAGCGCCACATGGCCCAGCTCATGCGCGATGACCGAGGCCAGTTCCTCGGCGCTCACCTCGCCCGCCTTGTAGCGATCATAGAAGCCGCGCGTGATGAAGATCCGCCCGTCCGGCGCCGCCAGCCCGTTGACCGGCGCGATCTCATAGATGTTCACACGGATCCGCGGCAGGTCGAGCGCCGCCGCCATCCGGTCGGTCAGCGCCTTGAGCTTCGGGTCGGCCAGTTCGGTCGAGCGGCCATCAAGCTCGCGCGCGGTGCGCCACGCCGAGAAGTGATAGGCGACGACGGCATAGGCGATGGCCAGCAGGATCGGCATGAACTTCAGCATGGGGCCAATATGGGGATGCGGGCAGGGCGCGCCAAGCCCTCATCGGGTGGGACTTGCGAGGCGGACAGATTGCGTATTTTGGGAACAATGAAAGTCTTCGCCGGCTGACAGCCCTTAGACTTCATTGTTCTTCAAATAGGCAAAGAAAAACGCCCCGGCCATGGAGAGGCCGGGACGTCGTAATCGCTTTCAAGCTGGCGCCGGGGATCACTCCTCGGATGCTTCTCCATCTGCCTCACCGGCCACCTCGTCCTCGTCGCCCTGATCGGCGATCCAGGCGACCGAGACCACGACCTCACCGGCGCGTGTGTTGAACACCTTCACGCCGCCGGCGTTGCGCGAGCGGAACGAGATGCCCTCGACCGGCACGCGGATCGACTGGCCAGTGGAGGTGGCGAGCATGATCTGATCGTCCATCTCGACCGGGAAGGAGGCCACGATCTCGCCGCCGCGCATGGATTTCTCCCATGCGGTGACGCCAAGCCCGCCGCGACCGCGCACCGGGTAGTCGTGGCTGGAGCTGAGCTTGCCGAGGCCCTTTGCGGTGATCGTCAGGATCAGGTTCTCGACTGCCGACATCTCGGCGTAGCGCTCGGCAGGCAGCAGGCTGTCGGCGTTGCCTTCCTCCTCTTCCGAAGCCTCGGCCTCATCGGCGATCCCGGCCATGGCCCGGCGCATCTTGAGGTAGGAAGCGCGCTCGTCCGAGGTCGCGTCGAAGTGCCGGATCACCGACATCGAGACCACTTCGTCACCATTGTTGAGCTTCACGCCGCGCACACCGGTGGAGTTGCGCGAGTTGAACACCCGCACGTCCGGCACCGGGAAGCGGATGGCGCGGCCCGAGTCGGTGACCAGCATCACGTCGTCGTCTTCCGAGCAGATGCGCGCGTTGATCAGGCGCATGTCCTCGCCGTCCTCGAACTTCATGGCGATCTTGCCGTTCGATTTGACGTTGGTGAAGTCAGACAGGCGGTTGCGGCGCACCGAGCCCTTGTTCGTGGCGAAGACGATCTGCAGATCGTCCCAGTCGTCCTCGGGGCGGTCCACCGGCATGATCGCCGCCACCGACACGCCCTGCGGGATCGGCAGGATGTTGACGATGGCCTTGCCCTTGGACGTGCGGCCCCCCTGCGGCAGGCGCCAGCATTTGAGCTTATAGGCCATGCCGTCGGTGGTGAAGAACAGCAGCTGCGTGTGGGTGTTGGCCACGAAGAGCTGGGTGACCACGTCGTCCTCTTTGAGGCCGCCGCCCGACAGTCCCTTGCCGCCGCGCTTCTGGGCGCGGAAATCGGCCAGCGGAGTACGCTTGATATAGCCCGACTGGGTGACCGTGACGACCATGTCCTCACGCTCAATCAGATCCTCGTCGTCCATGTCGCCGGCCCAGTCGACGATCTCGGTGCGGCGCGGCACGGCGAACTGGTCCCGGACCGCGATCATCTCGTTCGAGATGATCTCGAGGATGCGCTCGCGCGAGCCGAGGATCTCGAGGTATTCCTTGATCTTCCCGGCGAGATCTTCGAGCTCGTCGGTGACCTCTTTCACGCCCAGCTGGGTGAGGCGCTGCAGGCGCAGCTCGAGGATGGCGCGGGCCTGCGTTTCCGACAGGTTGTAGGTGCCATCCTCGTTCATCTTGTGGGTCGGATCGTCGATCAGACGGATGAACGGCGCGATCTCCTCGGCCGGCCAGCGGCGGGTCATCAGCTTTTCACGCGCTTCCGAAGCATCGGCCGAGGCGCGGATGGTCGCCACCACCTCGTCGACATTGGCCACCGCCACGGCAAGGCCGCAGAGGATATGCGAGCGTTCCCGCGCCTTGCGCAGCAGATAGGCGGTGCGGCGGGCGATCACGTCCTCGCGGAAGTCGAGGAAGGCGGTGAGGAAGGCGCGCAGGGTCAGCTGCTCGGGCTTGCCGCCGTTCAGCGCCAGCATGTTGCAGCCGAAGCTGACCTGCATCGGGGTGAAGCGGTAAAGCTGGTTGAGCACCACTTCGGCGGTGGCGTCCCGCTTCAGCTCGACCACCACGCGCACGCCGGAGCGGTCGCTCTCGTCCTGCACATGGGCGATGCCTTCGATCTTCTTCTCACGCACGCATTCGGCGATGCGCTCGATCATCGTCGCCTTGTTCACCTGATAGGGGATCTCGTCGATGACGATGGCGTAGCGGTCCCGGCGCAGCTCTTCGATGCGGGTCTTGGCGCGGATGATCACCGAGCCGCGGCCCTCGAGATAGGCCTTGCGCGCGCCGGAGCGCCCAAGGATCACGCCGCCCGTCGGGAAGTCGGGGGCGGGGATATAGTCAATGAGCTGCTCGGACGAGAGGTCCGGGTTCTCGATCAGCGCCAGCGTCGCGTCGATCACTTCGCCGAGGTTGTGCGGCGGGATGCGCGTCGCCATGCCCACGGCGATGCCCTCGGCGCCGTTGACCAGCACGTTGGGATAGCGCGCGGGCAACACCACCGGCTCGTTGCGCTCGTTGGCGTAGTTCGGAACGAAATCCACCGTGTCCTTCTCGATGTCCTCGAGCAGGGCTTCGGCGGTGCGGTCGAGACGCGCCTCGGTGTAACGGTAGGCCGCGGGCGGATCGCCGTCCATGGAGCCGAAGTTGCCCTGACCGTCGATCAGCGGCAGCGACATGGAGAAATCCTGCGCCATGCGGACCAGCGCGTCATAGACCGCCGAGTCGCCATGCGGGTGGTAGCGGCCCATCACGTCGCCGACGGCGGTCGCGCATTTGCGGTAGGACTTGGACTTGGTCTGCCCGTTCTCCCACAGCGTGTAGAGAATGCGCCGATGCACAGGTTTTAGGCCGTCGCGCAGATCGGGGATCGCGCGGCTGACGATGACGCTCATGGCGTAGTCGAGATAGCTCGACTTCATCTCGTCGATGATCGAGATCGCCGGCCCGTCGTAAGAGGAACGCTCGGGGCGCGGGGTTTCGTCTTCGTTTTCAGGGGTTTCCGGCGTGTCGTTCACGTTGCTCGCCCGTCCGTGATTTCTCTATATCTTGTTACAGCGAGTTATATCAGATGCTAGGTGTTGGGCGCAATGGCGCCGGGTTCCGATTTCTGGCAGCCACCGCGCATGGTGGCTAACATACTGTTTTCGTTGAAAACTAAGAATGCTCGCGGCACGCTTGTTACATGGTTGTCATGCGAGGTAAAGCCAATGGAGCAGAGCGCCACGGAACTGATGCTGAAGGGCTATGGGCTGACCACGGCCGAGCTTTTCTACCGGATGCCCGATTATCGCAACGTGCTGAACACATTTGTCTGGCAGGAGTATGATCTCGCGCCGGACCATCCGCGGCTCTTCAAGTTCATTGAGTTCTGGCAGGATGAGATCGAGGGGCCGCTGCATTCCGTGCGCTTCACCCACCGCAAGATGCTCTCGGGCGGCGAGTGGCGGCAGGTGGTGGGCGAGTTCCATTACCACTGACGCGGCGCTACCCGCGCGGCCGGATTATGCGTATTTTAAAAGAGAAGAAGGGCCCGGCATCGCGCGCGGGCCCTTCTTCTCTTTAGAAATACGCCGGGGGTGAATTCGCGCAGCGAAGAGGGGGCAGCGCCCCCTCATGCGGCCCGTTTCCGCTTTCGTATCAGGGAATGATACGGGTGTATTTCACGCCTTCCAGCGTCGCGCCGAGATGCAGGCCCGATTTGCCGAAGATCACCGCAATGATCGGGGCCAGCGAGGTGGTGGTCTCTGCCGCCAGCGTCTCGCCGCCCTCGGGGATGGCGTATTCGATGTTGGCGCCCGCGGCC
This sequence comes from Salipiger sp. CCB-MM3, assembly GCF_001687105.1. Taxonomy (NCBI): domain Bacteria; kingdom Pseudomonadati; phylum Pseudomonadota; class Alphaproteobacteria; order Rhodobacterales; family Roseobacteraceae; genus Salipiger; species Salipiger sp. CCB-MM3. The sequence continues at coordinate 2,582,779 of NZ_CP014595.1, forward strand.
CAGCCCGGCGAGCGGCGGAAGTTCATCAGCGATTCCTCGGTCATGAAGAACAGCACATGCGCATATTGCTGGGCGCCGATCTGCAGCCCGCCGGATCCCTTGACCACCGAGTAGTAATCCACCGTGGCGCCGTTCACCCGCAGCGCGCCGCGGCCATAGGCGCCGCCGAGCCCGAGACCGGCTTCGGTCACCAGCGGCATCACCAGCATGCCCGAGGATTTCGCCTGCAGGTTCCGTGTGCCGGGATATTGCGCGAACATCTGGCTCAGCGTCGCATCGACGCGCGCGTCGATGGTGGCCGCGCCGCTGCTGCCCACGCCATTGCCACAGGCGGCCAGAAGCCCCGTGGCGCCGAGCCCGATAAGGAGTCCCCGTCGAGTGTTGTTCATTCTGCTCGTTCCTCGTCGATCTACGGGCCGGCATGTCCCGGCCAAGCCTCACTGTCCGGCTGTCCCGCCGGTTGTCTGGCGCAAGTATAGGCAGGCCGCGCGGGCCTGTCACTAGATCATGCGCGGACGCGGCGGCAGCCCGCTAGCCGTTGAGCAAACGCGCGGCGGCGGGGGCGAAATAGGTCAGCACCCCGTCGCAGCCCGAGCGTTTGAAGGCGATCAGGCTCTCGAGCATGACCTTGTCGCGGTCGAGCCAGCCGTTCTCGAAGGCGCCGGCCAGCATCGCGTATTCGCCCGACACCTGATAGGCGAAGGTGGGGGCGCCGAACATGTCCTTGGCGCGGCGGCAGATGTCGAGATAGGGCATGCCGGGCTTGACCATGATCATATCGGCGCCTTCGAGCAGGTCGCGCTCGATCAGCCGCATCGCTTCGTCGGAATTGCCGGGCTGCATCTGATAGCTTTGCTTGTCACCCGCCAGCGCGCCCTTGAGCGCCCCCGAAGCGCCCACCGCGTCGCGGAAGGGCCCGTAGAAGCCCGAGGCATATTTCGCCGCATAGGTCAGCAGCAGCACGTTCTGGAAGCCCTCGCGTTCCAGCTCGGAACGGATCGCGCCGATGCGCCCGTCCATCATGTCCGACGGGCCGATGATATCGGCCCCGGCGCGGGCCTGGCTCAGCGCCTGTTTCACCAGCGCCTCGACGGTGCGGTCGTTGACGATCTCGCCATTCTCGATGAAGCCGTCATGGCCGGTGATATTGTAAGGATCGAGCGCCACATCGGTCATCACCGCGATATCCGGCACCGCGTCCTTGATGGCGCGGGTGGCGCGGTTCGACAGGTTCTCGGGGTTCCACGCCTCGGCGCAATCCTCGGTCTTCAGCGACGGATCGGTATAGGGAAAGAGGCAGATCGCCGGGATGCCGAGCGCATGCGCCTCGCGCGCCGCCTCGACCACCTTGTCCACCGACAGCCGGTTCACCCCGGGCATCGAGGCGATGGGCTCCGAAATGCCTTCGCCATCGCGCACGAAGACCGGCCAGATGAAATCGCCGGGCGTGAGCTGCGTCTGCTGGGTCAGGGCGCGGATCGCAGGGGATTTGCGCAACCGGCGCAGACGTGTGGCAGGAAAGGCGGCAATCACGGGTTTCATCGGGCGTGTCCTTCGTATCCCTTGTCAAGGTTTCCCTTGGGTGGCATGGAAAGACGCCTGTCACAAGGGCTGCCGCCCGGGCAGGGAACACCTCTGCGAGACCGGCGATGGCGCCGGGGCCCGCCCGCGCGCCGGGCTGGGGCGGCCTCGACCAAGGCCCCGCGGGCAAAAGGGAATGGGCCGCTGCGGCCCGGCTGAAAGAGTGGATACGCCGTGGACCTGACCGGCCTCGTCTCCGAAACCATCGACCTTCGGTCGTTTTCCAACCTGTGGTTCTGGATCGCGCTCGCCGTCACATGGTCGAGCACCAGCCATTGGGTGCTGGGCGTGCCCTTCGACATGGTGGGCCGGGCGCGCCGTCAGGGCGGGCAGGCGGCGCTGGACCTAGAAGACATGGTGCGCATCAACGTGAACCGGCGGCTCTTTATCATCGAGACGGCGGGGCTCTGGGTCGTCGGGCTTGGCGCGGCGGTGCTGACCATGCTGGCAAGCCTCGGCTTCTGGTACGATATCGAACTGGCGCAGGCGCTGTTCCTGCTCGGCTTCCCGCTCTCTTTGGTGGGGCTGATGGGCATCGCCACCGCCGAGCGTATTCGCAACCGGCGCCTGAGCGGCGAGGCGCTGTGGCGCAAGCTGACGGTGCATCGCTTCTGGACGCAGGTGATCGGCATGATCTCGATCTTCGTCACCGCCATGTGGGGCATGTATCAAAACCTCGGGCACGGCGTTCTCGGTTGACGCGGCGCTGCGGGCGCGCCATTTGAGCGGCATGTCCCAGTCACTTACCCAGATGGCCGGTATCACCATGGGCGGCGCGCCCGAGGGGTTCGACGCCAAGCTCATCCTTGCCGAGGTCGAAAAGACCGGCGGGCCTGTGCTGCATATCGCCCGCGACGACAAGCGCCTTGCGGCGCTGCGCGAGGCGCTGGCCTTCTTCAACCCCGGCATGCCGGTGGTGAGCTTTCCGGGCTGGGACTGCCTGCCCTACGACAGGGTCTCGCCCAACCCCGATATTTCGGCCACGCGCATGTCGACCCTCGCGGGGCTCGTGCATGGCATGCCGCAGCGCTATGTGCTGCTGACCACGCTCTCGGCGGCGATGCAGCGCATCCCAGCGCGCGAGATCCTGCGCGAGGCGGCCTTTGCCGCGCGGGTGGGCGACCGGATCGACGAGGCGGGGCTGCGCAGCTTCCTCGTGCGCATGGGCTTTTCCAACGCGCCTACGGTGCATGAGCCGGGCGATTACGCGGTGCGCGGCGGGATCATCGACATCTTTCCGCCGGGTGAGGGCGGGCCGGTGCGGCTCGACCTCTTCGGCGACGTGCTGGACGGCGCGCGGCGTTTCGATCCGGTCAGCCAGCGTACCACGGAAAAGCTCGATCTGGTGGAACTGGCGCCGGTCTCCGAGGTGATCCTCGACGAGGCGGCGATCACCCGCTTCCGGCAGAACTACCGCATCGAGTTCGGCGCTGCGGGCTCGGACGATCCGCTCTACGAGGCGGTCAGCGCCGGGCGCAAGACGCAGGGGATGGAGCATTGGCTGCCGTTCTTCCACGAAAAGCTCGAGACGCTCTTTGACTATATGCCCGGCGCGCCGGTGCTGATGGACGATCAGATCACCCCCGCGCGCATCGCCCGCTGGGACAGCATCACCGACCAATACGAGACGCGCCGCCACGCGATGACCCAAAAGGGCCGCATCGACTCGGTCTATAAGCCGGTGCCGCCGGGGCTGCTCTATCTCGACGAGCCGGGCTGGGATGCCGCCGTCGGTGCGCGCCGCGTGGTGCAGTTCAACCCGCTGCCGCAGGCCAGCGGTCCGGGTGTGGTGGACGCGGGCGGGCGCATCGGGCGCAGCTTCGCGCCCGAGCGGCAGCAGGAAAACATCAGCCTGTTCGCCGCGCTCGCCGATCACGTGAAGAAACAGCTCTCCGAAGGGCCGGTCTTGATCGCCTCTTGGTCTGAAGGCGCGCGCGAGCGTCTCACGGGCCTCATCGAGGACGAGGGGCTTGCCGAGGCGATCCCGGTCATGGACGGCACCCGCATCGGCAAGCGCGGGCTGCATCTGGCGGTCTGGGGGCTGGAGCAGGGCTTTGTCGCGCCGTGGGGCGATCCCAAGAGCGGCGGCAAGATCACCGTGATCTCGGAACAGGACGTGCTGGGCGACCGGCTGATCCGCGCGCCGAAGAAACGCCGCAAGGCCGAGAACTTCCTCACCGAAGCGCAGTCGCTCACTCCGGGCGATCTGGTCGTCCATGTGGATTTTGGCATCGGGCGCTATCAGGGGCTCGAAGTGATCACCGCCGCCGGGGCGGCGCATGAATGCCTGCTGCTGGAATACGCCGAGGGCGCGCGGCTTTACCTGCCGGTGGAGAACATCGAGCTGCTGTCGCGTTACGGCCATGACGAGGGGCTCCTCGACAAGCTCGGCGGCGGCGCGTGGCAGGCCAAGAAGGCGCGCCTCAAGGAACGCATCCGCGAGATGGCCGACAAGCTCATCCGCGTGGCGGCTGAGCGCGCCCTGCGCAAGGCGCCGATCATCGACCCGCCGCCCGGCGCGTGGGAAAGCTTCTGCGCCCGCTTTCCCTACAATGAGACCGACGACCAGATGAGCGCCATCGAGGATGTGCTGGCCGATATGACCAGCGGCAACCCGATGGACCGGCTGATTTGCGGCGATGTGGGCTTCGGCAAGACCGAGGTGGCGATGCGCGCCGCTTTCGTGGCCGCCATGTCCGGCGTGCAGGTGGCGGTGATTGCCCCCACGACGCTGCTCGCCCGCCAGCACTACAAGAGCTTTGCCGAGCGCTTCCGGGGCTTCCCGCTCAACGTCGCGCCGCTGTCGCGCTTCGTCACCTCGGGCGATGCGGCCAAGACCCGCGACGGCATCTCCAAGGGCACGGTGGACATCGCCGTGGGCACCCATGCGCTGCTCTCGAAAAACATCCGCTTCAACAATCTCGGGCTGCTGATCATCGACGAAGAGCAGCATTTCGGCGTTGGCCACAAGGAGCGGCTGAAACAGCTGCGCTCGGACATCCACGTGCTGACGCTGACCGCGACGCCGATCCCGCGGACGCTGCAACTCTCGCTTTCGGGCGTGCGCGATCTGTCGATCATCGGCACGCCGCCCGTGGACCGGCTGTCGATCCGCACCTATGTCTCCGAGTTCGATCCGGTGACCATTCGCGAGGCGCTGCTGCGCGAGCATTACCGCGGCGGCCAGAGCTTCTTTGTGGTGCCGCGCATTTCGGATCTTCCCGAAATAGAGGAATTCCTGCGCGAACAGGTGCCCGAGGTCTCTTTCGTCGTGGCGCATGGTCAGATGGCGGCGGGCGAACTCGACGACCGGATGAACGCCTTCTACGACGGCAAATACGACGTGCTGCTGGCAACGACCATTGTCGAGTCGGGCCTCGACATTCCCACCGCCAACACGATGGTGGTGCACCGCGCCGATATGTTCGGCCTGTCGCAGCTTTATCAGATCCGTGGCCGGGTCGGGCGCTCCAAGACCCGCGCCTATGCCTATCTGACCACCAAGCCGCGCACCAAGCTCACCGACAGCGCCGAAAAGCGCCTGCGTGTGCTAGGCTCGCTCGACACGCTGGGGGCCGGCTTCACGCTCGCCAGCCAGGACCTCGACATCCGCGGCGCCGGCAACCTGCTGGGCGAGGAACAATCGGGTCAGATGCGCGATGTGGGCTATGAGCTTTATCAGTCGATGCTCGAGGAGGCGATCGCCAAGATCAAGTCGGGCCAGCTCGAAGGGCTCACCGACGATGACGGGCAATGGGCTCCGCAGATCAACCTCGGTGTGCCGGTGCTGATCCCCGAGGATTATGTGCCCGATCTCGACGTGCGCCTCGGCCTTTACCGCCGCCTGTCTGAGCTGACCACCAAGGTCGAACTCGAAGGTTTCGCCGCCGAGCTGATCGACCGTTTCGGCAAGCTGCCGAAAGAGGTCAACACGTTGATGCTGGTGGTGCGGATCAAGGCGATGTGCAAACGCGCCGGGATCGCCAAGCTCGACGGCGGCCCCAAGGGCGCGACGATCCAGTTCCACAACGACAAATTCGCCAAGCCCGAAGGGCTGGTGGAATTCATTCAGGCGCAGAACGGTCTGGCGAAGATCAAGGACAATAAGATCGTCGTCCGCCGCGACTGGGCCAATGACGTGGACAAGATCAAGGGCGCCTTCGCCATCGCCCGTGACCTTGCGGAAAAGGCGGGCACGGTGAAGCCGCGCAAGGCCAAGAAAGGCTGAGGTAGAGGGGGCGCTGCTCCCGCCGCACGATCTGCGGCGCTGCTAGAAGTAGGGGGCTCTGCCCCCGCCGCACGACCTGCGGCGCTGCTAGAGGTAGGGGGCTCTGCCCCCGCCGCGCTGCGCGCGTCTCCCCCGGGATATTTGACCCAAGAGGAAGCGGCGGGGTGGGGCGCGGGTCCGTGCCTTCCTCTTGGTAGAAATATCCCCGCCGGAGGCAGGCCGGAGCGTGCCGTGGGCGGGGATATCGGGCAAAAGCGCCGTGCCTCAGCCCATGCGTTCCGAGCTGTAGCTGCCCGGCGAGGCGGGGAAGACCACGGTCTTGTCGCCGTTGATGAAGACCCGGCGGTGGGCATGCGCGTGGATGGCGCGGGCCAGCACCTGCGCCTCGACGTCGCGGCCCAGCGAAACGTAATCCTCGGGCGATTGCGCGTGGGTGACGCGCACGATGTCCTGTTCGATGATCGGGCCCTCGTCGAGGTCGGCGGTGACGTAATGCGAGGTCGCGCCGATCAGCTTCACGCCACGCTGATAGGCCTGCTTGTAGGGGTTGGCGCCCTTGAAGCTGGGCAGGAAGCTGTGGTGGATGTTGATGATCCGCCCCGACATCTTGCGGCACATCTCGTCACTGAGGATCTGCATGTAGCGCGCCAGCACAATGAGCTCGGCACCCGAGTCTTCGACGACCTGCATGATCGCCGCCTCGGCCTGCGGCTTGTTCTCCTTGGTGACCTTGATGCAGTGGAAGGGGATATCGGCGTTCACCACCACCTTTTGGTAATCCATGTGATTGGAGATCACCGCGACGATCTCCACCGGCAGCGCGCCGATGCGGCAGCGGTAGAGCAGGTCGTTGAGGCAATGGCCGAAGCGGCTGACCATCACCACCACTTTCATCTTCGCCGCCTCGTCGTGGAAGGCGAAATTCATGCCGAAGCTCTCGGCCACGGCGGCGAACGCCTCTTCCAGCGCGGCGATCTCGGCGCCGGTCTCGCTGCGGAAGCTGACCCGCATGAAGAAATTGCCGGTGGCCAGATCGTCGAACTGGGCGCTGTCGGTAATGTTGCAGCCCTGCTCGGCCAGAAAGCCGGAGATGGCGGCGACGATGCCGCGGGTCGAGGGGCATTGCACGGTGAGGGCGTAGGAGGAGCTCATGATCGGTCCGTTTCTTTCCCGAAAATCTGTCTGGGGATGTCGCTGCCGCCTGCGCCGGGGGAGGTCAAGCGGAATACCGCGCCATCAAAGCGCAACTTTCTGCGCTTGCGCGGTGCCGGGGCGACATGTTTCTCGGCAGATGCGACAGGGACGCCATCGGAAACTCCTGCCCGGCAGCGCGGCATAGGGCAGGCGGTTGGGGCAGACCGCGTCGTTGCCCAATGCGCGGGCGGCGGCGATGCGGGAAGATGCACCTCAGAGGTGTGTTTGCGGACTAACCGCTTGTGAAATAGGGAAGGAGGCCTTACCCCAAGGGAAAGTGCCCGGAAGTCCGTGCCGTCCTCTCGGCTTCCCGGCCTGCAAACCCGGACCCGTCGAGACCCCCTTTCATGACCGAAACTTCCTTCAGCGCCCGCCTTTCAGAACTTCTGCATTTCATTTATCCCGATCTCAATGCCGACATCCTGTCCAGTCAGGTCATCGACGCCTTCTGGCCCGAGAACAAGAGCCGCCGCCGTCAGCCGCGCAAACCGGGCAACAATCTGTGGTCGCAAAAAGATGCTGTGCTGATCACCTATGGCGACAGTCTGATCGACGGCAGTCACAAGCCGCTCGATTTGATGAACCACTTCCTGCGCAGCCGGATGAAGGGCGTGGTCAACGGCGTGCATGTGCTGCCGTTCTTCCCCTTTACCTCGGACGATGGCTTTGCGGTAACCGACTATCGCAAGGTGAACCCGCAGCTTGGCGACTGGGTGGATATCACCCGCATCGGCGACGAGTTTCACCTGATGTCGGATCTGGTGCTCAACCACGTCTCTTCGCAGGGGGTGTGGTTCAACGCCTACCGGCAGGGGCAGAAGCCTTTTGACGAGTTCTTCTTCGAGGCGTCGCCGGACGACGATGTCTCGATGGTGGTGCGCCCGCGCACGACGCCACTGCTGCAGGAGGTCGAGACGGCGATGGGCACCCGCTATGTCTGGTGCACCTTCAGCCACGACCAGATCGACCTCGACTTCCGCAACCCCGAAGTGCTGCTGGAGATCCTGCGCATCATCCGTCTGCATGTGGACAATGGCGTGCGGATCATCCGGCTCGATGCGGTGGCCTTCCTGTGGAAGGAGATCGGCACCAACTGCATCCACTTGCCGCAGACCCACGCGGTGATCCGCCTGCTGCGGCTGCTGATGGATTACGCCACCGAAAGCGTCATTCTGCTGACCGAGACCAATGTGCCGAAGGCCGAGAACCTCTCGTATTTCGGGCACCGCAACGAAGCGCATATGGTCTACAACTTCCCGCTGCCACCGCTGGTGCTGCACGCGATGATGGCAGGGACGGCGAAATATCTCAACGACTGGCAGCGCGCTATGCCGCCCGCGCCGCTGGGTTGCGCCTATCTCAATTTCACCGCGTCGCACGACGGCATCGGCATGCGCCCCGCCGAGGGGCTGCTGCCGCCTGAAGAGGTGGGCAAGGTCATCGACACGGCCAAGGAACTGGGCGGCCTGGCCTCCATGCGCTCGCTGCCCGGCGGCGGCGAGAGCGTCTATGAGCTTAACTGCGCCTTCTTTGCCGCCATGGCGCGTACCTACAAGGGCGAGGATGACCAGCATCTGCCGCGGTTCCTGTGCTCGCAGACCATCGTCATGTCGCTGGAGGGGATCCCGGCCTTCTACATCCACTCGATGCTGGGCACGCCCAATGACCTCGAGGCGGTGCAGCGGCGCGGGATGAACCGGGCGATCAACCGCCACCGCTGGGACTATGGGCAGCTCAACGCCTACCTCGATGATCCCGAGACGGTGCATGCGCAGGTGCTGGAGATGCTGTCGGACCGGCTTAAATTGCGCGCTGAGCAGGCGGGTTTCCACCCCAACGCGACGCAGTTCACGCTCAATCTCGACGAGCGGGTGTTTGGCCTCTGGCGGCAGTCGCTGGACCGCTCGCAGTCGATCTTTGCGCTGCACAATTGCTCGGACGAAGAGGTGGTGATCCCGCACGAGGGGCTGAACCTGATCGCTGACGAGCATTGGGTCGACCTGCTGTCCGGCGAGACCATCGAGGCCGGGCCGGTGACGCTGGCGCCTTATCAATGCCGCTGGATCTCGAACCAAGGGTAGGGGTCCCAAGGGGGCGCTGCCCCCGTCCGCCGGTGGCGGACTCCCCCGGGATATTTGTGTCTAGACGAAGCGGACGGTGAACCTTCGGGCGTTTTCGCGCGTTGACCTGTGCAAACATCTGGAGGGTGGCATGTTCGACTGGATCTCGGGGTTCATTGACGCGGTAGGGGCGTTCGGCATCGGTGTGCTGATGTTTCTCGAAAACGTCTTCCCGCCGATCCCGTCCGAACTGATCATGCCGCTGGGCGGGTTCAACGCCGCCGCCGGGACCGAGCATCTGTTCTGGGTGATCGTCGCGGGCTCGATTGGCTCGCTGGCCGGGGCGCTGTTCTGGTACTGGATCGGGCGCAGGCTGGGCACGCACCGGCTGAAGCGGCTGGCCGCAAAACATGGCCGCTGGCTCACCATTCTGCCCGAAGACCTCGACCGCTCCAACGATTGGTTCACCCGCCATGGCGGCAGCGCGGTGCTTATCGGGCGGCTGATCCCGACGGTGCGCACCTTCATCTCGGTGCCCGCGGGCGTGGCGCGGATGCCGCTGGCAAGCTTCATGGCCTTCTCGGCGGTGGGCACGGTCAGCTGGACCGCGTTTCTGGCCTTCGCGGGGTTTCTGCTGGGCTCGCAATACGGGCTGGTGGCGGGCTGGCTCGATCCGGTCTCTACCGCCGTGGTCGTGGGAATCATCGGCGTCTACATCTGGCGCGTGGCCACCTACGGGCGGCGCAAGACCCGCAAGGCAGGCGCGCGAGAGGATCACACCGAGGCATGAAAAAAGGGGCGCCAGCGGCGCCCCTTTTCAGTCGTCTGTGCGCTGCGTCAGAGACCCAGTGAGCCCAGCACGATCACGCTGATCGTCGCGAAGACCGGGATCGCCACGGCGACCACGAAGATATCGGCGTAGCTCTTCTTGTGAGTCATGCCGGTGATCGCCAGCAGGGTGATCACCGCGCCATTGTGCGGCAGCGCGTCAAAGCCGCCCGAGGACAGCGCCGTCACCCGGTGCATGAGCCCCATGGAAACGCCCTGATCCATGCCCATGGCCGCGAATTGCTCGCCAAGCGCGTTGAGCGCGATGGACATGCCGCCCGAGGCCGAGCCGGTGATGCCCGCAAGCACGTTCACCGCTACCGCCAGCGAGGCGACCGGGTTCTCGGGAAAGAGGCCCAGCACCGCGTCGCGGATCAGCCCGAAGGCGGGCAGCGAGGCGATGACCGCGCCGTAGCCGACCTCGGAGGCGGTGTTGAAGATCGGCAGGAGCGAGCCCATCGTGCCGTTGTTCACCGTCTCTTTCACGTCCGCGAAGCGGCGCCAGTTCAGCGCCACGGCGAGGATGATCGAGACCACCAGCGACACGATGATCGCCCAGATGCCTGCGACGCGCGACAGCGAGGTCTCGCCGTATTGCGGGTCTGCGAGGTAGTCGGCGGACATGTTGGGGATCACCACATAGGTGAAGAGCGCGTTGAGCGCGATCACCGCAATCACCGGCGCGATCGCCGCGGCAAAGCCCGGACGGTCGGCATCCTCGGGCAGCGAGGAATCCGCCGCGGTGCGTTCATGGGTGCCGTAGCCTTCGCCGCGGCCCTGCGCGGCCTTGGCGCGGCGGCTCAGCCAGAGCGTGCCGCCCGCCAGCATGATCAGGCCCGCCAGCGTGCCCAGCAGCGGTGCCGCAAAGACGTTGGTGCCGAAGAACGGGATCGGGATCGCGTTCTGGATCGCCGGGGTGCCGGGGAAGGCGGTCATGGTGAAGGTGAACGAGCCGAGCGCGATGGCTGCGGGCAGCAGGCGCTTGGGCACGTCAGCGCGGCGGAACAGCGCGTTGGCGATCGGGTAGATGGCGAAGGCCACCACAAAGAGCGACACACCGCCGAAGGTGAGCACGCCGCAGGCCAGAACGACGGCGAGGATCGCGCGATCCCCGCCGACCCATTCGACGATCTTCTCGGCGATGGTCCGTGCCGCGCCGCCATCGGCCATGACCTTGCCGAAGATCGCGCCCAGCAGGAACAGCGGGAAATAGGTGATCACATAGCCGCCAAGCGACTTCATGAAGACCTGCGTATAGGTGGCCAGAACCGGCAGACCGCCCGACATCAGAACGGCCAGCATGGCCAGAAGCGGTGCCAGGATCAGCACGTTGATGCCGCGGTAGGCCAGATACATTAGCAGGCCAAGCGACACTATGATCCCAATGAGACCCATTCTTCTCCTCCTCTCGATTTGAAGCACCCCGCGGGGAGGCACCGGGCATGGGAGGTCCGGCGCGGGCAGGGCTCTAAAAATCCTCTACTCGGACGAGAGTTAGGGGAGGTCAATGCGACGTCCTGGTGAAGGACGCGACGTCGCAAGGGATCTGTGATCACTGTGACGTGAGGTCGGCGGGCTTCAGCCGAATTCGGCCTCATCTGCCGCCACCGCTGCGCGGAAATCGGCCAGCAGCGTGGGATCGGCGGAATGCACCCGGTTCCACGTGGGAATGAAGGGCGTCTCCTGCGGGTTCTCGATGAACAGCTGCCCGGCGCGCACGATGTTCTCACCGAACATCTCGATGCTGCGCTCTTCGGCGTGGCGGTCGATGGTCAGACCGTTCATCTTGGCATCCGCCGAATAGGCCTCCAGCAGGTCGAGCGCAGAACGGTAGTAGGTGGCCTTCAGCGTGCGGAAGACATGCGGGGTGAACACCGTGCCGTCGGCGGCGAGCTTGCGGAAGATCGCCTTGCAGATATCGACGGACATGCGCGACAGACCTTTGGAGGCGTCTTCCTGCGACAGATCCTGATGTTTGTGGTCGTAGATGTCGGCGATCTCGACCTGACACACCTGCCGCGGGCCAAGGTTGCGCCAAGCCTCGGAGAGAACGCCGATCTCGAGCCCCCAGTCCGAGGGAATGCGCAGGTCCGGCAGCAGGCCGGTGCGCAGCGCCATCTCGCCCGAGAGCGGGTAGCGGAAGGCGCGCAGGTAGTCGATGTAATCGCGGTCCCCGATGGTGCGCTTGAGCGCGATCAGCAGCGGCGAGACCAGCAGGCGGGTGACCCGGCCATTGAGCTTTCCGCCGCCGACGCGCGGGTAATAGCCCTTTGAGAGCTGGTAGCTGAAGGTGGGGTTGGCCACCGGGTAGACCAGCCGGTCGAGAAGCTCGCGCGTGTAGGTGACGATGTCGCAATCGTGGATCGCCATGACCGAACTGTCGGCGCAGGAGATGAGATAGCCCATGCAGCCCCAGACGTTCTTGCCCTTGCCGGGCTCCTGCGGCGCAAGGCCGAGCGCCTCGAGCCTTCCCATGATCTCGAGCATGCGCGGGCTGTCGTTCCAGATCACCGTGGTTTGCTGCGGCAGCACCGAAAAGAACTCGCGCGCGTGGCGGTACTGCGCCTCATCGGCGCGGTCGAGACCGATGACGATGCGGTGCAGATAGGTGACCTTGCTCAGTTCCGACAGGATGTTGGGCAGCGCGTCGCCTTCAAGCTCGGAAAAGAGCGAAGGCAGGATCAGCGAGATTTTCCGGCTCTGCGCGTAGGTCTCGAGCTCGTAGATCATCTCTTCGATGGGGCGCGAGCGCAGGTTGTGGAACTGGGCAATATTGCCGTTCTGCTGGAAGTCGGCCATGGCGGTAGTCTCCTAGAGCCCGAGGTCGTCGAGTAGTGAAAGAATGGCGGTGTTCCAGCCCTCGGGGCCGGGCAGGGCGGTGCGGCGGATTTGGCCCGTCTGTTCGCCCGGCAAGGGCGGGATGCCGTTGCCATGATCGTTGCGGATGATGACGCCATGATCGGCGCTCTCGATCATTTCGATATCATTGGGGGCATCGCCAAGCGCGATGGCAGTGTCGCAGCCCAGATCGTGCAGGATGCCTGCCATCTGCTGCGCCTTGGTGCCGCCAAAGGACAGCGTGAGAAAGCGGCCGCCCTTGCGGGCGTGGATGTCCCGCTCGGCCAGCGCGGCAAGGAAGTCATCCTGCCCGGCCTCGCTGCCGGACCAGAGGCCGGGCTCGGTGAAGCGGCGTTTGCGGGCCAGTGCGGCGCCATCGAGGGGCAGGCCAGTGACCCGGGCCACCTCGGCAGCGTCCATATCGCCGAAGCCTTTGAAATGCTGTGATTGTTCCGGAAGGGCCGCCAGCGCGTCGCGCAGTTTCGCGTAAACCGGCGCATCCTCGGAGAGCGCGCCGGGCGCGATCCGGTCGGCGCCGTTCTCGACGATGGCAGGCCAGTCGCCGAGGCCCAGTTCGGCATGCAGCGGCGCAATCTCGGCGGCGGTCTTGGAGGAGGCGAGGATCAACGGGATGCCGCGCGCCTTCAGCGCGCTGAGGGCGGGCTGCGCCGCGGCGTAGGAGTAGCTGCCATGATCGAGCAGCGTCCCGTCGAGATCGGTGAAAACCGCCAGCCGCAAACCCTGCTCCTTATTCTGTCCCCGAGGTCAGTTAAGCCGATGGGATCGGGGAAGGGAACAGGCCCGCGCCGAGGAAATGACTAAGATGCGGGGATTGGGTGGAAAAGAGGCAGTGTGCAACACCGGCTAAGAGCGGGGGGAGCCGGGCGAGCGCCGGCCCATGGGGTGGCGCATCGACGAGTGAGGTCCGCGCTTTATCTCGGCCAAGTTCGTGTGAAAACCGAACGCCGAACTACGATGAAAAAGCGCCAGCCCGCCGGGACGGCGTCGTCCATCGGGCTTGAACCGATGGCGCCACAATGGACGACCGCTCGCCCGGCGGCTTCGCCTTGGTTCCCGGCGCGTTCCGGCGCAAGAAAATGCCCTCAGGCCACGTTCTCGAGCTTGTTGTCCGGCGTCACGCCAAGGGCGTAGCACACGTCGCGGGTCAGCTCGGGGCGGTTGAGCGTGTAGAAGTGCAGCTTGTCGACGCCGCCTTCGATCAGCTCGTTGCACAGCTCGGTGCACATCGCCGTGGCCAGAAGGTCCTGACGGTCGTCGCGCTCGGCCTTCTCGAAGGCCTCGATCACCCAGGCGGGGATCTTGGTGCCGGTGGCTTCGGCGAAGCGGCGCGCGCCCTTCCAGTTCTCGATCGGCAGGATGCCCGGCACGATCGGCTTGTCGATCCCGGCCTTCTCGCATTCGTCGCGGAAGCGGAAGAAGCTCTCGGCCTCAAAGAAGAACTGCGTCAGCGCCTCGGATGCGCCCGCGTCGAACTTGCGCTTGAGATATTCCACGTCCGCCGTGGCGGTGGGCGCCTCGGGGTGCTTGTCGGGATAGGCGCCGACGCGGATGGTGAAATCGCCCGCCTCGCGCAGCGCCTCGATCAGTTCGATCGACGAGTTGAAGCCCTCGGGATGCGGCGTGAAGCCGCTGGCGCCCTTGGGCGGGTCGCCGCGCAGCGCGACGATGTCGTTCACGCCGGCCTCTTTGAACTGGCGCGCGATGGCCAGCGTTTCCTCGCGGGTGGCGTCGACGCAGGTGAGATGCGCGGCGACCTTGAGGCCCGAGTTCTTGTGCAGCGTCGCCACCACGTCACGGGTCAGCTCGCGGGTGGTGCCGCCCGCGCCATAGGTCACCGACACAAAGCGCGGATCCAGCGGCGAGAGCGCCTGCACGGTGTCCCACAGGCGGAAGGTCGCCTCGATGTTGCGGGGCGGGAAGAATTCGAATGAGATGTCGGGGCGCGTCATGGGCCGGGACTCCAGTTTGGATTTCGGTCCTTGTGACAGAAGAGCGTCCGTGAGACAAACTCATACTTCTCAAGAACAACATGAGGCGAACGCGAAGATGCACATCGAGTTCCGTCACCTGCGCACGATCAAAGCCATCCATGAAGCAGGGGGGCTCGCGCGTGCCGCCGATCAGCTGAACATAACGCAATCGGCGCTTTCGCACCAGATCAAGGGGCTGGAGGATCAGGCCGGGGTGGAGCTTTTCGTGCGCCGTTCAAAGCCGATGAAGCTTTCGGCGGCGGGGTTGCGGCTGCTGCGGCTGGCGGATCAGGTGCTGCCGCAGGTGGATGCGGCGCTGGCCGAGTTCGACGGGTTGCGCAAGGGCTCGGCGGGGCGGCTGCATATCGCCATCGAGTGTCACGCCTGTTTCGAATGGCTTTTCCCGGTGCTCGAGGGCTTCCGCAAAAGCTGGGGTGACGTGGATGTGGACATCCGCCCCGGCCTCGCCTTCGACGCGCTTCCGGCGCTGATGAAGGAAGAGGTCGACGTGGTGATCTCCTCCGACCCCGAGGACCTGCCGGGCATCACCTTCACGCCGCTCTTCGAGTACCATCCGGTCTTTGTCGCCTCGTCGCAGCATCCGCTGGCCGAGAAGCCGTGGATCGAGGCGCAGGACTTCCGCGGCGAGACGCTGATCACCTATCCGGTGGAGCGCTCGCGGCTCGATATCTTCTCGCAATTGCTGAGCCCGGCGAAGGTCGAACCGGCGGCGATTCGCCAAGTGGAGCTCACTGCGGTGATTCTGCTATTGGTTGCATCGAATCGCGGGGTTTCAGTTTTACCGGATTGGGTGGTGCGCGAGGTTAAGTATAATTCCGATTATATCACCCGCCCGCTGACCGAAGCGGGGATCACCCGGCGGCTCTATGCGGCAACGCGCAGCGAGGATCTGGAAAAACCCTATATGCAGGATCTGATCCGGCTCGCCGGGCAGGAGGCGCGCCGCCTGCAGGCGCAATAGGCGTTAACGGGTGCTCCAAAAACAAAACGCGCCGGAGCCACAGGGCAGGCCGACGCGCAGGCAAAGACTTATTGGACCCGACCCCAAGAAGGGGGAGGGTCAGATTTGAAGATTTTGATTTTTAAAGAGTTTTCAGGTCAGACGCCATCATGCGTCCGTCGCGACCTTCCTTGAGCTCGTAGCTCACTTTCTGGTTGTCGGCGAGGCCGGTGAGCCCAGAACGCTCAACAGCCGAGATATGGACGAAGACGTCCTTGCCGCCTTCTTCAGGTGCGATGAAGCCGTAGCCTTTGGTGGTATTGAACCATTTCACGGTGCCGCTCGGCATGTCTCCGTGCTCCTTCCAACTTTCCTGTTTCTGCCCGTAATGCGGGCGCCCCGTCACATTCGCCTCTCAGGGAAAGGAAGCCGGTCCCAGCGGATTTCCTGACTTTCCGGGTCTGATCATCGAAGGTCACGACCCAAGAGTTGCATGGTGCCTGCAAAAATCAAGCGAAAGGCTTCGCACCTGCGGCATTAAGCAATAAATTGTGCCCGGAAGATGAAGGAGATGGCGTATGCTGATCTACGGGTTAAAGACCTGCGATACCTGCCGGAAGGCGGTGAAAGCCCTGCCGCAGGCGGAATTTTTGGATGTTCGCGCTGACGGTGTCCCGACCGATGTGCTGGAAGCGGCGCAGGCCCGTTTTGGCGACAAGCTGCTGAACACGCGCTCGACCACATGGCGCGGTCTGGACGAGGCAGAACGCGCGCGTCCGCCGCTGGAATTGCTGGCCGACCATCCGACGCTGATGAAACGCCCGCTCATCGTGGACGGCGACAGCATGTATCTGGGCTGGACCAAGGATGTGCAGGCGGCGCTGGCGGGCTGAGGCAAGCAGCACCGCGACGAAAAAAGCCCCGGGCCTGCGCCCGGGGCTTTCTCATGTCACGAACTGAAAGGCTCAGCGCAGATCGGGCGCGGTGGCATCCAGCGACAGCGCCGCGACCAGCTCGTCGAGCGCCTGCACCTGGGTCTGCTTCTCGCCAAGGCGGCGCACGGTGACCGTGCGTTCCTCGACCTCGCGGTGCCCCACGGCAAGGATCACCGGCACTTTGCCAACCGAGTGCTCGCGCACCTTGTAGTTGATCTTCTCGTTGCGCGTGTCGGCCTCGGCCCGCACACCCGCATCGCGCAGCGCCGCGACGACCTCGTTCACATAGTCATCCGCCTCGGAGGTGATCGAGGCGACCACCACCTGCCGCGGCGCGAGCCAGAACGGCAGCTTGCCGGCGTGTTCCTCGATCAGGATGCCGATGAACCGCTCAAAGCTGCCCAGCACGGCACGGTGCAGCATGACGGGGCGGTGCTTCTCGCCATCTTGGCCGATGTAGCTCGCATCCAGACGCTCGGGCAGGTTGGGGTCCACCTGCAGCGTGCCGCACTGCCAATCCCGGCCGATCGCGTCGGTCAGGGTGAACTCCAGCTTCGGGCCGTAGAAAGCGCCTTCGCCTTCCTGCAGCTCAAAGTCGTAGCCCGCGGCCTTGCAGGCATCGCCAAGCGCCGCCTCGGTGCGGTCCCAGCTCTCGTCCGAGCCGATGCGCTTTTCGGGGCGGGTCGAGAGCTTGATCGTCCAGTTCTCGAAGCCCAGATCGGAATAGATCGAGGCAAGGAACTCGATGAACTTCTTGGTTTCCGCCTCGATCTGATCATCGGTGCAGAAGATATGCGCGTCGTCCTGGGTGAAACCGCGCACCCGCATGATGCCGTGCAGCGCGCCCGACGGCTCGTAGCGGTTGCACGAGCCGAACTCGGCCATGCGCAGCGGCAGGTCGCGGTAGGACTTCAGGCCCTGATTGAACACCTGCACGTGGCACGGGCAGTTCATCGGCTTGAGCGCGTTGATCGCCTTCTCGCGGGCATGTTCTTCGTCCACTTCGACGATGAACATGTTCTCTTGATAGTTGTCCCAGTGCCCCGAGGCTTCCCACAGCTTACGGTCCACAACCTGCGGCGTGTTCACCTCCACATAGCCGTCCCGCTCTTGGCGGCGGCGCATGTAGTCCTGTAGCGTGGTGTAGATTTTCCAGCCGTTGGGGTGCCAGAAGATCTGCCCCGGCGCTTCCGGCTGCAGGTGGAAGAGGTCCATTTCGCGGCCCAGCTTGCGGTGATCGCGCTTGGCGGCTTCCTCGAGGAAGTTGAGGTATTTCTTCAACTCGTCGCGGTTGCGGAAGGCCACGCCGGTGATCCGCTGCAGCATCGGGCGCGAGGTGTCACCGAACCAATAGGCCCCCGAGACGCCCATCAGCTTGAAGGCGTCGGCGGGCAGCTGCCCGGTGTGCTGCAGGTGCGGGCCGCGGCAGAGATCCTGCCACTCGCCGTGCCAGTACATGCGGATCGGCGCACCTTCGGGGATGCGGTCCACCAGCTCGACCTTATAGCCCTCGCCGCTGTCCTCGTAGAACTTGCGCGCGCGGTCGCGGTCCCAGATCTCGGTCTTCACCTCGTCACGGGCGGCGATGATCTCTTTCATCTTCGCCTCGATCTGCCCCAGATCTTCGGGGGTGAAGGGCTCGGCGCGGTCGAAATCGTAGAACCAGCCATACTCGGTGACCGGGCCAATGGTGACCTTGGTGTCGGGCCAGATCGCCTGCACGGCGCGCGCCATGACGTGCGCCAGATCGTGGCGGATCAGCTCAAGCGCCTGCTCTTCGTCCTGCAGGGTGTGGATCGCGATCGTGCTGTCGGCGTCGATGGGCCACTGCAGGTCCCAATGCGCGCCGTTCACGGTGGCGGAGATGGCCTTTTTGGACAGGCTCTTGGAGATGGCGGCAGCGACTTCGGCAGGGGTCACACCCTGCTCGAATTCACGCGCGTTACCATCAGGAAATGTCAGGGAAATCTGGCTCATTGGCCTAGTCTCCTCGTCGGTCTGGCGCCCACGGAACGCCCGGTTGCGGGTTATATGTCGTGCCGCCTTGTGACCCCCGCGGGTAGGGGTGTCAAGCCAAGCCGCTTCTTCTCTTTTCAAATACGCCGGGGGAGTCGCGGCGCAGCCGCGGCGGGGGCGGAGCCCCCTATGGGCTCGTCGCCAGAAAGATCGCCAGCAACTTCGAAGGGCTAGGCAAGCGCCCGGCGATACGCCACGCTGGCCAAGGTTCACGGAGATCTCCATGCGCACATTCGACGACATCCTCCAAATCGCCGCCGAGCGTCATGGCGGGCGCGACGCGGCGCTCGCCGAGATCCCCGCGCCGCTGCCGCCCGAAGAGATCGCTGCGCTGCCTGACGCGCGTTTCCTTGCGGCCATGGCCCGCGGCATCTTTCAGGCCGGGATCAGCTGGAAGGTGGTCGACGCCAAATGGCCCGGCATCACCGAGGCCTTCCACGATTTCGAGCCGGGCCCGGTCTCGATGATCGAAGGCGAGGCGCTGGATGCGCTTCTGTCGGACCGGCGGGTGATCCGCTCGGGGCCGAAGATCACCGCGATCCGCGACAACGCAGTGTTCATCCTCGACACCGCCGCCGAGCATGGCAGTTTCGCCCGCCGTATCGCCGATTGGCCGGTCAGCGAGTTCGACGGGCTGCTCGATTGGCTCAAGCGCAGCGGCGCGCGTCTCGGCGGCAACACCGGCGCCTATATGCTGCGCGCCGTGGGCAAGGATGGCTATGTGCTCAGCCGCGACGTGGTGGGGCGGCTGATCGCCGAAGGGGTGATCGACAAGGCGCCAACCTCCCGCCGGGCGATGGCGGCAGTGCAGGGGGCGTTCAACCTCTGGGCAGAGCAAAGCGGCCAGCCACTGACCACCATCAGCCGGGTGCTCGCGCGCAGCATCGGCTGAAAGGCGCAGCCCGGCGGGAACCTGCCGATGCGCTGCCGCGTTCTCCTGCCGGACCCACCGGCCCAGACCCACCGACATGGCAACAGCGGCAGGCACAGAGACATGACCCATATCGACGAGACGCGGCTCTACGACACCCTCACCGAAGGCGAGGACGGGGCGCCGCCCTCCGAGGCCCGCAACGGGCTGCGTCATGTGGCCTCGCTGTCGATGACCAAACTCGCCGACGGGCTGATCAATCCCAAGCTGGTTCTGACGTGGCTGGCGCAGACGCTCGGCGCTCCGGCGGCCATCACCGGGCTGCTGGTGCCGATCCGCGAGGCGGGCGCGCTGCTGCCGCAGTTGTTGCTCGCGGGCGTGGTGCGGCGCTCGAAACAGCGCAAGTGGGTCTGGGTCGCGGGCTCGGTCGGGCAGGGGCTTGCGGCGGCGGCCATGGTCGTCGTGGCACTGACCCTGCAGGGGGTGGCTGCCGGGATCGCGCTGTGCGTGCTGCTCGGGCTGCTGGCGCTGTCGCGTGCCGCCGCCTCGGTGAGCTACAAGGATGTTCTGGGCAAGACCGTTGCGAAAACCCGGCGCGGTTCGATCACCGGCACGGCGGGATCGGTCGCCTCCGCCGGGGTGGTGGTCTTTGCGCTGCTGCTGATGTCGGGCCTCTTGCAGGACGTGCCGCCCATCGCGGTGGCCATCGGCATCGCTGCGGCGCTCTGGCTTGGCGCGGCGGCGCTTTTCTCGACCCTCGAGGAAGAGGACAGCGCGCCCGAGACCGAAGCGAAGCACATCGATCTGTCGCCGCTGCGCGAAGACCCGCAGTTTCGCCGCTTCATCGCCTGCCGCGGCGCGTTGACTGTGACCTCGCTGGCGCCGCCCTATCTGGTGCTGCTCGAGCAGCATGAGGGCGCGCTGCAAAAGCTCGGTGCCATGGTGCTGGCCTCGGCGCTCGCCGCCTTTGTGTCGAGCTGGGTCTGGGGGCGGCTGGCCGACCGCTCCTCGCGCAAGGTGCTGATGCTGTCGGGATTTGCCGGGGCCGCGGCGATGGCGCTTGCGGTGGTGGCGGCGCTGCTGGACTGGACAGATCCGGTCTGGGTGACACCGGTGCTGCTCTTTGCGCTGCTGATCTCTTACCAAGGGGTGCGGCAGGGGCGCTCGACCTATCTTGTGGATATGGCACCGGAGGAGGGCCGCGCTAGCTATGCCGCGCTTGCCAACACGCTGATCGGTGGGTTGCTGCTGCTGACCGGCGCGCTCGGCGGCGGTCTGGCGGTGATCGGCCCGGTGGCGGCGCTGGCGGGCTTTGCGATGCTGAGCCTCATCGGCGGCGTCATCGCCATCGGCTTGCATGAGGTCGAAACCCCGGATCAGGACGGCAAGAGCGCCTGACGCGCCTGCGCCCGCACCGCGCGGGTGAGCGGCGCCAGCGCGCCAGAGACCAGCCGGTTCACCTGCCAGTGCAGCGCGATCTCTTCGGGTTGTTCGGGGGCGAGCGAGACGAGGTCTCCGCTCGCCAGCAGCGGCGCGGCAAGATGTTCGGGGTTCAGCCCCCATCCCAGCCCCAGCCGCGCGGCCTCTACAAAGCCTTGGGTCGAGGGGATGCGATGCGTGGGGGGCAGCAAAGCCTCCCCGGTCACCCGCCGCAGCCAGTCGTGCTGCAGCGCGTCCTTGCCGTCGAACTGCAGCAGCGGCGCGCGGGCGAACGCCTCCAACGTCGGGCCATGCGCGAAATAGCGCGCGTGGAACGCTGGCGAGCAGGTCGCCAGATAGCGCATCCGGCCCAGCGGCACGGCATCGCATCCCTGCACCGGGCGGGCGTGGTCGCATATCGCCGCCGACACCTCTCCGCGCCGCAGCCAATCGGCCGAGAACGCCTGATCGTCCAGTACGATCTCGAACAGCATCTCGAGCCCGGTCAGCGCGGGCAGAAGCCACGTCCCGAGGCTGTCGGCATTCACCGCCAGCCGCAGCCGGGCCTGTGGCGCCATCTGTCCCAGATCATGGCCGAGATCGCGCGCCAGCGCCGCCTCGAGCAGCGCTACCTCCGAGGCGTGCCGCGCGAGGCGCGCACCGGCGGGCGTGGCGGTGCAGGGCGTCGCGCGGATCACCAGCGCGGCGCCCGCGCGGTCCTCCAGCACCTTGATGCGCTGCGAGATCGCCGAGGGCGTGACACTGAGCTGCCGCGCGGCGGCGTCGAAGCTGCCAAGCCGAAGCACCGCCTCTAGCGCGGCGAGTTGAGAGGGATCGTACTGCATTAGTACATCTTAACTAGCCGCAGATTGTTTAACTAGTCTTTCCGAAACGCCGCGTGTTAGCCGGGCTGCAACGCTAAGAAACGGAGAGACATCATGCAGGCAGCAGCTGCCGGGTTCGCCCTTGGACTTTCGCTGATCGTGGCGATTGGGGCGCAGAATGCGTTTGTGCTGCGGCAGGGGCTGCGCAGAGCGCATGTGCTGCCGGTGGTGCTGGTCTGCGCGCTGTCGGACGCGGTGCTGATCGTCGCGGGCGTCACCGGTTTTGGCCTTCTGGCGGCGCAGCTGCCGGGGCTGGAGACCGCCATGCGCTGGATCGGTGCCGCCTTCCTGACGTGCTACGGCGCGCGCACGCTGCTCTCGGCGTGGCGCGGCGGCGGCGCGCTGCGGGCCGAAGAGGCACCGGGAAATGGCACGTTGCGCCGCGCGGTGCTGACCTGCCTCGCGCTGACGTGGCTGAACCCGCATGTCTATCTCGACACGGTGATGCTGCTGGGCGCGGTCTCGGCGCAATATCCCGACCGGCTGGCGTTTGGGGCAGGGGCGGTGACGGCGTCCGTCATCTTTTTCTTCGCGCTTGGCTTTGGCGCGCGGCTTCTGGCGCCGGTCTTTGCGCGGCCCGTCGCGTGGCGCGTGCTGGACCTCGGGATCGGCCTGACCATGTGGGCGATTGCCCTCAAGCTGCTGCTGGGATGAGCGCGGCCCCTTGCGCCTGACGCTGGGCGGGCTACCAAAGAGCGCATGAGCACGAAGCAATCGAACCCGGTGCGGGGCATCCTCTTCATGGTCGTCACGGGGCTTTGCTTTGTGGCGGTGACCGTCACCGTCAAGCTGCTGCACGGAAGGGTGCCTGCGGCGGAATCGGCCTTCCTGCGCTATCTCTTCGGGCTGGTGTTTCTGATCCCCGCGTGGCGCGCGCTGCGCGACCTGCGGATGACGGGCCGCCAGTGGCGCCTGTCGGCGCTGCGCGGCGCGGCGCAGACGCTTGGGGTGATCTGCTGGTTCTTCGCCATGTCGCGCATCCCGCTCGCCGAAGTCACGGCGATGAACTACCTCACGCCGATCTATGTGACGGTGCTGGCGGTGCTGGTGCTGGGAGAGCGGCTGGCGCTGCGCCGGATGCTGGCGATCGTCGCGGCCCTTGGCGGCGCGCTGCTGATCCTGCGACCGGGGTTCCGCGAGCTTGATCCGGGGCATTTCGCCATGCTCGGCACATCCATGATGTTCGCCATCTCCTATCTCATCGCCAAGATCATCACCGACGAACTGTCGCCCGCCGTGGCGCTGGCGCTGCTGTCGATCTCGGTGACGCTGGGGCTGTTGCCCTTCGCGCTGTCGGTCTGGGTCTGGCCAAGCTGGACCGACGCGGCGATCCTTTTCGCCACAGCCGCCTTCGCCACCGGCGGGCACTACGCGATGGTGCTGGCCTTCGCCAATGCCCCGGTCACCGTCACCCAGCCCATCACCTTCCTGCAGCTGGTCTGGTCGATCACCATCGGGGCGCTGTTCTTTGCCGAGCCGGTGGACCCTTTCGTGGTCGCGGGCGGGCTGGTGATCATCGGCTCGGTGCTGTTCATCACGCTGCGCGAGGCGATGCTGAAACGCCGGATCACCCCGTCGGGACCGGACACCAAGTTCTGAAGCATGGGTCGGGAGTGTCGCGCTGGAAACAGTGCGTTTCCTGATCATCAAAAATCCCCAAGTGCATCGCATTTCGGCCCCAATCCACCCGCAGGGTTTCTCATGTAGAAACAGTTTTATTGGGTGTGTATCCATGTTTGCCGAGAACCGACTGACCGAAGAGTTTGACGCCGTCACCGCCTTTCTCCTGAGCGAGCGGCAAAAGTCCCTGTCCGAAGCCGAATGGCGCTTTCGCGTGAAGGGCTATGGCTATGCGCTGCGCCGGAGCGCGCGCGGTGTCGAGGTCTCCCGCCTGCCGCAGAACCGGCATCTGGGCACGCTTGACGCCTGACTGCGGGGCAGGGCATGGGGCGCGTCCGAGGTTCGTGACGCCGCCGTGCCAGCCGCCACGCCGGGCTTATGCGTGGCCCGGAGGGGTTCTTAACGAAGGTTAATGAATTTGGTTGAACTTGCCGCGCCATGCGGCGATTTTGGCCTAATGATCTATATACGTTCACTTTTTGTTGGTGCTTTGGGCTCACTCCTTGCCCTAACGTCACCCGCGCCTGCCGCACAATCGAGTTTCAGCGGATCGCTGCATGTGATCGACGGCGATACCTTCGATGTCGGCGACGTGCGCGTCCGTCTTTTTGGTGTCGACGCGCCCGAGCAGGGGCAGACCTGCGGCGGCGACGGCACGCCGCAATGGAACTGCGGCGCTTGGGTCACCGATGAGGTGCGCGCGCGCTACGACGGGCACCGCGCGCGCTGCGAGCGGCTCGACACAGATCGCTATGGGCGGGCCGTGGCGCGCTGCTCTGTGGACGGCAAGGACATGGGCCGCACGCTGGTGTCGGAGGGGCTGCTCTTTGCCTATCGCGACTATTCCATGGACTATGATCTCGACGAGAAACGCGCCGCCGTCCGAGGTGTCGGGCTGCATGGCGCGCAGGTGCAACGCCCGGCGGCCTACCGCGCCGAGACCCGCCGCGCCGCCAATGCCGCGGCATTGGAAGAGGCGCCCGAGGGCTGTGTGATCAAGGGCAATATCTCGTCCAAGGGCGCGCGCATCTACCACAGCCCCGGACAGCAGCACTACGGACCGACGCGCATCGACGAAAGCGAGGGCGAGCGGTGGTTCTGCTCTGCCGCAGAGGCCGAAGCCGCAGGCTGGCGACCGGCGCGGCGCTAGGGGCCGAAATGACCTCGGGGCACGTTGATCCGCATCAAAGTGGACCGGCGCGGGGCGTGGCAAGACAAGGGCAAGACAAGAAAAGGAGGCACCTGCCCATGTCCCATGTTCCGCATTCCCTCGCCGAAGAATTCCCGCAGTTCGCCGAGCGTATCTCGGTCCTGAAGCAGCAGGGCGGCCATTTCTCCACACTGGCCGAGCGCTACTACGAGGTGAACCGCGAGGTGCATGGTGCCGAAAGCGGTCTCACCCCGATGGAGGCGCTGGCCGAGGCTGATCTGCGCAAGCGCCGTGCCGCGCTGAAAGACGAGATCTACGCGCTGCTGGTGGCGGACGCCGAAGAGGCCTGAGCCCGATAACGGTCAGTCGAGCAGCGGCTCGATCTGGCCGGTGATCGGCGCCGAGAGGGGCAGCGTGGTGCTGCCCCAGCCCGCGACATAGTCGCCATCGGGGCCGATCAGCACTTTGTTGAAATTCCACGACGGGGTGTAGCCGTGCTTTTCCGACAGTTGCCGGAAGAACGGGTGCGCCTCTTCGCCTTTGACATGGGTGATCGTGGTCATCGGCAGGTCGATGTCAAAGTTGAGCTCGCAGAACTCCTTGACCGCCGCATCGCTGTTCAGCTCTTGCTTGAAATCGTCCGACGGCACGGCAACGACCACCAGCCCGCGCGCGCGGTAGCGGTCGTAGAGGTCCTGCAGCCCGTCGAATTGCCCGGCAAAGCCGCAGCGCGAGGCGGTGTTGACCACCAGCACCGGCTGGCCACGCCATTGCGCAAGGTCGAGCGTGCCGCCGTCGATCGACTGGAACTCGGTGGTCTCGGAGGCCACCGCCAGCGGGGCCGCCGCGGGCAGGGTGACAAGGCCGAGCAGCAGGGCAAAAATACGCATCACGAACATCTCCTTTGCGCTCACAAATAGTCTCGGTGACGTGAAGTCAATGAAATGAATACGCAGGCGGGCGCGGATTGGATCTGCGCCCGCGCACATTTGCCGAAAACGCTTGGTGCACGGCGGAGGCGCGCCTATCTTCACGGTTCAGGAGGTGACGCCATGGCCGGAGGCTGGAGCCGCGACGGTGCGGTACAAGAGCAGATCGAAGACAGCATCAAGGACGAGCTTGCGCGGATGCAGGCCCGCAAGCGCCCTATGGGCGAGAGCGCGACTCATTGCGTCGAATGCGAAGAGCCGATCCCCGAAAAGCGCCGCACCGCCATTCCGGGCGTGAAGCTCTGCATCGACTGTCAGCAAGAGCGCGACGGCGCCTATCAGGCGCGCGCCGGGATCAACCGGCGTGGCTCGAAGGACAGCCAGCTCAAGTAGGATCGTCGTCCCGGGATTCTGTGCGGGTCTCTGCAGAATCTTCGGCACGGTCGGGATTGTCACGCCGCCGCAGCGCGCGTCCACGTTCGAGCCCGCGCCGGTAGAGCGGCATCACGTCCAGCATCGCCACGGCAAAGCCCAGCGGGATCATCCAAAAGCCCAGCACCGGCAGGAAGCCAAGAACGCCGCCGCAGATCAGCAGCAGGCCCAGCACCAGCCGCAGCCCCGGCGGCACCTTGCGGCGCACATACACCAGAAAATGCTGCATCCGCCGCTTGATGCTGCGCTTTGCCCGCGGCCGGCCGGGGGCAGCTTGCGGCGTGCCTTGGCTGTCATCGTCGCGCGGCGGCATGGGGCGGATCCTCTGGCTGCGGGGGAGAGCGGACCGTCATAGGTCCGAAAGAGAGGGGCGGGCACCTTCGCGCCCGCCCCGGAAGATCAGTCTTCCATTGCCTCAAGCTCGTCGATGAAGCCCTCGATCATCGACAGGCCCTTGTCCCAGAACTTGGGATCGGTGGCATCAAGGCCGAAGGGCGCCAGCAGCGCCTTGTGGTGCTTCGAGCCGCCCGCTTTCAGCATGTCGAAATACTTGTCCTGGAACCCTTCGGGGTTGGCCTCGTATTCCGCGTAAAGCGCGTTCACCAGCCCGTCACCGAAGGCATAGGCGTAGACGTAGAAGGGCGAGTGCACGAAATGCGGGATATAGGCCCAGAAGGTCTCGTAGCCTTCCATGAAGTCGAAGGCATCGCCGAGGCTTTCCGCCTGCACCGACATCCACAGCGCGTTGATGTCCTCGGGCGTCAGCTCGCCACCGCGGCGCGCCGCATGCAGCTTGCACTCGAAGTCATAAAAGGCGATCTGCCGCACGACCGTGTTGATCATGTCCTCGACCTTGCCCGCCAGCAGCACTTTGCGCTCGGCCTTGTCCTTGGCCTGATCGAGCAGGCGGCGGAAGGTCAGCATCTCGCCAAACACCGAGGCGGTCTCGGCCAGCGTCAGCGGGGTCGAGGCCAGCATCTCGCCCTGACCGGCGGCCAGCACCTGATGCACGCCGTGGCCCAGCTCATGCGCCAGCGTCATCACGTCACGCGGCTTGCCGAGGTAGTTGAGCAGCACATAGGGGTGCGCGTCGGTCACCGTGGGGTGGGCAAAGGCGCCCGGCGCCTTGCCGGGATTGGCGGCGGCGTCGATCCAGCCCTTCTTGAAGAAGGGCTCGGCGATCTCGGCCATGCGCGGATCGAAACCGGCATAGGCGTCCATCACGGTCTTTTCCGCCTCGTCCCAGCCGACGATCCGGTCGGTCTCCATCGGCAGCGGCGCGTTGCGGTCCCAGACCTGCATACGGTCGAGCCCCAGCCATTTGCGCTTCAGCTCGTAATAGCGGTGCGACAGGCGTGGGTAGGCATTGACCACGGCGTTGCGCAGCGCCTCCACCACCTCGGGCTCCACGTCATTGGCAAGGTGCCTTGCGTGCTGCGCGGTGGGCATCTTGCGCCAGCGGTCCATCACTTCCTTTTCCTTGGCCTGCGTGTTGTGCACGCGGGCGAAGGTGCGGATGTTCTGGCCAAAGACCCGCGCCAGTTCGTGGGCCGCGGCTTCGCGCTTGGCGCGGTCCTGTTCGGTCAGCAGGTTGAGCGTGCTCTCGATGCTCATCTCCTCGCCGTCGACGGTGAAGCTGAGCCCGGCGATGGTCTCGTCAAAGAGCCGCTCCCATGCGTCGCCGACCACGCCCATGTCGTGCAGGAAATGCTCCATCTCGTCCGACAGCTGGTGCGGCTTCATCGCGCGGATGCGGTCGAAGGCGGGCTTGTAGCGGCCCAGCTCGGCATCGGCGGCAAAGAGCCCGTCGAGGAGCTCATCGTCGAGCCGGTTCAGCTCGAGCGTGAAGAACACCAGCGGCGTGGTGAAATGGGTGATCTTCTCCTGACAGTCCGACAGGAACTTGGCGCGCTCGGCATCGATGGTCAGCTGGTAGTAGCGCAGCCCGGCAAAGGACATGATGCGGCCCGCGACCGCCTCGATCTTTTCATGGCGCTGGATCATCTCGAGGAAGCCCGCGGCATCCAGCTCGCCCAGCTTGCCCTCGTAGTCATGCGCAAAGCGCGCGCAGGCGTCTTCCAGCCAGTCCAGATCGCGCTTCACCTCCGGCGCGTCGGGCGCGGGATAGAGATCGGTCAGATCCCATTCCGGCAGATCGCCCAGGTTCTTGCCCCCGGCAGCGGCAGTGGCATCAAAAACGGGCCGAACGGTCATCGCGTCTCTCCTTGTTCTCTTTGTTGGGAGACAGGTAAGAGCCCGCCCCCCGCAGGTTCAAGGGCAAAGCGCCGCCCGGCGCTCTGCCGCTTCGTCTAGATCAAAATATCCCGGGGTGAGGCGCGCAGCGCCGAGGGGCAGCGCCCCTTGCTGCCGCGCGCCCCGATGTCACTTTGCCACGCAGTCGGCGAAATACTCCACCGAGCCGTCGGGCATGACCTCCTGCACCAGCCCGTGGATGTCGGTCTCGAAGCCGGGGCAGGCGCGGGCGAACTCGCGGTTGAACCGCAGGTAGTCGACGATGCGCTTGTTGAACACCTCGCCCGGGATCAGCAGCGGGATGCCCGGCGGGTAGGGGGTGACCAGCGAGGTGGTGATCCGCCCTTCCAGCTCGTCGATCGGCACGCGCTGCGTGGTGCGGCGGGCGATATGGGCATAAGCCTCGCCGGGGTTCATCGCAGGCTCGAGGTCAGACAGGTAAATCTCGGTCGACAGCCGCGCCACGTCGTATTGCGCGTATTGCGCGTGGACATGCTGGCACAGGTCCTTGAGCCCCATGCGCTCGTAACGGCGGTGCTTCTGGCAGAACTCCGGCATCGAGCGCCACATCGGCTGGTTCTTGGCGTAATCGTCCTTGAACTGCTGCAGCGCGGTCAGCAGCGTGTTCCAGCGGCCCTTGGTGATGCCGATGGTGAACATGATGAAGAAGCTGTAGAGCCCGGTCTTCTCCACCACCACGCCGTGCTCGGCGAGATATTTCGTGACGATCGAGGCGGGGATGCCCCAGTCGTCGAAACGCCCGTCGAGGTCGAGCCCCGGCGTGATGATCGTCGCCTTGATCGGGTCGAGCATGTTGAAGCCCGGCGCCATGTCGCCAAAGCCGTGCCAGCTGTCGGTGCCGCTGCTCTCGACGCCCTCGGCATCGGTCTTCTTCAGCACCCAGTCGCGGGTGCGGCCCATGCCGTCGCTGTTGTGGTCGAAATCCTCGGGACCCCAGACTTTGAACCACCAGTCGTCGGCGCCGTATTCCTCGTCGACCTTGTGCATGGCGCGGCGGAATTCCAGCGCTTCGACGATGCTCTCCTCAACGAGCGCGGTGCCGCCCGGCGGCTCCATCATCGCCGCTGCCACATCGCAGGAGGCAATGATGCTGTACTGCGGGCTGGTGGAGGTGTGCATGAGATAGGCTTCGTTGAAGAGATGCCGGTCGAGCTTGGTCTCTTCGCTGTCCTGCACCAGCACATGGCTGGCCTGCGAAATCCCTGCCAGCAGCTTGTGCACCGACTGGGTGGCATAGGTCACCGATTTCTTGGTGCGCCCGCGCTTGCGCCCCATGGCGTGATAGGTGCCATAGAACGGGTGGAAGGCGGCATGCGGCAGCCACGCCTCGTCGAAATGCAGGTTCTCGACATAGCCGTCGAGCAGCCCTTTGATCTCTTCGGTGTTGTAGAGAACCCCGTCATAGGTCGATTGCGTCAGCGTCAGGATGCGCGGCTGCACGCTGTCGGCATCCACGTCCTTCAGCAGCGGGTTGGCGCGGATCTTGGCCTTGATGCTCTCGATCTCGAACTCGCTGCGCTGGATCGGGCCGATGATGCCCCAATGGTTGCGCGTCGGCTTGAGGAACACCGGGATCGCCCCGGTCATGATGATCGAATGCAGGATCGACTTGTGGCAGTTGCGGTCCACCACCACCACGTCGCCGGGGGCCACGCTGTGGTGCCAGACCATCTTGTTGCTGGTCGAGGTGCCATTGGTCACGAAGAAGCAGTGATCGGCGTTGAAGATGCGTGCGGCATTGCGCTCGGATTCGCCGATGGCGCCATTGTGGTCGAGCAACTGGCCCAGTTCCTCGACCGCGTTGCATACGTCGGCGCGCAGCATGTTCTCGCCGTAGAACTGGTGGTACATCTGGCCGATGGGGGACTTGAGAAACGCCACGCCGCCCGAATGGCCGGGGCAGTGCCACGAGTAGGACCCATCCTCGGCATAATCGAGCAGCGCCTTGAAGAACGGCGGCTGGATGCCTTCGAGGTAGCTCTTGGCTTCGCGGATGATGTGCTTGGCGACGAACTCCGGCGTGTCCTCGAACATGTGGATGAAGCCATGCAGCTCGCGCAGGATGTCGTTGGGCAGGTGCCGCGAGGTCTTGGTCTCGCCGTAGATGTAGATCGGCACATCCTCGTTCTTCCAGCGCAGTTCCTCGATGAAGTTGCGCAGGTTGAGAACCGCCGGATCAAGCTCGGGACCGGGAGAGAATTCCTCGTCGTCGATCGACAGCACGAAGGCGCTGGCGCGGGATTGCTGCTGCGCAAATTGCGACAGGTCGCCATAGCTGGTGACGCCCAGCACCTCGAACCCCTCGGACTCGATGGCTTCGGCGAGCGCGCGGATGCCGAGGCCCGAGCTGTTCTCGGAGCGGAAATCTTCGTCGATGATCACGATGGGGAAGCGGAACTTCATTCTTTTCTCCAACAGGGGGTCTTTCGTTGGGTGGATGTGCGGTCGCCGAGGCCGTGGCCCCTGTTCCGGGCGGGTCTTCGGGGCACGGTATGTTGCCCTATAATGATCGGATGTTTCTTTCTTTTGAACCCGCCGCCGTCAAGGGCCTGCATAAGAGGCGGCAACGGTCAGCCATAGGCGTCCAGCAGCGATTTCAGCCCGTCCAGCGTGTCGATCTCATCCACCGGTTTGTCGCGCCGCCAGCGCGCCATGCGCGGAAAGCGCAGCGCGATGCCGGACTTGTGACGCGGGCTTTCCTGAATGCCCTCGAAGGCGATCTCGAACACCAGTTCGGGCGTCACCTGCCGCACCGGGCCAAAGCGCTGCTGCGTGTTGCGCTTCACCCAGCGGGTGATCTCGTCGAACTCGGCGTCGGTGAGGCCGGAATAGGCCTTGGTGAAGGGCACCAGCCCGTTGCCGTCTTTCACTGCGAAGGTGAAGTCGGTGAAAAGGTTGGCACGCCGCCCGTGGCCCTGCTGCGCGTAGATCATAACCGCGTCCACGCTCAGCGGGTCGAGCTTCCACTTCCACCAGTCGCCGCGCTTGCGCCCGTCGCGATAGGCCGAGTCCCGGTGTTTGAGCATCAGCCCTTCGGAGCGGTGCTCGCGTGCGCTCTCGCGCTGGGCGGCGAGCGCGGGCCAATCGGCCTCGGTCAGCAGCGGCGAGGGCATTACGGCGGCATCCTCCGGCAACCCCTCTAGCAGCGCCTCAAGCCGCTGGCGGCGCTCGGACAGGGGCAGGGCGCGGATATCTTCCCCCTCATGCTCCAGCAGGTCATAGGCCAGCATCCGCACCGGCGCCTCGGTCAGCAGCTTCTTGGGCACCGTCTTGCGCCCGATCCGGGGCTGCAACTGGGCAAAGGGCAGCGGGCCGCCGTCCTTCCACGCGAGGATCTCGCCATCCAGAACCGTGCCCGGCGGCAGGAAGTCGGGGCTGCGGGCGAACTCGGGAAAGCGGTCGGTGATCAACTCCTCGCCGCGCGACCACAGATGATGCGTGCCGCCGCGCAGGATCAGTTGACCGCGGATGCCATCCCATTTCCATTCCGCGAGCCAGTCGGCAGGATCGCCAAGGCTCGCCGCCTCCGCCTCCAGCGGCGAGGCAAGGCAGAACGGGTAGGGTCGGCTTTCGTCCTCACTGGCATCTTCTTCGGCGGTCAGCTGCGCCCAAGTGGTCTCTTCGGGGTGCCATTTGCCCATCAGCCGCAGCGCCATGGCGGGCTCGTCGACGCCCGTCGCCTCGGCCAGAGCGCGGGTCATCAGCTTGCGGCTGATGCCGATGCGAAAGCCGCCAGTGATCAACTTGTTGAAGAGGAAACGCTCGGTGGGGTCCAAGTGATCCCAGACCTCCAGCACCGCCGCCTTGCGCGCCTCGGCCTCCAGCGGCGCGAGCCCCTTCACCACGTCGATCCAATGGGCAAGGTCGCGGTCCTCGGGCGCGCTCGGCGGGGGCAGGATCAGCGCGATGGTTTCGGCCAGATCGCCAACGATGGGATAGCTCTCCTCGAACAGCCACAGCGGGATGCCCGCGCGCTCGGCGGCCCATTCGCGCAGCAGCGTGGTGGTCACCGCCCGCTTCGGACGGCGGCCCGAGAAGAGCGCCACGGCCCACAGCCGGTCGGTCTCGGGCGCGCTTCGAAAGAACTCGGTGAGGGCAGAGGTTTTCTCTGACGTTCTAGTGGTTTGGTCGAGCTTGGTGAAGAGGCACGCGAAGTCCTTCATGCGGCGTCTCCGGTTTTCTCGGCTGCATCTTCCTCGCCGCCGAACTCGGTGGGAACGGGCGTGGCGTCATAGCCTTCGCTGCGCAGGTATTGCGCAAAGATATCCGTGTAACCATGTGTCGGATATATGTTTTCTGCACCCATCTCTTTGATGGCGCGGAGCAGGGCGGGCCAGTCGGCGTGGTCCGAGATGACAAAGCCGCGCTGCACGCCGCGCCGCCGCCGCACGCCGCGCAGACGCATCCAGCCCGAGGCGAAACCGGTCTGTGCCGGGCCGAATTTGCGCGCCCATGATGTGCCAAAGGCCGAGGGCGGCGCGACCACCATCGGCGCGGGATGCGCCTTGCGGTCGAAGTCGGGCGTCACGGGGATCGTCTCGCGGTCGAAGGCGCCGATCTCGCGCAGCACCGCATTGCTGCCCTCCACCGCGCCATGGGTGAGGATCGGGCCAATCTCCGGGTCGAGCATCGAGATCAGCCGCTGCGCCTTGCCAAGGCTGTAGGCCCCCAGAAGCGAAGCGCGCCCGGCCGCGCGATTGGCGCGCCACCAGCCGTTGATCTCGGCGGCGATCTCGGCCTGCGGCTGCCAGCGGAACACCGGCAGGCCAAAGGTGCATTCGGTGATGAACGCATGGCAGCGCACCGGCTCGAAGGGCTCGGACAGGCCGTCGTCCTCGAGCTTATAGTCGCCCGACACCACCCATACCTCGCCGCCCACCTCGACCCGCACCTGCGCCGAGCCGGGCACATGTCCGGCGGGGTGAAAGCTGACGGTGGCGCTGCCGATCCGCCGCGGCTCGGCATAGGGCAGCGTCTCGACCTCGACGCCCAGCCGGTGCCGGATCATCGCGGCGGTGACCGGCGTGGCGAGATAGCTGCCGTGGCCGGGGCGGGCGTGATCGGAATGCGCATGGGTGATAAGCGCCCGCGGCACCGGGCGCCAAGGGTCGATGTAGATATCCGCCGCGGGGCAGTAGATGCCGCGCTCGGTGAAGCTGAGAACCGGATCCGCCATGCGCGGAAGCATAGCGCGGGGGCGGCGCTCGGCCAGATCGCGGCCCGAACTGCCGGGCCGAGCCAAGCGCGAACGCAGCGCCCTCAGGCGCGGGCCTGCGCGCCCTTGTCCTCTGCCGCCTGCCGGTACAGCGCCGAGATCTGCGAGATGACCCGCTCGCGCGTCACCGCATCTTCCATCAGCACCTCATGCTCGCCGCCTTGGATCAGCTCCAGTCGGCCACCCGGCCAACGCGCCATGCGGCTGCGGATGCGGGCACCGTCCACCACGCGCTCATTGCTGCCGAGGAAGGTGATGCAGGGCACCTCGGGCGCGGGCAGCCGCGACAGCGCAAGGCATTCGGCCAGCGCCTCATGCAGCCAGCGCAGCGACGGCCCGCCAAGCTGCAACTGCGGCACCTCGGTCACCTGCCGCAGCATATAATCCCAGCCGCTGCGGTCGGTGGTCAGCACATTGCCTTCAAAGGCGGTGCGGGTGAGATAGCTGCCGGGGCCGGTGGAGGGGGCGTAGAAATGCCCCATGCCGAAACGCGCGCCAGACCAGCTGAGCGCCCATGCCGCCTGCCGCACCGGTCCGACAAAGCGGATGCCCCACATCGGCGCGGTGAAGCCTGCGCCCGCCACCGGCAGGCCGCGCACCAGCGCGCGCAGGCCAATGGCACCGCCCATGGAGTGGCCAAGCAGATGGAAAGGCTCGGGCAGGCCAAGATCGCGCGCCGCCCCCAGCATCGCATCCACGTCGCGCTGGTAGTCGGCAAAGAGATGCACATGGCCAGTCTGCGCGTCCTCGAGCATGCGGTCGGCCAGCCCCTGTCCGCGCCAGTCGATGGTCAGCGTGTGAAAGCCGCGCGCGGCAAAGGCCTGCGCGACCCGGCCGTATTTCTCGACATACTCGGTGCGGCCGGGGAACAGCAGCACGGTGCCTTCGGCTTTCGCCGGGCCGGGATAATGGCCAAGCCGCAGGCGCAGCCCGTCTTCGGCGCGGATCCAGAGCGCACGGGCGCCCTCGGGGCCCTCGGCCAGATCGGCATAGAAGGGGGCCTCGGCGCTCATCCGGCCAGCGTCTTGGCCAGCCGCATGGCCGCGCCCATGTCGCCATCCATCTGCAGCGCGCCGGTCATATAGGCGGTGGTGGGGTTCTTCTCACCCTCGATGATGGCGCGGAACGTCTCGGTGTCGGCGGTGAGCGTGACGTCGGCGGGCAGCTCGCCAGTTTCTGCCGCGGCACGCGCCCCGGCTTCGTCGACGATGATCGCGCCTTTGCCCTCGATTACGAATTTCGCAACCCCGGCGAATCCCTCGCCATCCAGCTTCTTGTTCAGCGCGGCGACCGCCGCCTTGACCGTTTCGCTCATGATCCGGACACTCCTCACGAATTCCTGTGCTGGCAATCCAGCGGGCTTGGGTTACACTTTCCTGTATGAGCATGCTGTCGCGCAAAATCCAACCTAGAACGGCGCTTGCGCTGGCCCTAGTCACGTTTTCCCTACCTTGCCTCGCTTTGGCACAAGAAGGGGCACAACAGGGGGCTCCGGATGGGCCACAGATGGGCGCGCAAAACGCGGCGCCCGATGCGGCAATCGCCGCCGGGCCGCAGGGGTCTCAGCAGGGGGCTGAAAAGGACACCCAGAGCCGCGAGGCAGAGTTGCTCGCCGAGTTGGCCGCAGCGCCCAGCCCCGAGATCGCCGACCGGGCCGAGCGTGATTTGCGCGCGGAATGGTCGAAATCGGGGTCTGCGGCGATGGATCTGCTGCTCAAGCGGGGCCGTGATGCGCTGGAGGTCGGCGAGATCGACACCGCCATTGGCCATCTCACCGCGCTCACCGATCATGCGCCCGGCTTCGCCGAGGGCTGGAGCACGCTTGCACTGGCCCATTACGCCGCCGACCGGCTGGGCCCGGCGATGGATGCGCTGGAACATACGCTGGCGCTCAACCCCAATCATTTTGGCGCCCTGCAGGGCGTTGGCGCGATCCACGAGGAACTGGGCGATCTTGACCTTGCTTATCGGGCCTATTCACGGGTAGTTGAGCTCAGGCCTTACGACGAGACTGTCACCGAGGCAATCGATCGGCTGGAGACGCGGGTGAAAGGCGTTTCCCTCTAAAGGCTACAAGCGGACCCGAGGTTCGCTGAAGACGAAAGACAAGGCCCCCTCCCATGGCCCAACGCGCGCGGATCGCGGCCGTCCTCGGCCCGACCAACACAGGCAAAACCCATTACGCCATCGAACGGATGCTGGCGCACAGGTCCGGTATGATCGGCCTGCCGCTGCGTCTTTTGGCGCGCGAGGTCTATGACAAGGTGGTCGCCGCGCGCGGCCCCTCTGTCGCGGCGCTGGTCACCGGCGAAGAACGCATCGTGCCGCCGCGCGCGCAGTATTGGATTTGCACGGTCGAGGCGATGCCCGAGGGCATGGGCTGCGATTTTGTCGCCATCGACGAGATCCAGCTTTGCGCCGATCCCGAGCGCGGCCATGTGTTCACCGACCGGCTGCTGCGCATGCGCGGGCTCAATGAGACGTTGTTTCTGGGCTCGGACACCATGCGCGGGCCGATCTCGCAGCTGGTGAAGGGCGTGGAGTTCATGCGCCGCGACCGCATGAGCCAGCTGTTCTATTCGGGCTCGCGCAAGATCTCCCGCATGCCGCCGCGCAGTGCCATCGTCGGCTTCTCGGTGGACAACGTCTATGCCATCGCCGAGCTTCTGCGCCGCACCAAGGGCGGGGCGGCGGTGGTGATGGGAGCGCTCAGTCCGCGAACCCGCAACGCGCAGGTCGATCTCTATCAGAACGGCGATGTGGATTACCTCGTGGCCACCGATGCCATCGGCATGGGGCTCAACCTTGATGTCGATCACGTGGCGTTTTCCTCGCTGCGCAAGTTCGACGGGCGCCGCATGCGCGAGTTGCAGCCGAACGAGTTGGCGCAGATCGCGGGCCGTGCGGGGCGGGGGATGCGCGACGGCTCGTTCGGCACCACCGGCGACGCGGGGCAGATCGACGAAGAGTGGGTGGAGGCGATCACCAGCCACCGGTTCACCCCGCTGAAAAAGCTCAACTGGCGGAATTCGGCGCTGAAATTCGGCTCGCCCGAGGCGCTGATCGACTCGCTCGAGCAGGCGCCGCCGGACCAGAATCTGGTCAAGGCGCGCGAGGCTGACGATCTGATGTCGCTGAAAACGCTCAATTCGCAGGCGGAGGTCCGCGCCCGCGCGTCCGACCCGGCCTCGGTAAAGCTGCTGTGGGATGTCTGCCGTATTCCCGATTTCCGCGGCATCAGTCATAATGAACACGCGTCCATGCTGCAGGTGATCTACCAGCATCTGCACGAGCGCGGGAGTATCCCGGGCGACTTCATGGCGCGGCAGGTGAAACGCATTGATCGAACCGATGGAGATATCGATGCGTTGTCGAAACGGCTGGCGTTCATCCGCACATGGACTTACGTGGCGCAACGCAAAGGTTGGGTGGATGACGAAAGCCATTGGCGCGAGGCGACCCGCGCGGTAGAAGACGCACTGTCCGATGCGCTGCACGCGCGTCTGACGCAAAGATTTGTTGACCGCCGCACATCAGTGCTCTTGCGGCGGTTGAAGCAGAAGGAGGCCCTCTTGGCCGAGGTGAACGACAACGGAGAAGTGACCGTCGAAGGCGAATTCGTCGGTCGGCTCGAGGGGTTCCGGTTCCGGCAGGATGCCGGGGCGACGGGCCAGGAAGCCAAGACGCTGAAGACAGCGTCGCTGCAGGCGCTGGCGCCGCATTTCCACCTGCGGGCGGATCGCTTCTATAACGCTCCCGATACCGAGATCGACTTCACCGAACAGGGTGGTCTGATGTGGGGCGAGCAGGCGGTCGGCAAGCTGGTGAAGGGCGATGACCCGCTGAAGCCGCGCGTTGCCGTTTTCGTCGATGACGAGGCTGGCCCCGATGTGGCGCAGAAGGTCGAACGCCGTCTGCAGCATTTCATCGATCGCAAAATCGCCGCGCTCTTCGAGCCGCTGCTGAACCTGCAGAACGACGAGGCTCTGACCGGTCTGGCGCGTGGCTTCGGCTTCCGCCTGATCGAGGCGATGGGCATCATCCCCCGCAGCCAGGTGGCCGATGAGGTCAAGCAGTTGGATCAGGACGCCCGTGGCGCGCTGCGCAAGCATGGCGTGCGTTTCGGTCAGTACACGATCTTCATGCCGCTGCTGCTCAAGCCCGCGCCGACGCGCCTGCGTCTGGTGCTGTGGTCGCTGTCGAACGATCTCGACACCTTCCCCGAGGCACCGCCGCCGGGTCTGGTGACCGTGCCCAACATGCGCGATGTGCCGATGGTGCATTACTCGCTGTCCGGCTACCGCCCCGCAGGCGAGCGCGCCATCCGCATCGACATGCTCGAGCGTCTGGCCGACATGCTGCGCAGCGAAGACAGCCGCGGCGGCTTTGAGGCCAAGGCCGACATGCTGTCGATCACCGGCATGACGCTGGAGCAGTTCGCTGACCTGATGGAAGGTCTCGGCTACCGCGCCGAAAAGGGCGAGCGCACCAAGGTGCGTGCCGCTGACAAGGTGCTGACCGAAAGCTCCGATCCGACCGGCACCCCGGGTGAGGACGAGCCGGTGTTCGACGCCGCGCAGGAAGAAGAGGCGACCCCCGCCGCAATGGCCGATCCGGCTGCCGAGCCCGCGCCCGCGGATGTGGTGACCGGCACCGAGAGCATCGACGACGAGGGCGTTGCCCCCATCGCCGAGACGCCGGACGCGACCGAGGTGGACAACCACATCCCCGAAGCGTCGGAAACCGAAGTGTTGCCGGGCGAAAGCCCCGATGCGGCGCTCGCAGGTCCCGAGATCGAGGTGTTCTACACCTTCACCTGGGGTGGCAACCGCAACCGCGGTGGCCGTCAGGGTGGCCGTGACGGTGGTGCCCGCGAGGGTGGCCGTGAAGGCGGTCGTCAGGCGCGCGGCAAGGGTGGCCCCAAGGGCGGCGGCAAGCCGCGCGGCAAAGGCGGTCCCCGCAGCGGCGGCAAGGGTGGTCCGAAAGGGCCGAAGACCTTCGAGTCGCGCCCCGAGAAGAAGGACCGGATCGATCCGGACAACCCCTTCGCGGCTGCGCTCATGGGCTTCAACAAGGACAAGTCCTGAGCCCCTCGGGACACTGACCCAGTGACCGAACAACTCCAGAAGATCCGCCTCGACAAATGGCTCTGGCAGGCCCGCTTCTTCAAGACGCGGAGCCTGTCGGCCAAGGCCATCGGGGCGGGGCTTCGCGTGAATGGGACCAATGTATCGAAACCCGCCTTCAACGTCGGGCCGGGGGATGTGCTGACCTTCTCTCAGGCGCGGCAGGTGCGGGTGATCAAGGTGCTGGCGCTTGGCGAACGGCGCGGTCCGGCCCCCGAAGCGCAGCAACTCTACGAGGACCTCGATCCGCCGCAGCCGAAATCGAAGGACGACGTTCCACCGGTGCAGCGCCTCGAAGGCAATTCTCGTCCCACCAAGCGTGACCGCAGGAAACTCGATCTTGATCGCGGCCGGACGCTTGAATGATCCGCTGTGCTGGTCTAGCTAAGCGCCCATCAGCCTTTGAGAGACAGCAATGACCTACGTCGTCACCGAAAATTGTATCGCCTGCAAATACACCGACTGCGTGGAAGTCTGCCCGGTGGACTGTTTCTACGAGGGTGAGAATACGCTGGTTATCCACCCCGACGAATGCATCGACTGCGGCGTCTGCGAGCCGGAATGCCCCGCCGATGCGATCCGTCCGGACACCGAGCCGGACATGGAGAAATGGGTGGAGTTCAACCGCAAGTATGCGGAGCTCTGGCCGGTGATCATCACCAAGAAAGACCCGCTGCCCGAAGCCGAAGAGCGCGACGGCGAGGCGGGCAAGATGACCAAGTATTTCTCGGAAGCGCCGGGCGAGGGCGACTGACCGAGAAGCAAGACGACCGGCGCGGGGCGCGATTCGTGCCTGCCGCGCCGGAACCCGCACACGGGGGCGTGTTTTTCCCCGTAACATATTGGTACAGAAATAGTTCTTTCCGGGGCGGGCGCTCCTAGGAAAGACGGTCGTTTTGTGCTATATTCTGCGCCACTCATGTTGAAACCATGCACATACGACCGGGCCGATCTGCACCCGGGGGGTTAAGCGAAACGCGTTAACACCAGGCGAACGGAATGCTCCGCATCCCGTCCGTCTTTCTGTCGCGTGTGCACAAGGTTTTGCTGCTAAGGACGCTGTTGGATGACCAAGACCAAGAAGAACGAATTCCGCCCGAACGACTACGTGGTCTACCCCGCCCATGGTGTGGGCCAGATCATGTCGATCGAAGAGCAGGAAATCGCCGGCCTCAAGCTGGAACT
Source organism: Salipiger sp. CCB-MM3 (assembly GCF_001687105.1). Taxonomy (NCBI): domain Bacteria; kingdom Pseudomonadati; phylum Pseudomonadota; class Alphaproteobacteria; order Rhodobacterales; family Roseobacteraceae; genus Salipiger; species Salipiger sp. CCB-MM3. Next base: position 2,622,516 of record NZ_CP014595.1, read on the forward strand.
GTTTGTGATCTCCTTCGAAAAGGACAAGATGACCCTGCGGGTGCCCACCCATAAGGCCACTGAAATCGGCATGCGTTCGCTGTCCTCCCCCGACGTGGTGAGCCAGGCCATGAAGACCCTGAAGGGCAAGGCCAAGGTGAAACGTGCCATGTGGTCCCGCCGGGCTCAGGAATACGAACAGAAGATCAACTCGGGTGACCTGATCGCCATCGCCGAAGTGGTGCGCGACCTGCACCGCGCCGACGATCAGCGCGAGCAGAGCTACTCCGAGCGTCAGCTCTACGAAGCCGCGCTCGAGCGCCTGACCCGCGAAGTCGCGGCTGTCAGCGGTGGCGACGAAGTGGCCGCCGCCCGTCAGGTCGACGAAGTGCTGGGGCTGCGCGCCGCCTGATAGGGCGCATTCTCTCAAAATTAAAAAGGGCCGTCCCCGCGGGGACGGCCCTTTTGCTTTGCCTGCCTTTGGCGCGGCTCAGTGCAGCTTCAGCTTCGGACGGATGCGCTTGGACGCGCCGCCGATCAGCGAGCTCAGTGTGGCGCGCCATGTGCCCAGAACCGACTTGCGGTGCAGGAAGTGCAGCGAGCGATAGGCACGGCGGGCCAGCCAGCCCTCGATGGTGATCGTGCCGATCGCCTTGCCCATCAGCGAGCCCACAGCGCCCTCGTTGGAGATCGCCACCAGCGAGCCGTGGTCGGCATAGGAGAAGGGCTTGAGCGGCTTGCCAGCCAGCTGTGCGGCGATCTGGCGCTCCATGAACTCGGCCTGCTGGGTGGCGACCTGCGCGCGCGGCGGCAGCGAGGTCTCCTTGGCGGGCCACGGGCAATCGGCGCAGTCGCCCAGAGCGTAAATCTGATCGTCGGCCAGCGTCTGCAGGGTGGGGCGCACCTTGAGGCGGCCAAGGCTGCCGGTCTCGAAGCCTTCGAGCTGGCCGATCACCTCGGGGGCGCGCACACCGGCGGCCCAGACGGTCAGGTTCGAGGTGAATTCCGTGCCATCGGCCAGATGCACCGAGCCCGGCTCGATCCGCGCCACTTTCGCACCGCAGTGCACGTCGATGTGCAACTCGCGCAGGTGCCGCTCGACCTTCATCGAGATATTCTCGGGCAGCGCCCCAAGCACGCGCGGCGCGGCTTCCAGCACGCGGATGGTCACCGCGTCGGGGCGGCGCACCTTGTGGATGCCGTTGCGGGCGAACTGACCGGCGGCCTCGCGCAGCTCTGCGGCCAGTTCCACGCCGGTGGCGCCCGCGCCGATGATGGTCAGCTCCAGCTTGTCGTCCCGCGTGCAGAGCGCGCCGGTCTGGAAGCGCAGGAAGAGGTTCAGCAGTTCCGCCTGCAGGCGTTTGGCCTGCGCGGGCGTGTCCAGCATCATGCAGTTCTCGGCCACACCCGGCGTGCCGAAGTCGTTCGAGCGGCTGCCGATGGCCAGCACGAGGATGTCATAGGGCAGGGCGCGCTTGGGTGCGAGCGGGCGGTTGGCCGGGTCGTTCACCGCCTGCAGGTGCACCAGCTTTTTCTCGCGGTCGATGCCGGTGAACCGTCCGAGGCGGAAGCTGTAATCGTTGCGATGCGAATGCTCGAGCAGGCTGATCTCTTCGTCGAACCCTTTGGTGCCGGCTGCGAATTCGTGCAGCGAGGGTTTCCACATATGCGAGAGGTTCTCGTCCACCAGCGTGATCTCGGCCTTGCCGTGTCGGCCGAACTTATGGCTGAGGCGGGTGGCGAGGTTCAGCCCGGCAGTGCCGGCGCCGACGATGACGATTCTGGGAGGCTTGGAAGTCTGTGTCATGATCGAGGCATTTCGCGTCTGTCGGACGGAGGGCGGGACGTGGCCGGCGCCTCTTGCGCGGGTCTTGGTCCACCTCCGGCGGCCTCCGCATACATGAGGTGATCGTAAACAACAGCGACGAAAGGGCGCATTGCGCACACATTCCCGCGATTGGTGGCGCTGGCGTCGCATTCTGCACGAGAATTGAGCTTATCGCCCCATCCGGCCTGCGCTTTTCGCGCCTGCGGCATACCGTGGGATACTCAAACCCCTTATTTTATTGCGCCCAGGGTCGCCTGGGCGGCATAATTTGCTGCGCTGCAGCGACGCGCCTTGAGTGATTCTCCCTTGGCCAAATGCGGTGAGATCAGGCCGACTCGCGCCGCTGCGCCTCGAGCGCGGCGAAGAGCGCGGTTTCGAGATCCTTCTCCAGTTCCTGCGATCGCTTGATGTAGGCCGGGTTCTCGGCGGGATGGGTGCCCGGGTCCCAAAGCTCGGCAAGCTCGCGCATGGTCTCGCGGTCGTGGCGATAGAAGGTCTGCTCGGCGGCGGCGGCCTCATATTCGGTCAGCCCGGCCTCTTCGAGCACGTAGCGTCCGGCCCGCAGCGAGCTGTCGAACATCTCGCGCACCATTTTGTCGGCGCCCGCCTGATAAAGCTCGTAGACATGGGTACGGTCGCGGGCGCGGGCGATGACGAAAAGGTCGGGGCGGATGCGTTTGGCGAAGCGCACCAGTTTGGTCGTGGCCTTGGGGTCATCAAGCGCGGCGACCAGCACCTTGGCCTTGCCGATGCCCGCCGCATGCAGCAGCTCGGGCCGGGTGGGATCGCCGAAGAAGCCCTTCATGCCGAAATTGCGCATCAACTCGATGGTCTGCATGTCGTGGTCGATCACCACGGTCTGGAAGCCCGAGTTCTGCACGAGGCGATTGACGATCTGCCCAAAGCGTCCGATCCCGGCGATGATGATCGGCCCCTGACTGTCGATCCGGTCATCAGCGCGCGGTTCGGCTTTCTCGACCAGCTTGGCCGACAGTGTGTCATAGAGGATGAAGAGCGCTGGGGTGATCAGCATCGACAGCGCCACCACCATCAACATGCGCTGGCCCAGTTCCTCGGTCAGCACGTTTTGCTGCAGCGCGAAAGAGATCAGCACGAAGCCAAACTCGCCCGCCTGCGCCAGCGACAGGGTGAACAGCATCCGGTCGCGGCCCTTGAGGTGAAAGAGCCCGCCCAGCACATGCAGGATCGCGCCCTTGACGAGGATCAGCGCGGCGGTGGCGCCAAGCAGCAGCAGGGGCTCGCGCAGGAAGTCGGCAAAATCGATCCCGGCGCCCACGGTGATGAAGAAAAGCCCCAGCAGTAGCCCCTTGAAGGGCTCGATGTCGGCCTCAAGCTGGTGGCGGAACTCCGAGTTGGCCAGCACCACGCCCGCAAGGAAGGTTCCGAGCGCGGGCGAGAGGCCCACCAGCCCCATCAGGAAGGCGATGCCGACGACGATGAGCAGCGCCACGGCGGTGAACATCTCGGGCAGCCGCGCGGCGTTGATGTAGCGAAACAGCGGGCGCGCGCCGTAGACGCCTGCAAGGATGATCAGCGCGATGGCCCCCAGCGTGACCAGCGCCACCCCCCAGCCGGGCAGGCCTTCGACCAGCGACATGCCGTGCCCGCCGTGGCCTGCGTCGCTGTGGTCAGCGTTGGAACTGGCCGCCATGAACGGGCCGCTGAGCAGCGGCAGCAGCACCAACATGGGGATCACCGCGATGTCCTGCGTCAGCAGCACCGAAAAGGCGCCGCGCCCGCCGTTGGTCTGCATCAGCCCCTTCTCCGACAGGGTCTGCAGCACAATGGCGGTGGAGGAGAGCGCAAAGATCATCCCCGCGGCCACCGCCGGGCGCCAGTCGAGGCCAAATGCCATGGTCAGCCCGGTCACCGCCCCAAGCGTCAGCAGGATTTGCAACCCTCCGAGCCCGATCAGCCGGTGTCGCATGTCCCACAGCGCGCGGGGCTCCAGTTCCAGCCCGATGATGAACAGCATCATCACCACGCCGAACTCGGCATAATGGCGCAGATCGTCGGTGTGCGAGACGAGGTGCAGCACCGGCCCGATGACGATCCCGGCCAGCAGATAGCCGAGCACCGACCCCAGTCCCAGCCGGGCGGCGATGGGCACCGCGATGACCGCGGCTGCGAGGTAGATCGAGGCCTGAAAGAGCGTGCTTTCCATGTCCGTCCCGTGGCTTGCTTCGCGCCGCCATGATGAGACGGGATCGCGCCGGATGACAAGCGCGGGTGGCGGCATGTGCCGGGGCCGGACAATTTGCCGCCGCGATCGGACATACGCGCGGGGCTGCGGCTGCTGCGCGCTTGACCGAGGCGCGGCGGCGGCGTATTTCAGCCCCGTGGCGATTTGTTGACGGATTGCGGGCCACGTAAAACATGCCGCTAAAAGGTCGGACGAGAGAGCCCCTTTCGCTTGACCGCGAATGGGGCTTTTTCATTTCCGGCGCAGAGGGTTAGCCCGGACACAGAAAGGTGGAAGATCATGGCAGATTTCAAGAAGGCATCGCGCACCGAACTGGTGCACGGCGGCACCAAGCGCAGCCAGTGGGGGGAGCTCAGCGAGGCGATCTTCCTCACGCAGGGCTTTGCCTATGACAGCGCCGAGCAGGCCGAGGCGCGCTTTATCAAGACCGAGGCGGATGAATATATCTACGCCCGCTACGGCAACCCGACCGTCGCCATGTTCGAAGAGCGCATCGCGCTGCTCGAAGGCGCCGAAGACGCCTTTGCCACCGCCTCCGGCATGGCTGCCGTCTCGGGCGCGCTGACCGCCATGCTCAAGGCCGGGGACCGCGTGGTCGCCGCGCGCGCGCTGTTCGGATCCTGCCTTTACGTGCTCGAAACCATTCTGACCCGCTTCGGCGTCGAGGTGGTCTTTGTCGACGGGGCCGATCTGGCGCAATGGGAAGAGGCGCTGGCGCCCGGTGCCGAACTGGTGTTCTTCGAGAGCATGTCGAACCCGACGCTGGAGCTGGTGGATGTCGAGGCCGTCGCCAAGCTGGCCCATGCCAAGGGCGCCAAGGTTGTGGTCGACAACGTCTTTTCGACCCCGGTCTACAGCCGCGCCATCGAGCAGGGGGCCGACGTGGTGGTCTATTCGGCGACCAAGCACATCGACGGGCAGGGCCGCACGCTGGGCGGTGTGATCCTCGGCTCGCGTGAGATCATCCGCGGCGTGATCGAACCCTACATGAAGCACACCGGCGGCTCGATGAGCCCGTTCACCGCTTGGGTCATGCTCAAGGGGCTGGAGACCATCGACCTGCGGGTGCGCGCGCAGACCGCGTCTGCCGAGGCGATCGCCAAGGCGGTGATCCCCCATCCCAAGGTGACGCGCGTCAGCTATCCGGGGCTCGAAAGCCATCCGCAGCATGAACTGGCGCAGCGGCAGCTTGGGGCAGGCGGCACCATGGTGGCCTTCGAGATCGAAGGCGGGAAAGAGGCGGCCTTCCGCTTCTGCAACGCGCTGAAGGTGATCCTGATCTCGAACAATCTCGGCGATGCAAAGTCCATTGCGACCCACCCGGCGACCACCACGCACCAGCGCCTCAGCCCCGAGCAGCGCGCCGGTCTGGGCATCGGTGACGGGCTGATCCGCCTTTCGGTGGGAATCGAGGCCACTGAGGACCTTGTTGCCGATATTCAACAAGCACTTGATGAATCGTGAAGATTTTGTGGCCGGGCAAAATAAAGATTGCCCGGCCACATTTTTGCCCGCAAGAGATGATCCATACGGATAGGTATGCTCGTATAGGTATCGTAAGTGGTGGATATTTCGGTAAAACACCTTAAGTAAGTGGAAAGAACCCCGCCTCGGAGGGCAGGCAATGAATGTGTATTCCCCGGTTGTAGACCGTGACCCGAACCGTGACGAAGCGGAGGCCGCGCTCGCGGTCCTGCGCAAATGGACCGAAACCGCTGCCGATAACGAGATCACCGATCTCGACCCTGCGCTGCTGAAGCTTCTCGGGGCCGCACAGGATTACCCTACCTTTTCGCGCCAATACCCCGAAGGGTTCACCGTCGAGCCTTCGTACAAAGACTCGCTGCCCGACCTGCAGAACGGCCCGTCTTCGCTGATCCGCGGTGAGAACCGCCGCATTCAGCATGTGGGTATCTCGAATTTCCGCCTTCCGATCAGCTATCGCACCAAGGAAGGTGCGCCGCTGACCGTCGAGACCTCGGTGACCGGTACGGTCAGCCTCGAGGCCGACAAAAAAGGCATCAACATGTCGCGCATCATGCGCAGCTTCTACACCCATGCCGAAAAGACCTTCAGCTTTGGTGTGATCGAAGCGGCGCTGGATGACTATAAGTCCGACCTCGAAAGCTTCGACGCGCGCATCCAGATGCGCTTCCGCTTCCCGATGCGGGTCGACAGCCTGCGCTCGGGCCTGTCCGGCTATCAGTATTACGACATCGCGCTGGAACTGATCGAGAATGACGGCGTGCGCCAGCGCGTCGTGCACCTCGATTATGTCTACAGCTCGACCTGCCCTTGCTCGCTGGAGCTTTCCGAGCATGCGCGCCAGTTCCGTGGCCAGCTTGCCACGCCGCACTCGCAGCGTTCGGTGGCGCGCGTGTCGGCGGTGCTGACCGACGACGAAGACTGGATGTGGTTCGAAGACCTCGTGGGGCTCTGCCGCTCTGCCGTGCCGACCGAGACGCAGGTCATGGTCAAGCGCGAGGACGAGCAGGCCTTCGCCGAGCTCAACGCCGCCAACCCGATCTTCGTCGAAGACGCGGCGCGGCTCTTTGCCGAGGCGCTGCAGGCCGATCCGCGGATCGGCGACTACCGCGTGCTTGCCAGCCATCAGGAAAGCCTGCACTCGCATGACGCGGTGGCGCTGCTGACCGAAGGGCCGACCTTTGCGCAGGCCAGCCTCGATCCGACGCTCTTCCCGAGCCTGATCCATCAGGGCTAAGCAGGGGCAGGGATAGGGGCGGCCGCGGGCCAAGGCTCCGCCGCTGCCGCTTTCCTGAGCAACAGCTTCGTGCCGCCGGTCACTCCGGCGGCATTTTTCTGCAATGCAGCAATTTCTGCCGGTGCGGAGGTGACGGGGAGTGGCCGCCGGACCATCTTGAAGGTGGAGGGCAACGCAACCCACCGGAGGTCTTGGCATGACCACGAGCACTGCAGCGGAAAACGTGATGATCGGCATGGGGCGCGGCTCGCTGCGCGCCCGGATCGACAGCTATTTCACCCAGCTTGGGCTTGGGGTGAACGCCGCCGGTCTGGCCCGTGCGCGGCTGCGCGAGATCATCGTGCTGGAAAGCCAGAGCGATGACCGGCTGGCCGAGTTGGGGCTCACCCGCGAGCAGATTTTGCCACATGTCTTCCGTGACCTTTTCGGCGACTGACCCTTGCCCAAGCGCGGCGCTTGACAGGGGGGCAGCGCCGGGCGAAGGCTCTGGCCATGTTCGACATCCGCCCCGTTGCCTATGTTCTCGGCCTGCTCGTCACGACGCTTGGCGCCTGCATGCTCGTACCGCTTCTGGTGGATATCGCCGAGGCGCGCGGCGAGTGGCATGTCTTTCTCGAAAGCGCGCTGCTGACCATGCTGACCGGCGGTCTGATCGCGCTGGCCTGCGCCAATGCCGGGCGGCAGGGGCTGACGCTGCAGCAGACCTTCCTGCTGACCGTCGGCGCTTGGGTGGTGCTGCCGCTCTTTGGTGGCATCCCCTTCATGCTGGGCGCCACCGAGGCGCGGCTGGTGGATGCGGTGTTCGAGGCCATGTCGGGCGTCACCACCACCGGCTCGACGGTGTTCACCGGGCTCGATGATCTGCCCAAGGGTATCTTGCTGTGGCGCGGCATGCTGCAATGGCTGGGCGGGGTGGGGATCATCGTCGTCGCCATGGTGTTCCTGCCCGAACTGCGGGTCGGCGGGATGCAGATCTTCCGGTCCGAGGCCTTCGAGACCATGGGCAAAATCCTGCCCCGCGCCACCGAGATCGCCTCGTCGATCTCGACCATCTATGTGGGCATGACGCTGGCCTGCACGGCGGCCTATATGGTCTGCGGCATGGATGCGTTCGACGCCACGGTGCATGCGCTCACCACGCTCTCGACCGGCGGGTTTGCCAATTACGACGCGTCTTTCGGCACCTTCTCGGGTCCGGCGGAATATGTCGCCGCCTTCTTCATGGTCGCCGCCGCGCTGCCCTTCGTGCGGTATGTGCAGATGCTCAACGGCAACCAGCGCGCGCTCTGGCGCGACAGTCAGGTGCGGGCCTTCTTCGCGACGATCTTCACGCTGGTGCTGGTGATGAGCGTGACGCTGGTGATCAAATTCCCGCATCATCCCGAACAGGCGATCCGCGAGTCGCTGTTCAATATCACCTCGATCATCTCCGGCACCGGCTACGCCTCGGTGGACTATATGGGCTGGGGCGCCTTCCTGATCACGCTCTTCTTTTTCATCGGGCTGATCGGGGGCTGTGCGGGCTCGACCGCCTGCTCGGTGAAAATCTTCCGCTACCAACTTCTCTTCGCGTCGATCCGGGTGCAGCTCAAGCGTATCCGCGCGCCGCATGGTGTCTTCACCCCGCGCTTCGAGGGCCGCCCGGTCAGCGACGAGGTGCTGAGCTCGGTGATGGCCTATTTCGTTTTCTTCGTGGTCTCGCTCGGTGTGCTGTCGGTGGCGCTCGGCTTCACCGGGCTCGACTTCGTGACTTCGGTGTCCGGCGCGGCCACGGCGCTTGCCAATGTCGGCCCGGGTCTGGGCGACATCATCGGTCCGGCGGGCAATTTCGCCACGCTCAACGACACCGCCAAATGGCTGCTGGTCTTTGCCATGCTGGTGGGGCGGCTGGAGATCATGGCGGTCTTCGTGCTGTTCACCGCCCGTTTCTGGCGCGACTAAGAGCGCCTCCGGCGGGCGTATTTAGGGGAACAATGAAAGCCCCCATGCGCCAATTCATTGTTCCTACAAATACGCATCTTCGCCCGCCACCGCAGCGAGGGCCGGGACAGCGCGCTGCCCCGGCCATCAAGGTCAGTCCTGCGGCACAAGCTTGCCGGGGTTCATGATGTTCTGCGGATCGAGCGCGCGCTTGATCTGCCCCATGACCTGCCAGCCGGGCCCGTGTTCGGCCTCCATATAGGCCATTTTGCCAAGCCCGACGCCATGCTCGCCGGTGCAGGTGCCGCCGAGCCGCAGCGCCCGTTCGGCCATGCGGTGCGACAGCGCCTTGGCGGTCTTCAGCTCCTCGGGGCTGTCGGGGCCGATGAGCAGCACCGCGTGGAAATTGCCGTCGCCCACATGGCCGAGGATCGGGCCGGGGATGCCGCTGGCGGCGATGTCGGCCTGTGTCTCTTCCACCGCCAGAGCAAGCTCCGAGATCGGCACGCAGATGTCGGTCACCACCGCGCGCGCGCCTTTGCGCGAGGCGAGGATGGCGTAATAGCCGTTGTGGCGCAGCGCCCAGAGCGCGCGGCGCTCTTCTTCGCGGGCGGACCATTCGAACGGGCTGCCGCCATTGTCGGCGACGATCTCGGCAAAGCGCTCGGCGTCCTGCTTCACGCTTTCGGGCGAGCCGTTGAACTCGACCAGCAGGTGCGGGCTCTCGGCCATCTCCATGCCCGAGTAGTCCGAGAAAGCGCGGGCGGTGGCGGCGTCGACGAACTCGATGCGTGCCATCGGGATGCCCATCTGGATGGTCTCCATCACCGTGGTCACCGCGCTGCCCATGTCGTCAAAGGCGCAGATGCCCGCCGATACCGCCTCGGGGATGCCATGCAGCCGCAGGGTAAGCTCGGTGACAAGCCCCAGCGTGCCCTCCGAGCCGACAAAGAGCGCCGTCAGGTCGAACCCGGCGGCGGATTTGCGGGCGCGGGTGCCGGTCTCGATCACCCGGCCGTCGGCCAGCACCGCCTTGAGGCCCAGCACGTTGTCGCGCATGGAGCCGTAGCGCACCGTGGTGGTGCCCGAGGCGCGGGTCATCGCCATGCCGCCAAGCGAGGCATTGGCGCCTGGATCGACCGGGAAGAACAGCCCCGTGGCGCGCAGTTCCTCGTTCAGCGCCTCGCGGGTGACGCCGGGCTGAACGGTCACATCCATGTCGGCGGGGCGGATTTCCAGCACTTTGTTCATGCGGATGAAGTCGACGGTGACGCCGCCTTTCACCGCCTGTCCGTGGCCCTCGAGCGAGGTGCCGGCACCCCAGCCGATCACCGGGCAGCCGTGTTCGGCGCAGATCTGCACGATGCGCTGCACCTCTTCGGCGGTTTCGGGGTAAGCGACGCCATCGGGCGGCGTCAGGGGGAAATAGGACTCGGATCGGCCGTGCAGGTCCAGTTCGGACTTGGAGCGGGTGAATCGTTCGCCTAGGAAGTGATCAAGAGCCTCCAGGGCTTCGGCGACGGGCATAGAGAACCTCCGTGGAAAATCGGGGCGACCTTATCCGCGCCGGGCGGGCTGCGAAAGCCATGCTACACATGGGCGTGAGCAAGCAAGCCCGCGCGGGCACAGCGGCGAGGCTGCGACGAGGGCAGGGAACGGGCAGGACGAGGACGGAACCGAGCGATGCTGAGCCAGCTAGCCATGCAGTGGCGCGAGACGCGCGCGCTGTGCAACCGGGGGTGGGACACGCTGCGGCACAAGGGGCCGGGTCAGATCACCTTCTGGATCATCGCTCTGTTCGTCGGCGCCGCCGCAGGCTTTGCCGCGCTGCTCTTTCGCCTCGCGATCCAACGGCTGCAGGCCTTCGTCTACGGCACCGAGGACGTCAACCTGCTGCATAGTTTCGCGCAGAGCCTGCCGTGGGTCTATGTGCTGCTGGTGCCGGTGGTCGGCGGCGCATTGGTCGGGTTGATTTTGCAGAAGTTTACCCCAGACGGGCGGGTGCGCAGCGTCTCTGACGTGATCGAGGGGGCGGCGCTCAACGACGGGCGGGTCGAGAAGAAGGCGGGCATCGCCTCGGCGCTCTGCTCGTGGATCACCCTCTCGACCGGCGGCTCGACGGGCCGCGAGGGCCCGGTGGTGCATATCGCCGCGATGATCGCCTCTTGGGTGTCGAACCTCTTGCGGGTCGACGGCATCACCGGGCGCGACCTTCTGGGCTGCGCCGTGGCGGCGGCGGTTTCGGCCAGTTTCAACGCGCCCATCGCCGGGGCGCTTTTCGGGCTTGAGGTGGTGCTGCGCCACTTTGCCCTGCACGCCTTTGCCCCGATCGTGGTGGCCAGCGCCGCGGGCACGGTGATCAACCGCCTCTATTTCGGCGATGTCACCGAGTTCGTGCTGCCCGGCACCACCACGGTGCAATTTTACCTCGAACTGCCCGCCTTCTTCTTGATGGGCCTCGTCTGCGGGCTGGTGGCGGTGCTGATGATCAAGGCGCTGTTCTGGTCTGATGGCGTGGGCACGGCGATCCAGAAGCGCCTTGGCCTGCCGCATTGGCTGCGTCCGGCGGTGGCGGGGCTGATGCTGGGGGCGATCGCGATCTTCTACCCGCATATCATCGGTGTCGGTTATGAGACCACGTCGCGCGCGCTGTCGGGGCAACTCACGCTCAGTCAGGCGATGATCTTCGCGGCGGTGAAAGTGGCGGCGGTCTCGATCACCATGGCCGGGCGCATGGGCGGCGGGGTGTTCTCGCCCTCGCTGATGCTGGGCGCGCTGACCGGGCTGGCCTTTGCGCATGTGGCCACCGGGCTGTTCCCCGAGCAAAGCTCGGTCTTCACGCTCTATGCGCTCGCGGGCATGGGGGCGGTGGCGGCGGCGGTGCTGGGCGCGCCGATCTCGACCACGCTGATCGTGTTTGAATTGACCGGCGACTGGCAGACCGGGCTGGCGGTGATGATCTCTGTGTCGATGTCGACCGCGCTGGCCTCGCGCCTCGTGCATCGCAGCTTTTTCCTGTCGCAGCTTGAGCGGCGCAACGTGCATCTCGCCGCCGGGCCGCAGGCCTATCTGCTGGCGATGTTCCGGGTGCAGGGGGTGATGCGCAAACCCAATGACGAGGGCGCTGCGGATGAGGAAGCCTGCCTGCGGATGATCGAGCAGGGGCTTTTCCTCAACGCGCAGGCGACGCTGGAGGCGGCGCTGCCGCTCTTCGACAAATCCGGCGTGGCCTATCTGCCGGTGGTCACCCGCAAGGGCCCCGACGACGCGCCGGTGCTGCAGGGCGCGCTGTTCCATGTGGACGCGCTAAAGGCTTACAACCGCGCTTTGGCCGCAACGGCGGCGGAAGAGCACAGCTGAGGCCTTTGCCCCGGCCCGCACGCGGTGGCCGGGGGCTTTGCACGTCAGCGCATCAGGCCAGTTCGAGCGTCACCTCGATATTGCCGCGGGTGGCGTCGGAATAGGGGCAGACCTCATGCGCGCGCTTGAGGATCGTCTCGGCGGTCTCACGCTCCAGCCCCGGCATCTTGGCGATCAGTTTCACCACAAGCTCGAAACCGCCGCTCTCCTTGGCACCGATGGCCACTTCGGCGTCCACCGTCGCCTCGGCGGGCACGGTGCCCAGCTGTTCGGTCTGCGCGACAAAGCGCATCGCGCTGAGGAAACAGGCGGCATAGCCCATAGCAAACAGCTCTTCGGGGTTGTGGCCCTTGCCCGCGCCGCCGAGTTCCTTGGGCGCGTTCATCGTCACGGTCAGCAGGCCCGAGGTCAGCTTGGTGATGCCGTCGCGGCCATTGCCCGATGCCTGCGCCTGCGTGCGATACTTGATGTCGAGTGCCATGGAAGAATCCTTTGTGAGCGATTATATCGTGCACGATAGATATGCGCGGCGCTGGATAAGTCAATCGCTTGAGAAAGGATCGCGCGCGATTTATATCTTGGGCATGACACTCGCCCCCCAAGACATGGTCTGTTTCTCGCTCTATTCCGCCGTGCATGCGCTGCAGCAGGCGTATCGCCCGCATTTGGAAAAGCTTGGGCTGACCTACCCGCAGTTTCTGGTGATGAGCGCGCTCTGGGCCGCCGAGGAGCCGCCGACCGTGGGCCTGCTGTCGCGGCAGCTGCAATTGGAATCGAGCACGCTGACACCGCTGCTGAAGCGGCTCGAGGGCATGGGGCTGGTCAGCCGCCGCCGCGACGAAAAGGACGAACGGCAGGTGCGCATCAGCCTCACCGAGCAGGGCGCGGCGATGGAGGCGCGCACCGCGCATATCGCGGGCTGCATCTCGGAGCAGTCGGGCATGAGCGTCGACGAGCTTTTGGCGCTGCGCGATCAGGTGAGCCGGCTGCGGGACAATCTGCGCGGGGCGTGAAGCGCCTTCAAAGGGCAGGGCGCATACCGAAAAAGCCGGCCCCAAGGGGACCGGCTTTCATGTTTTCGGGGCGGGGCTTTCGAGGCAGGGCTTTTCGAGCAAGCGCGATGCCCGCCGGTCCAGACGCCTAATTTAGACCTGTTCGACAGCCACACCGTCCTGCAGATCGAACGCGAGATAGCCCTTGATCTGCGAGGCTTCCGGCTTGGGATCGGTGTAGGAAAACACCGCATTGTCGTAGCTGCGGCTCTTCGAGGCGATATGGAAGTGCTCCGCGTCGCCAAGGGCGGCGCTGGTGCTGCGGTATCCGCTGGGCTCGAGGAAGGCCATGGCCACATCCTCGCGCGGGAAGTAGATGGTCTGGGGCTTGTCGCCCTCGGTCAGTTCGAGCGCGCGGCTGCTCTCGCCCAGAACGGCGCCCCCAGCGCGAATGACCCAAGTGCCCGTGGCCGGGCGCACGGCAATCTGTTTCAACATCATGTCTCTCCCGTTATCCGCCCATCATATACCAACGCCAGTGCGACAGTCCTGTGTCAAAGCGGCGCGCAGGCCGCTTCGAGCCAGTCCCGCACGGCGCCTGTGACAAGCGGAGCGATGCGTTCGAAAACCTCGGTGTGATAGGCGTTGAGCCAATCGCGTTCCGCGGCGGTCAGCAATCCCGTCTCGATCAGACGCCGGTCGATCGGCACCCAAGTCAGCGTTTCGAAGCGCAGCATAGAGGCCACGCTCTGGCCGGGAAGGGGGGATGCGGGTTCCACCGCGATGAGGTTCTCGATGCGGATACCATAACTTCCTTCCCGATAGAAGCCCGGCTCGTTGGAAAGGATCATTCCCGGCTCCAGCGGCACGGTGCCGGTGCGCGCGATGCGCTGCGGCCCTTCGTGCACCGACAGGTACGAGCCGACACCGTGCCCGGTGCCATGGCCGTAATCGAGCCCCGCTTCCCACAGGTGCATCCGCGCCAGAGCGTCGATGTCCCGCCCGGCCAGCCCCTTTGGGAAGCGCAGCCGCGACAGGCCGATCATCCCCTTGAGCACGCGGGTGAAGGCGGCGCGTTCCTCGTCGCCCACGGTGCCGATGGCCATAGTGCGGGTGATGTCGGTGGTGCCATCCACATATTGCCCGCCGCTGTCGATCAGCAGCAGCTCGCCCGCCTCGACGGTGCGGTTGGTCTCTTCGGTGACCCGGTAGTGCACGATGGCGCCATTGGGCCCGGCGCCCGAGATGGTCTCGAACGAGATGTCGCGCAGCGCGTTGGTGGCGCGGCGTTCCTCTTCGAGGGCTTTGACCGCGTCGATCTCGGTAAACGTGCCGGGGGTCTGGCTGTCGACCCAATGCAGAAAGCGCACCATGGCCGCGCCGTCGCGCAGATGCGCCTCGCGGGCGCCCTGCAGTTCTGCGGGGTTCTTGCGCGCCTTAGGCAGCAGGCAGGGATCGGCGGCCTCGATGATCTCGCGGCCCTCGAGCGCGTCCAGCACCGCAACCGGGCAGCTGGCCGGGTCGATCTGTACCGGGCCTTCCAGCGCCGCCAGCGCGGCGGCAAAGGTTTCGGGCGCCTGCACCTCCACCTTGGGGCCGAAGTGATCGCCCAGCCCGCTAAGCTTCTGCGCTGCCATGAAGAGCGTCACGCGCCCGCCCGTATGCAAGATCGCAAATCCATGCGGCACCGGGTTGCGCGCCACGTCCGAGCCGCGGATGTTGAGCAGCCACGCGAGACTGTCGGGCAGGGTGAGGACGCAGGCCGCCGCCTTGCCGAGACCTGCCGCCAGCCGGGCGATCTTGTCCTCATGCGCCTCGCCCGCCAGATCGACGGGCTGGGCAAAGACCGCACCCATGGGCGGCTCGGGCTGGTCGGCCCAGACCCGGTCCACAAGATTGTCGCAGCGGCGCAGGGTCACTGTGCCCAGACCGCGCTCCAGCGCGCGCATCTGATCGACCGAGAAGAGCCACGGATCGATCCCGACTCTGCCCCCCTCGGGCAGCGCCTCGGCGATCCATTCTGCAAGGCCGACCTCGGGCCAGTCCACCGGGGTGAACTCCGCCGCGACCTGCGCCTTGACCTGCACGCGGTAGCGCCCGTCGACAAAGACACCGGCCTTCTCCAGCAGCGCCGCGCAATAGCCGGCCGATCCGGTGAAGCCGGTGAGCCAGGCCAGCCGGTCGTCATGCGGCGCGACATATTCGCCCTGATGCGCATCGGCGCGCGGCACCAGAAAGCCGCTGAGACCTTCCTTGGCCAGTTCGCTGCGCAGCGCCGCCAGCCGCGGCGGACCCTGCTCGGGGGATGCGCTCTGCTCGAAAGTCTGGAACATGCGGCGGTCTCCTGAAGTCTTGTGCGGAAAAGAAATGAGGGGCGCTGCCCCTGTCGTCATCGCGCTTGCGCCGATGGCGCAAAATGGGGCGCCTGCCGGCCAATTCACCCCGGGATATTTATCCCAAGAGGAAGCCGTGGGCGGTCCTGCCTTCCTCTTGGTGTAAATATCCCGGGGAGCCCGAGGGGCTGGCCCCTCGGCCTTGGTACGGGCTCAGCCCGCGCGCTTGATGCCCATGACGCGCGCCCGGGCGCGCGGGTCGGAATCGAAGAGCGCAGCAAGCTGTTCGGTCATCGCGCCGGCCAGTTGTTCGACATCGGTGATGGTCACCGCGCGCTCGTAATAGCGCGTCACGTCGTGGCCGATGCCGATGGCCAGCAGCTCGACCTGCTTCTTGCGCTCGACCATGGCGATCACGTCGCGCAGGTGCTTCTCGAGGTAATTGGCCGGGTTCACCGAGAGCGTGGAATCATCCACCGGGGCACCGTCGGAGATCACCATGAGGATCTTGCGGGCCTCGGGGCGGTGCGCCATGCGGCGGTGCGCCCATTCCAGCGCCTCGCCGTCGATGTTCTCTTTCAGCAGGCCTTCTTTCATCATCAGCCCGAGGTTGTCGCGCACCCGGCGCCACGGGGCGTCGGCGCTCTTGTAGATGATATGGCGCAGGTCGTTGAGGCGTCCGGGCTGCTGCTCGCGGCCTTCGTTCAGCCATTTCTCGCGCGCCAGCCCGCCCTTCCACGCACGGGTGGTAAAGCCGAGGATCTCGACCTTGACGTTGCAGCGCTCCAGCGTGCGCGCCAGCACGTCGGCGCAGATCGCGGCGATGGAGATCGGGCGTCCGCGCATCGAGCCCGAGTTGTCGAGTAGCAGTGTCACCACCGTGTCGCGGAACTCCATGTCCTTCTCGACCTTAAACGACAGCGGCGTGGTCGGGTTGGCGACGACGCGGGCGAGGCGGCCCGCATCCAGCACGCCCTCTTCCTTGTCGAACTCCCACGAGCGGTTCTGCTGCGCCTGCAGGCGGCGCTGCAGCTTGTTGGCCAGCCGCGAGACCGCGCCTTTCAGCGGCTCGAGCTGCTGATCGAGATAGGCGCGCAGCCGTTCCAGCTCCTGCGCCTCGGCCAGTTCCTCGGCGGGGATTTCCTCGTCGTGGGTGGAATCAAAGACCTTATACTCGGGGTCGGCCTCGGAGACGGGCGCCGGGGCGGGCGGCTCCATCGGGGCTTCGCCCTCGGGCATCTCGGCTTCTTCGCCAAGTTCCTGATCGGCCATCTCGTCGGCGGACACCTGAGCTTGGCTCTGGTCCTGCGTCTGTTCCTGCGACTGTTCGGGCGAGGCTTCGGCCTCGTCGTCGTCCTGATCGTCCTGACCGGTGCTGTCGGGCTGCTGCTCTTCGTCCGAGCCGGGATCGGCCTCGTCCTCAGCCTCATCGTCGAGCTGATCGGGGTCCTCGCCCAGCTGATCGCCATAGCCGAGATCGGTGATCACCCGGCGGGCGAACCGGGCAAAGGCGGCCTGATCCGACAGCGTCTCCTGCAGGTCTTCGAGCGTGCCGCCGGCCTGTTCCTCGATAAAGCCGCGCCACAGTTCCATGACGTGGGCGGCATCTTTCGGCAGGTCGCGCCCGGTGGCGAGATGGCGGATGAGATAGCCCGCGGCGACCGGCAGCGGCGCCTCCGAGGCTTGGGTGATCTGGCCATAGCCGCGGCGCGCCGCCTCATGGCCGATCTTGGCGTCGATATTGCCCGCAGTGCCGGGCATGTCGCGCGCGCCCATCGCCTCGCAGCGGGCGGTTTCCATCGCCTCGTAAAGCTCGCGCGCGATGTCGCCCGGCGGGGCATAGCGGGCGTGGGTCGCGCCATCGTGGTAGCGCCGGTAGAGCGCCAGCGCGTCGGCGGTGCCGCGTGCCAGCAGCACCTCGTCCCGGCTCATCCGGCGCGACACCTGCGGCAGGCGCATGATGTCGCCGGAGACGCCCGAAGGGTCGACGGAATAGTTCACCGAAAGCTCGGGGTCGTCGGCCATGACCTTGGTGGCCTCGGCCAGCGCCTTCTTGAACGGATCTGCGGGGTTGTCGGTGTCGCGTGCCATGGGCACAGGTTTCGCGCCGGAGCGGGGAATTGGCAAGAGGGAAGGCGCGCGGAGCGCGCATCTTTCGCGCGCGCCCCGCAGCCGGAGGGTCAGCTGCCGCCCTGCAGCCCGGCACAGGCGGCGGCGCGGCGCTCGAAAAGCGCGGCGCTTTGCTGATCGCCCTTCAGCACCGAACGATAGAGCAGCCGCGCATCGGGCAGATCTTCGACGATGACCTCGCGCAATGTGCTGCGCGACAGACCCGCCGCGCGCGCCTGCGCCGCGAAGTCTCCGGCAAGCGCTTCGGTGGCCGGTGCAGTGCCGGCAAAGGCCGGATGGTCGCTGGCCTCCAGTGCAGCGCCCTGCCAGAGCGCGGCGCAGCGGGCGGCCGCCTCGCCTTGGGCCAGCGCGCCGGTGGACGGCTGGGCGAGGGCAGGGGCGGCACTCAGCAACAGAATCGCAAGGATAGGTTTCACAGCACGTCCCTCCCGGTGGCGAGGCGGGCGAGCAGATCCACATGCACGTCGAGCGCATCGATCACCCGGTAGCCCGGATCACGCGTGCCGTCGAAGGCGAGCCCAAGATCGGTGCCCGCCAGAACGATGGCTTCGGCCCCCTGTTCCACGACCATGCGGCGGCCCGCGTCGAAAAACAGCTGCCGGTCGGCCTCGCTGCAACGCCCCATCACGGCCATGTCCTGATAGCGCTGGCCGAGCGTCTCGGTTTCGGCGTCCAGCGCCACCGCCTCGGTGCGCGTGAGCTGACCGTAGAGCCGGGTGCGCATCACCACACGCGTGCCCAGAAGCCCGACGCGGGAAAGCCCCTCGGCGGCAAAGAACGCGTCCAGCGGCGCCACGGCAGAGACCAGCGGCAGCGGCGACAGCGCCCGCGTCTCGTCAAAGCAGAAATGCCCGCCGAGCGAGGTGATCGCGGCGCAATCGCAGCCAGCGTCCGCCAGCCGCCCCAGCAGCCGCGCATAGCTGTGTGCCTGCGCAGCGCGATCGTCGGCGAGATTGTTGCGGATCAGTTCCGACACATCCGCATGCACGATGGTCAATTCCAGCGGCTCGCCCATAGCGGCGACGGCGGCGGTCAGCCGCTGATAATAGACCAGCGTGGCGGCCACGCCGATGCCGCCGATCAGCCCGATATGCAGAGGTTTCCCCATGTTCTCCTCCCCTCGTCAAAAGGGCGCGGACCGAGATCGATCCGCGCCCCTGAAACTTCCTCTTGGCTCAAATATCCCGGGGGAGTCCGCGCAGCGGACGGGGGCAGAGCCCCCGCTCTCCGGGATCGTCGCCCGGCCTTACGCCAGCGACAGCGAGGCGGCGCTTTCCGGCAGTTCCTCGTCAAAGCAGCGCTGGTAGAACTCGGCCACGGTCTGGCGCTCGAGCTCGTCGCATTTGTTGAGGAACGACAGGCGGAAGGCATAGCCCACGTCGCGGAAGATCTCGGCGTTGGCGGCCCATGCGATTACCGTCCGCGGCGACATCACGGTCGACAGCTCGCCGTTCATGAAGGCGCGGCGGGTGAAATCGGCCACGGTGACCATCTGGCGGATGGTCTTGCGGCCCTTCTCGTTGTTGTAATGCGGCGCCTTGCTCAGCACGATGTTCACCTCGGCGTCGATGCTGAGGTAGTTCAGCGTCGCCACAAGGCTCCAGCGGTCCATCTGGCCTTGGTTGATCTGCTGGGTGCCGTGGTAAAGGCCGGTGGTGTCGCCAAGGCCAACGGTGTTGGCGGTGGCGAAGATGCGGAAATATTTGTGCGGCGTGATCACCTGGTTCTGGTCCAGAAGGGTGAGCTTGCCGTCGGTCTCCAGCACGCGCTGGATCACGAACATCACGTCGGCGCGGCCCGCGTCATATTCGTCGAAGACGATGGCGGTGGGGTTGCGCAGCGCCCACGGAAGGATGCCTTCCTGGAACTGGGTGACCTGCTTGCCGTCCACCAGCTTGATCGCGTCCTTGCCGATGAGGTCGATCCGGGAGATGTGGCTGTCGAGGTTGACGCGCACGCAGGGCCAGTTGAGGCGGGCGGCGACCTGTTCGATGTGGGTCGACTTGCCGGTGCCGTGGTAGCCCTGAATCATCACGCGGCGGTTGTTGCGGAAACCCGCGAGGATCGCCAGCGTGGTGTCGGGGTCGAACTTATAGGTGCTGTCGACGTCGGGAACGCGGTCGCTGTTCTCGGGGAAGCCGTGCACCACCATGTCCGTGTCGATGCCGAACACCTCGCGGACCGAAATCTCCTCGGTGGGTTTCGCATTGATGTCGATCGTGCCATCCGCCATGGTTCTGCCCTTGTCCGGTCGTTAAGAAAACTTGCGCACCGTCGTGCCCCATATCGATGGCAAGGGCAAGGGGGCTGCGCGGGCTTTGCGCACCGCCATGAAAATGCCCTGCGATAGTGTTTGCGTGGGCGGCATTCGGCGCATTAGGCTGCCGAAGATAGCAAAAGCAGACAGGCATATTTCTTGGCGAGTTCTCCGCATCCTGACATCGAGGATCTGATTGCGCGCGTGGCGATGGCCGACCGGGCCGCCTTTGCGACGCTCTACGAGCGGACCTCGGCGAAACTCTTCGGCGTCTGTCTGCGTGTCTTGCAGGACAGGGCGCAAGCTGAAGAGGCGCTGCAGGACACCTACGTGAAGATCTGGACACATGCCGGCAAGTATCGGGTCAACGGCTATTCTCCGATGACTTGGCTGATCACCCTGGCGCGCAATGCTGCTGTCGACCGTCGCCGCCGCCGCGATGCGGGCAAGCCGGTCGAGCCCATCGAGATAGACGAACGTCTGGCCGATCCCGGTCCTGGTCCGGCCCAGCAGGCCGAGGCGCGGGGCGAGGCGCAGGCGCTGGCCCTATGCATGGGAGAGCTGCCGCCGGATCGCGCCGAGATGGTGCGCCGCGCCTATCTCGAAGGCGCAACCTATGCCGAGCTTTCCGAAGCCACCGGAGTGAAGCTCAACACCGTAAGAACATGGCTGCGCCGCAGCCTGATGAGCCTGAGGGAGTGCCTGAGCCGATGACCGGGCCGCAGCAACAGGATCTGCCGGGAGGCGCCGAAGCCTCTGCGGCGGAATACGTCCTCGGGCTTTTGCCCGAGGCCGAGCTGCGCGCGTTCGAAACTCAGCTGGCGCGGGACCCGGACCTGCAACAAGATGTGGCCACATGGCGCGAATATTTCGTTGCGCTCACCGATCCGATCACCGAAGAGACGCCGCGGGCGGAGATTTTCCGCCTGATCGAGGCGCGGCTCTATGGCGCGGCCAAGCCCGCGCCGCGCGGGCTCTGGCGACAGCTGATGCCCTATGTGCTGGGCGCGGTGGCCGCCGCGGCGATTGCATGGGCGGCGATGGTCTCGGGTCTGCTGACCATCGGCGAGCCCGAGCCGCATCTTTATGCCGATCTGGTGGCGGGCGAGCAGGGGCTTCAGCTTCTGGCGCATTACGCGCCCGACAGCGGCACCTTCATGGTGCGGCGCGACGCAGGCGATTACCCGGCGGACCGCAGCCTCGAGGTCTGGCTGCTGTCCGATGCCGAGCAGGCGCCGGTGTCGATCGGTCTGGTGGATCGCGAGGGGCTGACCGAGATCCCGCTCGCCTCCGAGATCGCGGTGCAGCTTGCCGGAGCCACCATCGCCCTGTCCGAAGAGCCCGCGGGCGGCTCTCCGACCGGGCTGCCAACCGGGCCGGTGATCGCGCTGGGGCAATTGGCGCCGCGCGGCTGACAGGGCAGCTTTCTGGGCGGCTCACAGCGGCGTTATCTTAACTTTTGAAACTCTTGCGCGCATTGCTGCGTGGCTTCTTCCGACCCCGACATTCAGGGGCTTGAGGAGGAGAAAAGAGATGACGAGTAAAATTTTTGCAGCCGCACTGATTGCCCTGCCGCTGGCGGGGGCTGCGGTCGCCGCCGAGAACCCGATGGTCGGCGGCGCCGCCATGTATCCCGACAAGACGATTGTCGAGAACGCGGTCAACTCGGCGGATCATGAAACGCTGGTGGCCGCGGTGAAACAGGCCGGACTGGTCGACACGCTTAATTCCGCGGGGCCGTTCACCGTCTTCGCGCCGACCGACGCGGCTTTCGACAAGATCTCGGACGAGAGCCTGTCGCAGCTGATGATGGATCAGCACAAAGAGCAACTGGCGAAGATCCTGACGTGCCATGTGGTCGCCACCAACGCTCTGTCCGACGCGATCGCCGGGATGATCGCCGATGACGGCGGCATGCATCCGGTGCCCACAGTGGGCGGCTGCACGCTGCAGGCCAAGATGGAGGGCGGCACGATCACCCTGACCGACGAGCAGGGCCGGACCGCCAATGTCACAATCGCGGATGTGCGCCAGTCCAACGGCGTCATCCACGTCATCGACCGGGTGCTTCTGCCGGCGATGTAAAGAGATCCCGTTCGGTTGCCAGCCCCACCGCGAAAGCGGGGCGGCCGGGCGGGGGCCGCGCTGCCGCGGAGCGGAATTGTGTGAGTATCTACGTTTCCGTATCCGCCTCCCCGGCGGCGCGTTGCTCCCGGCTTGACCCTGGTCAGGCCGGGAGCGCATGTTTCGGGGCAGGAGGAGAAGGAGGAGGAGACCTATGCGACGCAGGGGATTTCTGGCTGTGCTCGCCGCCGTCTTGGGCGTCGGGCAGGCGGGGCGCGCTGGCGCGGGCTTTGAGGTGTCGCGCAGCGCGGAGGCTTGGCGCGCGCGGCTCAGCGATGCGGAATACCGGGTCATGCGCGAGGCCGGGACCGAGCGGGCCTATAGCTCGCCGCTGAACAACGAACGGCGGGCGGGCACCTATCTGTGCAAGGGCTGCGATCTGCCGCTCTACAGTTCCACGACCAAATTCAACAGCGGCACCGGCTGGCCCAGCTTCTATGAGGCGCTGCCCGGAGCGATCGGCACCCAGCGCGACCGCTCGCTTTTCATGACGCGCACCGAATGCCACTGCAGTCGCTGCGGCTCGCATCTGGGCCATGTGTTCGATGACGGGCCGCCGCCGACGGGCAAGCGCCACTGCATCAACGGCATCGCGCTGCGCTTCCGCGCTGGTTGAAGGGATCGCGAGAGAGGAGTGGGCCTGCACGACCGGGGGAGGGGCATGCAGGCCCTTTGGTGGTACGTGTGTGCCCACGACAGGGAGCTCGGGCCACATGTGCCAGCGTCGCAATTCCGCTGACACCTGAAACGTGACACAACTCTAAGATTATTGTCAAATGAAACACACCAATAAGTTGTTAAAACTTTCCGCTACGGCAATCTGCATGTTCTGAAGGCGCCTAGACCAAAGAAAAACACCCCCCGAAGCAGGCTTCGAAGGGTGTTGTTCTGGGAAACTGCCGCGGCCTTACTTGAAGTTGCGGCTTTCCTTGATCTGGTCCCACGCCCAGACGACTTCCTGCAGCTGCTCTTCCTGAGAGCGGTCGCCGCCGTTCATGTCGGGGTGCAGCACTTTGATCAGCTTCTTGTACGCCTTGCGCACTTCGGCCTTGGTCTCGGCGGTCTCAACCTCGAGGATCTCCAGCGCGCGCTTCTCGGTCGGGGGCAGACGGCGGCCACCGCCCGGAGCCTTGCGGCCGGGGTTGCGGGTGGCGTTGTCGCCCAGCACCTGATGCGCGTCCTCAATGCCAAGCCGCGCCCATGCGCGTTGCTCGGGGTCGCGGTAATCCTTGGTCCTGCGCTCCCACACCTTGTCGGCGCTCTGCTGCGCGTTCATCTCGGCTTCGGTCTTGCCGTCGAAGAACGACCATTTCTGATTGTACTCGCGCACGTGGTCCTTGCAGAACCAGTAGAATTCATCAAGCACGTCCGGTGCCTTCGGAGCGCGGAACTTGCCCGGCTCCTGACAGCCCTCGTGTTCGCACACGCGGGTGGAGGTTTCCTGTTCGCCGGTCATGCCACGCCGGCCACGCGGGTTCTTCTTCTTGGCCGACTTAATCGACATGTCGAAACCGAAGGGGTCGGGTCTGCTCATGGTCTCACCTTTTCGACTCGGACGAGGGAGTTTAGACAATCCTGACCGAACTTGAAGAGGCAGGAGCCAAAAATGTCGCGAGCGAAACTGATCGAGAGCCGGTTGCAGGATGCGTTCGATCCGGCCGAGCTGGAGGTCCTGGACGAAAGCCAGAAACACGTGGGTCATAGTGGCTATCAAGAGGGCGGTGAAAGCCATTTCCACGTGCGGATGCGGGCTGCCGAACTCGGCGGAATGACGCGCATCCAGCGCCACCGCGCCGTGCATGCCGCGCTTGGCGAGGACCTCGTGGCGGCGATCCATGCGCTGTCGCTGGATCTGCAGGGCTGACGCGGCTTTAGCTGGCGCGGTCGGGGTCGCGGTCGTCGTTGCCGGGCACCGGCGTCAGCTTCTCGACTGCCGTAGCGGGGGGCGTGATGGGGGTCACCACCGGGCCGCCACTCCCAGCAACCGGCGCAGCATCTGGCGCAGCCTCGTGCTGAACGGCGACGCTTTGCGGCGCTGCCGGAACCGGGCGTGAGAACACCAGCACTGTGCGCCAGACGGTCTGGCTTGACGTCAGGCCGCTGCGCTCTTCGCTCGGCAGGGTGTCGGCGCGGATGTAGTCCCAGCCCTGCTCGGCCATCTCGTTGAGCAGCCGGCTCATGGCCGCGGCAAACTTCGCCTCGGCGCCCTTGATGGCCTTGGCTTTCTCACCCTTGGTGGGGGCCGGGATCACCTTGTATTCGTGGGTCTTCATCTCGGCTCGATCCCTCTGAACAAACGTTAACCAATGTCACTCAAGGGGTAAGGCGCGCGGGCCTGCAAGTAAAGGCCAGTGGGATTTGTTCGAGGCGGCGTTGGGGGCCGGGGGCTTGCCGCGGCGGCGGCAAAAAAATTGCCGGGAGCAGGTTGCCCTGCATCCCGGCGGCGTCATGAAACTCGGGTTGAAAAAGCCCGAAACGAATAATTTGATCCCGCAACCCCGATAAATGCTGGGAACGGAGAAGGCGGCTCACGGACCACCAACATCCAATCCAGCTAGAGCGGCCAAACGCCCTGACCAGAGGGAAAAGTCATTTGCAACTCAGGGCTGTAGCTGGCTCTCGCAGGCATCCTGTTAGCGC
The DNA here is from genome assembly GCF_001687105.1 of Salipiger sp. CCB-MM3. NCBI lineage: Bacteria > Pseudomonadati > Pseudomonadota > Alphaproteobacteria > Rhodobacterales > Roseobacteraceae > Salipiger > Salipiger sp. CCB-MM3. The sequence continues at coordinate 2,647,025 of NZ_CP014595.1, forward strand.
CGTTTCGGCAGGCGAACCGCCAGCACGATGCCGCCCAGCACTAGCCCCCAGACCGCCGCGCCAAGCCCCCAGAGGGTGATCCCCGATGCGGTGGCAAGGAAGGTCACTGCGGCGGCCTCGCGGCTTTCCTCGGCCTGCAGCGCGCCTTGCGCCGAGGCGGCAAAGACCGGCAGCAGCGCGACGCCCGCCAGCACCTGCAGCGTCATGGCGGGGGCAAGCGCGGCCACGGCGGTGACCGCCACCGCGAAGAGGCCGAAGATGGCATAGAACACGCCCGCCATCACCGCCGACCAGTAGCGCCGCGCGGGGTCGGGGTGGCTGTCGGCGTTCGAGCACATGCTGGCGGTGATCGCCGCGAGGCAGGTGGCGGGGTTGCCGAAAGGCGCAGTCAGCAGCGAGATGCCACCAACGCCCGCCAGCAGCGGACCCGGCGGCGGCGTGTAGCCAAAGCTGCGTAGCACCGCGACTGCCGGAATGTTCTGCGTGGCCATGGTGACGATGAAAAGCGGCAGGCCAAGGCCGAGCACCGCCTCGAGCGAGAACACCGGGGTGACCCAGACCGGATGGCTCAGCCACGGCCCGCTCATCGGCAGCGAGAAGTCATGCGCCCAAAGGGTCACGCCAAGCGCGGCCAGCACGGCGGCAGGCACGGCAAGGATGCGCTTGATGCGACCGACGAGGAACCAGCTGAGCAAGATCGGCAGCGCCACCTCGGGCGCATCCACCAGCGCGCGGAAGGGGGCCATACAGAGCCCCGCCAGAACACCGGCAAGCATCGCCTGCGCCAGCGCGGTGGGAACCGAGGTCACCAGCCGCGCCAGCGCGGGCCAGAGCCCGGCGAGCGCGATCAGCCCGCCCGCGACGACGAAGGCGGCCACGGCCCCCGGAAACCCGTCGGCCAGCGGCTGCGATGCCGCCAAAAGCGCCACGGCAGGCGTCGACCATGCGCAAGAGACCGGCTCGCGCCGCCACCACGCCAGCACGATGCCCGCGATGGCCATGGAGAGCGCGGCTGCGGCGAGGCCAGCGCCTGCCTGATCGGGGGTGGCTCCCACAGCCGACAGCCCCTGCAGCACGATGGGGAAGGAACTGAACACCCCGACGATCGCCACCATTGCTCCGGTCGTCACGTTCTGCAGGTCGGGTCCGGGTCGGCGCATGAGGGGATCCTTACGTTGGGGCGTCATTCGCCCATAGGCAGAGCGCCGAGGAAGTGCAAGTCGCGGCGGCTTGCAAGGGCATACGGTCATGTATTAGGTAACGTTATAACGTATCGAAATGAGGTTTGTGCATGGCACGTCAGCATTTAGGAAATCTCGGTGCCCCGGCCAATCGCCGCCGCGAGGGCGATCCGATGTCGGCCTTTGACCGTCTGCCGCCGGATCTGCGCGCGTGGCTCTGCACGGCGGCGCTGCCATGGTCGCCGCGTTCGGCGCTGCGGGCGTGGCGCAGAGCGCTGCAGGACACGGGCTGCGCCGAGGCGGCGGCGGCACGGCTCACCGCCATCGAGGCCGGGCAATTGGCACGGCAGGCACCGCGCGTATGGGGCGCCTTGTAGGGACAGGCTTGGGGAGCCCCTTGGGGTCTTGGGGCAGGGACAAAGAGATCGGGCGCGCCAAGCTGGCGCGCCCGCTTGCTTGCGCCGAAGGAAGGCTCAGGCCGCCGCCTCTGCCTTTTTCTCCCACGCGAATTTCTGCATCACCGCGTCCACCGGCGTCTCGGCGAGGTGGTTGGTGTAATTCGACATCACCTTCTGCGCCACGCCAAGGATCACTTCGAGGATGTGCTGGCGGGTGAAGCCTGCCTGCAGGAACGCCTCGACCTGCGCCGCGCTCAGATCGCCGCGCTGGCGCACCACTTGCAGCGTGAAGCTCCGCAGCGCTTCGAGCCGTGCATTGGGCAGGGGCGTCTCGTCGCGCAGCGCCTCGGTGATCGCGTCATCCACCTTCATCATCTTGGCGATGCCGGTGTGGGCGGGCACGCAGTAGTGGCACTCATGCTCGACGTTGATCGTCTGCCAGACCACGGTGATCTCATCCTTGTCGAAGCTGGTGGCCTCGCCAAAGAGCCGGTGCAGATGCTTGTAGCCGTCGAGCAGCGCCGGGGCCTCGGCCATCACCGCGTGCAGACCGGGCAGCCGGCCAAAGCTGCGGTTCGAATCCTCGAGCAGGGGGCGGCTGGCCTCGGGGGCGCTTTCGAGCGTGTGGATGGTGAAGTCGGTCATGGGGATCCTCCGATTCTTGAGCGATTGCTCAAATTCATGCGGAAGGCTTAGCTTTACCTGAGCGATCACTCAAGATATATTTTGAGCAATCACTCAAGTGAGCGGAAAGGAGCGCGCCCGCGCAATGGCAAGACAGGCACGGCATGACCGGCAAGAGGTGCTGGAGAAGGCGCTCGCGCTGTTCTGGGCAAAGGGGTATCACGCCACCTCCCTGAAGGATCTCGAAGCGGCGCTCGACATGCGACCGGGCTCGATCTACGCGGCTTTCGGGTCGAAAGAGGCGCTCTTTGCCGAGGCCTTGCGGCTGTATGCGCAAAGCTCGAAGGCGCAGTTTCAGGACATGATGGCGCGCGGCCCGACGCCGCTTGCCGCGCTGGCGGGGCATGTGCGCAGCCTCGGCTGTCCCGAGGCGCGGCAGGCTCCGTCGCGCGCTTGCATGCTGGTCAAAACGCTGCTGGAAACGCCCGACGATGATCCGGGGCTGCGGGCCGAGACCGAGGAACTGATGCGCCGCATGGAGGCAGCTTTCGCCGAGGTTTACCGTGATGCGCAGCGGGTGGGGCAACTGCCCGCCGGGGCCGATCCCGAGCGGCTGGCGAGCCGCCTGCAGGCCGAGATTTTTGGCCTGCGTGCCTATGCGCAGCGCACCGACTCGCAGGCGCGTGTGGCGCAGCTGGCCGAGGACATCGCCGGAGATATCGAGGCGTTGGCAACGGGCTGAACAATCGGGCAAAATGGCGGCGCCATCGGCGAAGCCTCGCCCATCTTGACGCTGGGTAATTGCTGCCGCGCAGAAAAGTGCCAAATAAGCGGTCAAAGACATGCAGTTTCCGGAGCCTCCTATGTCCGATGACACTCTTGATCGCCGCGCTTTCCTCGCATCCGCCCTCGGTGCAGGGGCCTTTTGCCTCCTGCCGGAACTGGCCCGCGCACAGGGCGGCGCCATCGCATCGGGCATCCCGCTGGGGCCGCCCGAGAGCTTCAGCTTCGAGCGGCTGAAGGAACTGGCGGGCAATCTGGCGAAAGAGAATTTCACCCCGATGGCAGTGCCCGACCGCGAGATCCTGCAGCAGATCGACTATGACGCCCACGGCGCGATCAGCTTCCGCAAGGAAAAGGCGCTTTGGGCCGATCAGGGCAACGCGCAGCCGGTGCGCTTCTTCTTTCCGGGCCGCTATTTCCCCGAGCCGGTGCATGTGTATGCGCTTGAAAACGGCACCGCGCGCGAGGTGCCATTCTCGCGCGATCTCTTCGACATTCCCGTCGGCAACCCGGCCAACCGGCTGGAAAAGACCGAAGGTTTTGCCGGTTTCGCGGTGCAGGATCCCAAAGAGCGGCTCGATTGGATGGCCTTTCTCGGCGCGTCCTACTGGCGCACGGCGGGCTATTCGGGGCAGTTCGGCCTGTCGGTGCGCGGGCTGGCCATGGATACGGCGATCCCCGATGGCCCCGAAGAATTCCCGCGCTTCACCCGCTTCTGGCTGGAGCAGGGCGAGGGCGGCGCGCTGACCACCTATGCGCTGCTTGAAAGCCCGCGCGCCACCGGCGCCTATCGCATCGCCTCGCGCCGCGACAACGGGGTAATCCAAGACGTCTCTGCCGAGGTTTTCCTGCGCGGCGATGTAGAGCGGCTGGGGCTGGCGCCGCTGACCTCGATGTATTGGTATGGCAAGCCTGACCGCCATATCGCCGCCGACTGGCGCCCCGAGGTACATGACAGCGACGGGCTGGAGATTCATTTGGGCAATGGCGAGCGTATTTGGCGCCCCTTGGGCAACCCGCCGCGGGTGATGGCCAACAGCTTTGGTACCACCGATCCCGCGGGCTTTGGCCTGATGCAGCGCGAGCGGGAGTTCGAGCAATATCAGGATGATGGCGTGTTCTACGAGCGCCGCGCCTCGGCATGGGTGGCGCCCAAGGCCGGATGGGGCGAGGGCGCGGTGACGCTCATTGAGTTGCCCACCGACGACGAGATCCACGACAATATCGTCGCCTTCTGGACCCCCTCCGAGGCGGCGGTGGCGGGCGGCTCGTTCAGCTTCGAGTACCAGCTGACATGGCTCGAGGATTGCCCGGTGCCGCCGCGCAGCGCGCGCTTCCGCGCCGTGCGGATCGGTCGCGGCGGCATTCCCGGCCAGCCGCGTCCGGCGGACACGGTCAAGATCGTCTGCGATTTCGAGCCCATGGGCATGGAGGGGATTGAGCGCGGCCCCGAAACCCTGCCGGTGGTCAGTGCCTCGCGCGGCGAGATCTCGGGCGAGGCGGCCTATCAGGTGGTCGATGCCGAGAACTGGCGCGCGATGTTCGACCTCGATTTCTCGGCGCTGGAAGAGGGCGACGACGAGCCCATCGACATGCGGGTCTATGTGGCGCATGAGGGCGAGGCGAAGACCGAGACGATGATCATGCAACTCTTCCCCAGCCAGTTGCGCGCGCTTCTCGCTGCAACCGGCTGAGGCGAGCTTGCGATGCGCCTGACCCGCGCTAGGTGACTGCGTAAGGAGGGCGAAGCGATGGATGCGTTTTGGATCACCGCGCAGGGCTCTGGCAGCGAGGGCGTGCCGGAGCGCGTGTTTCCTTACTGGAGCTTCACCAAGACCGTTCTGGCGATCTGCGCCCTGAGGCTGGCCGAGGATGGCGAGCTCGATCTCGACGCGCAAGTCAGCGACGCGCCCTGTACCCTGCGGCAGCTTCTGGATCACAGCGGCGGGCTGCCCGATTACGGCCCGCTGCCCGCCTACCGCCACGCGGTCGCGGCGGACGAAGAACCTTGGCCGACCGAGACGCTGTTTCGCCGCACCATGGCGCAGGGCGTGCGCTTCGCGCCGGGGCAGGGCTGGGCCTATTCCAACCTCGGCTACATGCTGGCCCGGCAGCACATCGAGACGGTTTCGGGGCAGCGGTTCGGGGCGCTCATCCGAGACATGATTGCCGCGCCGCTCGGGTTGCGGGGCTGCAGGCTGGCCGAAAGCCGCGAGGATTTTGCGCAGGTGCATTGGCCCGCCGCGCGGCGCTATCATCCGGGCTGGGTCTACCACGGTTGCCTCATCGGGACCGCCGAGGATGCCGCGCTGATCCTGCATGCGCTGTTCGACGGGCGGCTTGTGTCAGCGCATAGCCTGACGCAGATGCTCGACCGGCACGAGCTTGGCGGTGCGCTGGAGGGGCGACCATGGACGCTTTGCGGCTATGGCCTTGGGCTGATGACCGGAGAGGTGGGCGCGGCAGGGCGCGCTTCGGGGCATTCGGGGGCCGGACCGTTCAGCGTCAACGCCGTGTATCACTTCCCCGATCTGCCGCGCCCCGTCACCGTGGCGAGCTTCACCGATGGCCATGAAGAGGGCGTTGCCGAGTTTGACGCGCTGCGCATCGCGCTGCGCGAGGGCGGGGCCTGAAAGGCTCAAGGAGCGCACCAAAGAAAAAGGCCGCCCGATCGGGCGGCCCTTCTTGTCTCGAAGAGCGGGTCTGTCAGAGGCCCAGCTTCGCGGCGACGATCTCGTTCACCGCCTTGGGGTTGGCCTTGCCGCCGGTGGATTTCATCACCTGACCAACGAACCAGCCCGCGAGCTTGGGGTTCTGCTTGGCCTTTTCGACCTGCGCCGGGTTGGCCGCGATCACCTCGTCCACCGCGGTCTCGATCGCGCCGGTGTCGGTGACCTGCTTGAGGCCCTTTGCCTCGACGATCTGCGCCGGGTCGCCGCCTTCGGTGTAGAGGATCTCGAAGACGTCCTTGCCGATCTTGCCCGAGATGTCGCCCTTTTTGATCAGCGCGATGATCCCCGCAAGCTGCGCCGGCGAGACCGGGCTCTCGGTGATGTCATGGCCCTCTTTCTTGAGGCGGCCAAACAGCTCGTTGATCACCCAGTTGGCGGCCAGCTTGCCGTCGTTGCAGGCGGTGACCACCTCTTCGAAATAGGCCGAGTTCACCACTTCCGCGGTCAGCACGCCCGCGTCGTATTCCGACAGGCCGAAGTCCTTGACGAAACGAGCCTTCTTTTCGTCGGGCAGTTCCGGCAGCGAGGCGGCGATATCGTCCACCCAGCCCTGCTCGATCTCGAGCGGCAGCAGGTCGGGGTCGGGGAAGTAGCGGTAGTCATGCGCCTCTTCCTTCGAGCGCATCGAACGGGTCTCGCCCTTGTCCGGATCGTAAAGACGGGTCTCCTGATCCACCGAGCCGCCGTTTTCGAGGATCGCGATCTGGCGCTTCGCCTCGTAGTCGATGGCCTGCTGGATAAAGCGCATGGAGTTCATGTTCTTGATTTCGCAGCGCGTGCCGAGGTGGCTGAAGTCCTGCGTCTCCTGATACTTCTCGTACTGGCCGGGACGGCAGACCGAGACGTTCACGTCAGCGCGCAGGTTGCCGTTTTGCATGTTGCCGTCGCAGGTGCCGAGGTAGCGCAGGATCTGGCGCAGCTTCACCACATAGGCCGCCGCTTCCTCGGGGCCGCGGATGTCGGGGCGGCTGACGATCTCCATCAGCGCCACGCCGGTGCGGTTGAGGTCGACGAAGGACATCGACGGGTCCATGTCGTGGATCGACTTGCCCGCGTCCTGCTCGACATGGATGCGCTCGATGCGCACCTTGCGGGCGATGCCCGGCTCCATGTCGACGATGACTTCGCCTTCGCCCACCAGCGGGTGGTAGAGCTGCGAAATCTGATAGCCCTGCGGCAGGTCGGGGTAGAAGTAGTTCTTGCGGTCGAAGGCGGATTTCAGGTTGATCTCGGCCTTCAGACCCAGCCCGGTGCGCACGGCCTGCTCGATGCAATACTCGTTGATCACCGGCAGCATGCCGGGCATCGCCGCGTCCACGAAGGCCACGTTCGAGTTCGGCTCGGCACCGAATTGGGTGGAGGCGCCGGAGAACAGCTTTGCCTCGGTGGAAATCTGGGCGTGAATCTCCATCCCGATCACCAGCTCCCAATCGTATTTGGCGCCGGCAATGACCTTGGGTTTGGGGGGCTCGAAGCTCAGGTCAAGCATGGGGGGTCCTCGTCTCTCAGGTTGCGACGGGGATACGCCAGAGCGGGACAGGGGGCAAGGGTGCAGGCGCCGCCCGGTGCGGGCTGCAGGTGGATGCCGGTTTCGGTGAAGATCACGCTGCGCCCGCGCGCCACCTCATCGGCGAAATATTCGGCCAAAGCCGAACGGGCGCGGCTGGTGCCAAGCCGTAGGGCGGCGGCCGGATCGGCGCAGCCAGGCAGGCGGCGGGCGGCGGTCCAGATCTCGGGGTGCACTTCGCGCAGGTGGTCCTGCACGATCCAGTCGAAACAGCCGGTGATCCGGGCGCGCGCCGAGGCGGGCGGCGCGTCCCCGGAAAGCGCGAGGCCGCAGTAGGCGGCAAGCTTGTTGGCCATGTGCTGGCCCGGGCGCGCCTCGAGGATGTCGTGAAGCGCGGCGACGAAATACTCGGCCTCCACATGCGCAAAGCCCGCGGGCTGCTGTGCAAGCACATCCCACCACATCCACGCATAAGCGCCGCTGCCCCAATGCGCGGCGGTCAGCATGGCCATGCGCCGCGCCGCCCGGTCGAGCGCGGGCCAAGAGCCGAAACGGGCCGGAGACAGGTCGACCCCATAGGCGCGCAGATGCGCCGGGCAGTCTGGTTCGGCGGCGACGAGCGCCTCATATTCGGCGGCGAGCCGCGCCTCGGGGCAGGGCATGAGTTCGATCACGCGGCAGCGCGCCGCCGCCAGCGCCGCCGAGCCCAGCCTGCGCGGGTCATGCGGGCGCAGGGTCATGAGCGCGGCCTCTAGGTGCTCCAGCGCGGCGGCGGACCGTGCGGCATCGGGATCCGCCGTGCCCGGCGCCCCGCGGAAAAGCGCCGCGACCTCTAGCTGCGCGCTGGCGAGCAGCAGCGCGCGCCACGGCGCCTCGACCGTCGGGCCAAGGGCAGTGGCCCAGTCGCGCAGCACCTGATGCGCCGCCCCGCTGTCGCCAGAGCCGGTGGCGCGCCGGGCACAGGACATCCTGTCGGCAAAGGCCCCCTCGCAGAGCAGCCGCGCCACGGGCATGCCAGCGGGGGTGCGCTCGTGCCCGAGGTCGGCGGCGCGCAGCATCTCTGTGAGGTCGTCCCAGCGCTCCTGCCGGGCGAGGCGGCTGGCCTGCTGGCGGTAGGTGTCCCGCGCCTGCGTCTCGGGCGCGGGGCTGCGCAGGGGGAAATCAATCGCCAGCGGCGGAGTCGCGGCATTCTCCTCAGAGGCTGATTGGCCACCCGTCGTATCTGCCTCCCGCTGCGGCGCGCGCCCTGCCAAACTGCCCAGCCGTGCGAGCATCCGGGGCGGCGGGAGAGGGTGTTTGGGGCGAGAAGGATCATGGCGCATGACCCAAAAACTGCCGAGGGATTCGGGCGGAACGGCGGCGGACCTCCGCTGACGCAATGGCGAATTGTTCGAAATTTAAGGAGTGTTGCGGGGCCGCTGTAGACAAGAATCCTTCGGAGATTCAACCATTTCCCGGCGCGATCGGCGATCCGCCGCCCATAGTTGGCGCAAAGGGTTGTCGGAAATGTCCGGGATGGGCAAGTTTCGCCTCATGCTGAACCGTTTCATTCCAGCCCTTGCGGCGCTCATGATTGTGCCATCGATCGGATCGGTGGCGCAGGCCAACACGGGCCCTTCGTCCGTCGCTCAGGCCGCGCTCGCGGTCGCGGCGCCCACGATGCCCCGGGTCTCGCCCCATGCGATGCCCGACGCTCCGGAATCGCTGCAGGCGGTGTCTGTGTCGCGGCGCCCGCTGGCGCGTCGCGTGGCCATCCCGAAGGCCCGCTGGGGAACCTCCGGCGGGCGCAGCACCTGGTCGCTGGCGGTGCTTTCGTCGCTGCGCGGCCCGGCCAATGCGCTTCCCGACGTGGTGCCCGCGGATATCGACACGTGGTGCCCGGCCTATGAAAGCGGCTCGCGCGAGCAGCGCGAGGCATTCTGGCTGGGTCTCGTCTCGTCGCTGGTCAAGCACGAGAGCACCTTCCGTCCCACCGCAGTTGGCGGCGGCGGCAAGTGGATCGGCCTGATGCAAATCCTGCCGTCGACCGCGCGCCTCTATGGCTGTCAGGCCACCAATGTCGAGGCGCTGAAGAACCCGCGGGCCAACCTCGCGTGCGGGTTGCGCATCATGGCGCGCACCGTGGCGCGAGACGGCGTGGTCAGCCAGAACATGCGCGGCGTGGCCGCCGACTGGGGTCCGTTCCACTCGCGCAAGAAGCGCGAGGACATGATCGCATGGACCCGCGCACAATCCTATTGCACCGGCATGGGCCGCTCGCTGCGTCCGGTCGAGCGTCCGGTCAGCCTGCTGCCCGGCATCATGGCGTCGAACGAGCCGGGTCCGGCCACCAGCCCGCTGGAGCATTCGCGCTCGCTCGATGCAAGCTATGCACATGCGTTCTTCTCGACGCAGGGCCGCCTGCTGGAAGACGACAAGTGATCTGCTGAAGATCGTTTCAGAGTAAAAACGGGCGGAGCCAGAAATGGTTCCGCCCGTTTTACATTTGCAGCCCACCGCACTGTTGAGGTGCAGCTGGGCTTGACCGCGCGCAACGGGCGCACGCCACTGAGCGGGTATCCTTCTTCGGACCAGTCTAAGCGACAGGGCAAGAGGAGGAGACCCCATGTGCAACTTCATACGCAACGCGTTCGTGATGGCGGGCGCGGCATTTGCCAGCCTGACGATGGCTGCCGGTCCGGGGCAGAGCGCGGGCATGAGCCTTGGTGAGTTCGAATATATGAACAGCTGCGCCGCCTGCCATGGCGCCAAAGGCCAAGGTGACGGCCCGATTGCCAAATTTCTCGAGACGCAGACCTTGCCCGTTCTGACAACGCTGCAGCAGAACAATGGCGGCGTCTTCCCGGTGCAGCAGATCTACCAGATCATAGAGGGCAGCGAGGATGTGAGCGTCCACGGTGCGCGCGACATGCCGGTCTGGGGGCAGCGGTACCGGGCACGGGTGAACGACTCGGGCGAAGATTTCGATTTCGGTCCCGCCGAGACGGAGGCCTACGTTCGGACCCGCATCCTTGCGCTGATCGAGTATCTCTCGACCATGCAAGAGGAGTGAGGGGCGGGCGCTCGGCTGAGAGCGTGGCAACGCGTTACCGGCGGCAGAGCCCGCCGCCGGTGGTGTCTGAAGCGCTCAGCGCCCGCCGCCCACGTCGAGGATGCTGCGCGTGACATAGCCCGCGCGGTCCGACAGCAGCCACAGGATGCTCTCTGCGACTTCCGTGGCGGTGCCGGCGCGACCCAGCGGCGGGGTATGGCCGATGCGCGCAAGCCGGTCGGGCTCGCCGCCCTTGGCGTGGATGTCGGTCTCGATCAGGCCCGGACGCACGGCGTTCACCCGGATGCCCTCGGGGGCCAGCTCATCCGCCAGCCCCAGCGTGAACGTGTCGATGGCGCCCTTGCTGGCGGCATAGTCCATATATTGCCGCGCAGACCCCAGACGCGCGGCCACCGAGCTGACGTTGACGACGCCGCCGCCCGCGTGGGCGCGCATGTAGGCCACCGCCTGCCGCGCTACCTCGAAGGCCCCAAAGACATTCACCTCGAAGACCCGGCGTACCCGGTCCGGTGTCAGATCGGCGAGCGCCCCGGTGGGCGCGACGATCCCGGCGTTGTTGACCAGATCGAGCGGCCCAGGCGTCAGCGCGGTCAACTCGGCGAACAGCTTCGCCACCTGCGCAGGGTCCGAGACATCGGCGCCGACCACATGCGCCTCTGCACCTTGCGCGCGCACCTCCTCGGCGACGCGCTCGGCACCGGCCTTGTCGCGCCCATAGTGCACCACGACGCGCTCCCAGCCGCGGGCGGGAGCGAGGCGGCAGCAGGCCGCCCCGATGCCGGCGCTGCCGCCGGTGACCAGCAGCAGGCGGCTCATGACAGCAGCCGCGTGACCATTTCGGTCACGTCCCGCGACAGGCCCGGCTTGGCGGCGATGCGCTCGAGCTGCGCCTTCATCAGCCCGCGGCGCGTCTCGTCATAGCGCTTCCACGTCTGGAAGGCCGAGCACATGCGCGCCGTGGTCTGTGGGTTCTTCTCGTCGAGCTTGATCAGCCAGTCGGCGAGCAGTTGGTAGCCCGCGCCGTCGATGCGGTGGAACCCGGCGTGGTTCATCGCCAGCGCGCCCATCACCGCGCGGAAGCGGTTGGGGTTCTTCATGTCGAAGTCGGGATCCTCGGTCAGCGCCTTGGCGCGGTCGGCGGTCTCCGAGGGGCCAGAGGCCGCGACCTGCAGGCCGAACCATTTGTCCATCACCAGCCGGTCGCCGTTCCACTGGGCGCGGAACTTCGCAAGCGCGTCCTCGCCCGCGCCCGCCTGCACGAGGCAGGCCAGCGCCGAAAGCTGCAGCGTCATATTGTCGGCGGTCTCGAACTGCGCCTTGGCAGCCTCGCCACCGTCGAGGCGGGAGGTCAGTGCCAGCACGGCGGAGCCAAGCGCACGCTTGCCGGATTGCTCGGCGTCGGGCTGGTAGGGCTCGGTGACCTTGGCCTCTTCGGCAAGCTGCGGCAGCAGTTTCGACCAGCGCTCGGCGCGGGTTTTCTTCAGCGTCTCGGTGGCGGTCCAGATCGCATCGGGATCGGGGGTGACGCCGCGCTGGTGCAGCACCTGCGCCAGTTCGGACTGCGTCGGCAGCCCCAGCATCAGCGCGCGATAGGCCGGGTCGAGCGCGCTGTCGCGGATCACTGCTTCGAGCCCGTCGAGCCATGCGGTGTCGGGCTCTGCGCCCTCGGTGATCATCGCCACGAGGCATTCGCGCGCCAGATCGCGGCTCGCCTCCCAGCGGTTGAACGTGTCGGTGTCATGCGCCAGCAGGAAGGCGCGCTCTTCCTTGGAGGTCTCACGCTCCAGCACCACGGGGGCCGAAAAGCTGCGCAGGATCGAGGGCACGGGCTTGGCCGAAAGCCCCTCGAAGGTGAAGCTCTGCTCCGCCTCGGTCAGTTCCAGCACCTTGGTCGGTGCCACCTCGTCGCCATTGGGCGAGAGCAGGCCCACGGCCACCGGGATCACCTGCGGCGCCTTGTCGGGCTGGCCGGGGGTGGGGGGCGTGTGCTGCTTGAGGGTCAGCGTGTAGGTGCCATTCTCGAACGCCTCCGAGACCGCCACATGCGGCGTGCCTGCCTGTGAATACCAGCGCTTGAACTGAGTCAGATCGCGCCCGGTGGCATCCTCGAAGACCTTCAGCCAGTCCTCGATGGTGGCGGCATCCCCGTCGTGCCGCTCGAAGTAGAGATCGAGCGCCTTGGCATAGGCCTCGTCGCCGACCAGCGTCTTGAGCATGCCGATCACCTCGGCGCCCTTTTCGTAGACGGTGGCGGTGTAGAAGTTGTTGATCTCCTGAAAGCTCTCGGGGCGCACCGGGTGCGAGAGCGGGCCCTGATCCTCTGGGAACTGGCGGCCGCGCAGGTCGATCACGTCAGAGATGCGCTTGACCTCGGCGCTGCGCATATCGGAGGTGAACTGCGCGTCGCGGAACACCGTCAGACCTTCTTTCAGGCACAGTTGGAACCAGTCGCGGCAGGTGATGCGGTTGCCGGTCCAGTTGTGGAAATACTCATGCGCGATGATCGCCTCGATGCGCTCGAAGTTGGCGTCGGTGGAGGTTTCGGGCGAGGCGAGCACGGCGGAGGAGTTGAAGATGTTCAGCCCCTTGTTCTCCATCGCGCCCATGTTGAAATCATCCACGGCGACGATGTTGAAGATGTCGAGGTCATACTCGCGGCCATAGACCTCCTCGTCCCATTTCATCGACTTCTTCAGGGCCTCCATGCCGAAGGCGCATTTGCCCTCGTCGCCGGGGCGCACCCAGAGGTTCAGTTCGACCTCGCGGCCCGACATGGTGGTGAAGGCGCCGGGGTGGTTGACCAGATCACCGGCCACCAGCGCGAACAGATAGGCGGGCTTCGGCCACGGATCGTGCCATTCGGCCCAGTCGTCGCCCTGACCCTGCGGGTTGCCGTTCGACAGTTTGACCGTCTCATCGCCTTCGATGCGCACGGTGAAGACCGACATCACGTCGGGGCGGTCAGGGTAGAAGGTGATCTTGCGAAAGCCCTCGGCCTCGCATTGGGTGCAATACATGCCGTTCGACATATAGAGCCCTTCGAGGGCGAAATTCTCCACCGGGGCGATCTCGACCTCGGCTTCCCAGATGAACGCGCCCTCGGGCACGGCGCAGGTGAGGCCGGTCTCGGTGATCTCGGGGCTCACCGGCGCGCCGTCGATGGCAAAGGAGATCGGCTTGAGCTGCTCGCCATGCAGAAAGAAATCCTGCTGTGGCGCGTCGGGGTTGGGCGCAAAGCGGATGCGCGAGCGGACGCGGGTCGCCGAGGGCGCAAGCACGAAGGTCAGATGCACCTCTTCGGCGGTCCAGCCGAACGGGGTGTAATCCTTGAGGTAGATGGTCTGGGGGCTTGCGTCCTTCATGGGCGTCTCCTGGCCTATTGGGGTGGAGGGCTTTGGCCGCGCCGGAACCGGCGCGTCAGCGGGACGTTATGCCCATGAGAGAGGCGCGGCAACCGCCCGCCTCGCGGAAAGTCCGGATGGCACGCCGGATCTCGGTCGGCCCTGTTCCCTCGGGCCGACCGGGCCGCTCCGGAGGAACCACAGGAGGAAGACCATGTCCGCCCCCGATACCAATACCGAGACACAGGAACGTCAGCACCGTGGGCCGCTCTGGGGTATATGGGGCGCCTTGGCCGTCGTCGCGATCCTGCTGGTCTGGTGGCTGGCTTCTGCGCTCAGCGGCGAGGAACCCGATCCGGGGCAGGCGGCTGCACCGGCAGAGGCAGCAGAGCAAGCGGAAACGCCGCCCGCCAGCGACTGACCGAGGTTCGTGACGAGTGATCGCCGCCGTGGGTCCCACCCTTCGGCGGCTTTTTCATGCCTGTCGGTCTGGTGTTGGGCCGTGGCCGTGGCGTTCGCCGGTCACTCGCAGCGGGTGATGCCGTTGGCGTCAGTGGTGCAGGTCTGATTGCCGCGGCGCATGGTGCTGGGCGGGCGCTTGTTGCTGATCGTGCCGCCCCGGTCGACGGTGGGATCGCCGGGGACGATGAAATAGCCGCCGCCGGTGTTGTCGCGCACGATGCCGTTCTTGTCGGTGGTCTGCGGCGCCGTGCGGTGCTCGCGGGTGATGCCCAGATGATCGGTCGAAAAGGTCGACGGTCCGGGGCAGCGGGTGATGCCGTTCTTGTCGGCAACGCAGCCCTTGATCTGCGCGGCAAGCGGCGCAGGCAGGGCGGCGCCCGCGATCAGGGCGAGGGCAATCAGCGACGGCTTCACAATGCGGCTCCCGGTGATGGGCGGGCGCTCAGGCGCGCCCGTCCTCTTTATATAGGGACGTCGGCTCTCGGTACCATGGCGGGCGTCATTCCGCCGCGCGCATGGAACTGGTCGCGCCGGGGCTGCTGCCAGCCGCGTCGGGGTCGTCCCAGAGGATCAGCGGCGCCTTCACCTTGCGCGCCTCGCGCTGCAACGCCCAGTCCCGTGCGGCCCGACTGCCGCGCCCGAAGGAGGCGATCGCGAGCAGCCGCGCCAGCCAATGCGCGTAGGTCGAGAGCCACACCCGCAGCGCTAGCATGGCGGGGGTGAAGACCAGCGTCAGCACCGTCGCCACCGACAGGCCGAAGACCACCGCCGAGGCCAGCGGCTTCCACCACAGCGAGGTCGGCGCGTTGAGCGTGTAGCCGCCGCCGAAGAAGTCGAGGCTGAGGCCGATCATCATCGGGAAAAGGCCCGCGATGGTGGTGATCGTGGTCAGCAGCACCGGGCGGATGCGGTCCTCGGCGGTGCGCACGATGGCCTCGAGCCGGGGCATGTAGCGCGAATAGTCCTGAAAGGTGTCGATCAGCACGATGTTGTTGTTCACCACGATGCCCGCCAGCGCCACCACACCGGTGCCCGACATGATGATCGAGAAGGTCTGGTCGAGCACGATCATCCCAAGGAACACCCCGGCGGTCGACAGGATCACCGCCAGCAGCACCAGCACCGAATTGTAGAAGCTGTTGAACTGCGCCAGCAGGATGATGAACATCAGACCCAGTGCCGCGGCGAAGGCCTGCGTGAGGAAGGCTTGGCTTTCGGCTTCCTCTTCTTGATCCCCGGTCCATTCCCAACTGATGCCATCCGGCAACGGGGCGTCTTGCAGCCATTCGGTCAGCGTGGCGATGCGCTCGTTGGCGGTCACGGGCACAGAGGCGAGCGTGCCCGCCTGCGCCGCGTCGGTGATGGCGCTGGCCGCCACGCCCGCCTCGGTGCTGGTGATGTCATAGCCGGTGCCGCGCAGGCTCACCGCGCCGTCCGTGGCCTCGCGGCCATAGCCAAGCACCGCGCCATCAGAGGTGAATTTCACCAGCCCCTCGGCCACGCCCGCCTTCAGGTCGAAATGGCGCTTGCGGCCTTCGCGGTTGATCTCGGCAAGCTTCGGCACCGGCGTGCGGGTGATGAAATGCGACAGGGGGATCAGCCCCTCGGTGGTGCGCACCCGCAGGTTGTCGAGCGTCGAGAGCACCCGGTTCTCCTCGGGCAGGCGGACGCGGATGTCGATCTCTTCGTCTGAGCTGTCCACCGGCATGGTGTCGAGCGTCACGCCGCGCGTCACAAGCTGCACCATGGCACCCACGGTGGCCACATCGGCGCCGTAGCGTCCGGCCTCTTCCACGTCGACGTCGATCTGCCAGTCGATGCCGGGCAGGGGACGGGTGTCTTCGATGAGCCGCAGCCCGGCGGTGCCGTCGAACTGCTGCCGCGCGGTGCCCGCGGCCGCCAGCAGATCGTCCCAATTGTCGCCCTTGAGCCGCAAGTGCACCGGCTTGGCCGAGGCGGGGCCCATGGCGAGGTTGAGGATCTCGGTCTCGACGCCGGGGATGGTCGACAGGTCCTCGGTCAGTTCGGCCAGAACGATATCGCCGTCCAGCTCGGGCTGGTTGCGGCGATCTTCCCACGGCACCACCTCAAGCTGGATCTGCCCGATGGTGTCGGTGGGCGGCTGCGCGCCGCCGGTGTTCGACTCCAGCCCGCCGTCGCCAGCAAAGGAGAAGGCAGTCTCGATGCCGGGGTGCGCCAAAACGATCTGCTCGGCCCGTTTGACCAGCGCGTCCTTCTCGGCCAGCGAGAGGTTGCCGCGGGCGCGGACATAGACAATGGCCTGCTCCGGCTCGCTTTCGGTGAAGAACTCGGTGCCGTTGTTGTTCTGCCCGTAATAGCCGAAGACCGAGATCACGAAGAAGATCACCGCGCCGATGGTCACCAGCGGCATCACCGGGTTCCCGGTGACCAGCTGGATCACCCGGCCAAAAATCGTGCGGCGGTAGGTCTTGCGCACCTTGGTGCGCTTGCGCTCGATCTGCGCGGCGTCGAGCGTGATCGAAGCCATGACCGCCGAGATCAGAAAGATCACGATGCCCGGTGCCCGTGCGCCGCGTCCTTCGATGAGGGTGAAGCCAAGCAGCGAGGGGTTCAGCACCAGCAGCGCCCCCAGCAGCATGCCCCCCAGCGCCAAGGGCACCAGCGCCGCGCGCATGGGCCATGTCTTCACTAGCTTGCGCAGGCCAAGCGAGGCATTGTGCAGCAGGCGCGAGAACCGCCCCGAGACGCCGCCCATCACCGGCAGATAGACCAGAGCGACGATCAGTGAGGCCGAGAGCACAAAGATCAGCGTCACCGGCAGCATGCCCATGAATTCGCCCGCCACCCCCGGCCAGAACAGCATCGGCAGGAAGGCACAAAGCGTGGTGGCGGTGGAGCTGACCACCGGCCAGAACATCCGTTTGGCCGCCTCCACATAGGCGTGCATCGGCCCGACGCCTTCCGAGATGCGCTTGTCGGCGTATTCCACCACGACGATCGCGCCATCGACCAGCATGCCCACCGCAAGGATCAGCCCGAACATCACGATGTTCGAGATGGTGATGCCCATGACCGCCAGCAGCACGAAGCACAGCAGGAACGAGGTGGGGATGGCAAAGCCCACCAGCAGCGCCGCGCGGGTGCCGAGCGAGCCCAGCACCACGATCATCACCAGCGCGATGGCGGTCAGCACCGCGCCTTCAAGCTGGCTGACCATGGAATCCACGATCCGCGACTGGTCGTTGCTTTCCTCGACCACCACCGTGGCGCGCAGCTCTTGCGGCCAGCCGTCCTGCGCCTCGGCAACGGTCTCGCGCACCGCCGCCGCGGTGTCGATGAGGTTGTAGCCCTTGCGCTTGACCACCTGCAGCGCCACCGCCGTATCGCCGTTGAAGCGCGCGGTGCCGGTGCGGTCCTCGAAGGTAAGGCGAATGTCGGCAAGATCGCCCAGCGTCACCACCCGGTCGCCGTTCACCTTGATCGGCAGATCGAAAATGTCCTGCGGCTCGCGGAAGCTCGATGGGATTTTCACCGAGAAGGTGCCGCGCTCGCTGCGGACTTCACCCGCGGCGATGAGCTGATTGTTGTTCTGAACGGTCTGGATCAGCTCGTTGGCGGTGACGTTGTAGCTTTCCAGCTTCAGCGGGTCGATCACCACCTCCAGCATCTCGTCGCGGTTGCCCGCGATGCCCGCCTCCAGCACCGAGTCGAGCGCCTCGACCCGGTCCTGCAGATCCTTGGCGACACGCGCCATGGTGCGCTCGGGCAGGGGGCCGGTCAGCGAGACAATGATGATCGGAAACTCCGAGAAGTTGATCTCGGAGATCGTGTATTGCTCGGCTCCTTCGGGGAATTTCGCCTCGGCCTTGGTCATCGCGTCGCGCACTTCGGCCATGGTCTCGGTGCGGTTCCAGCCGAACTCGAACTCCATGGCGACACCGGCGTAGCCTTCGGAGGCGACGCCGCTGATCTTGTCGAGACCGTCGATGTCGGAAAGCTCGGTTTCCATCGGCTTGACCAGCAGCGTCTCGGAATCCTCTGCCGAGATGCCGGGGAAGGGCACCGAGACGAAAAGCGCGGGGATCTCGATGTCGGGCTCACCCTCTTTGGGCAGAGTGGCATAGGCAAAGGCCCCGGCGACGATCGACAGCACGATGAAGGCCAGCACCATGCGGGCGCGTTGCGCGGCCCAGTCGACGATGCCGGTCATTGGCTCATCTCCTCCGGGATGATCTCTTGATAGCTCGGAGCCACCGGCACGCCATCGGTGACATATTCCTGCCCCAGCGTGATCACGTCCACTTCATCGGGCAGCCCAGCCACCCAGACCCCCTCGGGCGTGTCGCGGAGGATGCTGACGGGCACGAATTGCGCGGTCAGCTCGGCGCTTACAATGCGCAGCCCCATGCGGCCATCGTCGTTCAGCGTGAGCGCGCTTTGCGGCAGCAGATGCGCCATGGCACCGGCGGCTTCGATCAGGATGCGCGCGGTCTGCCCGGCGCGCAGTTTCAGATCGGGGTTGGCCAAAGTCACCTCGACGCGGAAGGTGCGGGTGGTCTCATCGGCCTGACGCGACACAAAGGTCACCTCGCCCTGCCACATCTCGCCCGCGATCGGCGCCCCGGCGCGCGCGCCCAGCGTGACGCGGGTGATGTCGGCCTCGGGGGCGTAGCCCACCAGCCGGATCGGATCGAGCTTCAGCACATGCGCGCAGCTGGCGTTGCCGGTGGTGCTCATCAGCAGGCCAAGCTCGGCGGTGTCGCTTTCCAGCACGCCCGCGAAGGGCGCGGTGATGGTGAGATTGTCCACCGCCTTGCGGGCGCTGGCGACGGCGGCTTCGGCGCTCTGGATCGACGCTTCGAGGCTGTCGGTGCCGGCGCGTGCGGCTTCGAGCCCGGCCTCGGCGCTGCGGACGCTGGCCTCGGCGGCGCGCATCTTGGCCTCGGCAGAAGCGACGGTGGTGCGCGAGGAATAGCCGCCCTGCGACAGCTCGCGCGCGGCGGTGAGGTTGATCTCGGCCTCGGCCACGGCGGCCTGAGCCTGCGCCAGCACCGCCTCGGCCTCGGGCAGGGCGGCCTCGGTTTGCGGGCGCTGCGCGCGGGCCTCGGCAAGCCGGGCTTCGGCCTCGGTGAGCGCCGCGCCGGTGGTGCCGGGGTCGAGCTTGCACAGAACTTCGCCCGCGTCGACCATCGTGCCCTTGGGCAGCGGTTCGGAAATCACCCGGCCACCTGCCTCGGCCAGCACCTCGACCTCGCGCGAGGCCTGCGTCTCGCCGCGCAGCAGCACGGCATCGTCGATCTCCTGCGCTTTGGAGTGGCGCGCCATGACCGCCACCGCCCCGGGCTCGGGGGGCGTCGCCTGCGGCTCTTGCGGCGCATCGGTGGCTGCGGTGCTGTCGGAGGTTTGCGCAGCACTGCCTTCCGGCGCGCCGCCGCGCGCCCAGCCCATCAGCCGCTCGCGGTCGAGCACCACCGCGTAGAGCACGGCGGCAACCACAAGTGCGGTGAGAATAGAGATGAGTTTCATGCTGGGCTTCCCGTGTTCGCTGCCGCGCCAAGGCGTGGCAGGGCGGTTGCCCCAGTTGCGCGGGGCCGCGCGGAGATGTGACTGAACTGACCAGTTCAGAATACGGTATTTTGGAAACCGTTCAAGCGGCGTTCTGCCACGCCTGCCCAGTCTTCGGCGGAGCTGGGGATGTGGCAATGGCTGCGCGGGCTTGGCCTTGGCAGCCTGCGCCAGCCGCGTTAAGAGAGGGCAACATTCGAAAGACGAGGCAGCCCGTGAGCAATACCGACAGTTTCATCGATGAGGTGACCGAGGAGGTCCGTCGCGACCGGCTCTTCGCGCTGCTCAAGCGCTATGGCTGGGTTGGCGTCGTGGTGGTTCTGGCCATCGTCGGCGGCGCGGCATGGCGCGAATACAGCGCGGTGCAGCGGCAAGCGCAGGCGCAAGCCTTTGGGGACGCGCTGCGTAGCGCCATCGACACCGACGCACCGGCGGATCGCGCCGAGGCGCTGCAGGCGGTGACCGCACCAAGCCCGGAAGGCGCCGCCGTGACCGACATGCTGGCCGCCAGCGAGCTGGTCAACGCTGAGGACCCCGCAGCCGCCGCCGCGCTGCTGGAGCAGGCGGCCTCGGAAGAGGGGCTTCCCGAGATTTACCGCGAGATCGCAGCCTTCAAGGCGGTCAGCCGCACGGATTCGGGCCTGTCGGACGATGAGCGCCGCGTGCGTCTCGAAGCGCTGGCCGTGCCCGGCAAGCCGCTGCGTCTGCTGGCCGAGGAACAGCTTGCGCTGCTCGACATCAAGGCGGGCGACAGCGACGCGGCCCTCGAAAAACTGCAGCGTATCCTGCAGGATGCCGAGATCACCGCGGGCTTGCGCCAGCGCGCAACGCAGTTGATTGTGGCGCTCGGTGGCGAGCCCGATGCGGGCTGAACCGGACCGCGACGCGGCAGTGACAAAGTTTGACGGGAGCAGTGTTTTGCGCATCACCACGATTTCCGCGGCGCTTTTGGGGCTGACGGCGCTGAGCGCCTGCGAGCGTCCCGAAGCGGTGCTCACCGGCGAACGGCTGGGTGTCCATGAGGTGCTTGAGGGCGGCTCGGCAGAGGCCACGCCCACCAACCGCGCGGCCCCGGTCTCGGTCGGCGCGGCCACCGGCGGGCTTGCGGCGCAAAGCCCGGTCTCGCCCTTCGCGCGCAGCAACCACGCGGCGCTGTCGCTGCCGCTGCAGCAGGTTTTCGCCACGTCGATCGGGTCGGGCGATGGTAAGCGGGCGCGGCTCAACGTCGATCCCGTGGCCGCAGGCGGGCGCATCTTCACAATGGACTCGGGCCACACGGTCAGCGCCGTGGGAACCAACGGCAGCGTGCTGTGGCAAAAGAGCATGGTGCCGAGCCGCGATCAGGCGAAACAGGCGCAGGGCGGCGGTCTCGCGGTCGAGGGCAATCGGCTCTACGTGGCCTCGGGCTTTGGCAAGGTGAGCGCGCTTGATGTCGCCACCGGCGCCGAGGTCTGGACGCAGCAACTGGGCGGCACGGCCACCGGTGCGCCGACAGTGCGGGGCGGGCTGGTCTATCTGACCTCCGGCGATTCCGTCGGCTGGGCAATCGAGGCCGACACGGGCCGCGTGCGCTGGCGCATCGACTACCCCGAGGATTACAACAATGTCGCCGGGGCCCCGGCGCCTGCGCTCGACGGCGAGATCGTCGTTTTTGCCTTCGGATCGGGCGCGGTTCAGGCGGCCTTCCGCCAGGGCGGGCTGCGGCGTTGGAGCGCCGATGTGGCGGGCAGCCGCACCGGCAGCGCGCTGGCGACGATCACCGATATCACCGGCGATCCGCTGATCTCGAACGGCAAGGTCTATGTGGGCAACCACTCGGGCCGTGTTGTGGCGCTGAGCCTTGCCAGCGGCGAGCGGCTGTGGACGGCGCGCATGGGCGCGCTCGACCCGGTCTGGCCGGTGGGCGATTCCGTCTATCTGGTCTCGGATCAGAACCAGTTGGTGCGGCTTAACGCGGACACTGGCGCGCAAATCTGGGCGGTTGACCTGCCGGGCTACGAGCCGGTGCGGCGTCCGCAGAAGCGCCGCGACAGCGCCTTTGTGCACCACGGCCCGATCCTTGCGGGTGGGCGGCTGATCGTCGCCTCTTCGGACGGGGTGCTGCGGGCCTTTGATCCGGCCTCTGGCCAGCTTGTGGGCACCACGCCGATCGAAGGCGGCGCGACCACGCGCCCGATTGTTTCGGGCGGCACGCTCTATGTGGTCTCGGGCGACGGCACGCTGCATGGCTATCGCTGAGCGTCGACCGCATACGGCAAGAGATAAGAAAAGGGCGTTCCCAGCGATGGGGACGCCCTTTTTCTATAATGGCGGGTGGCCGCCGCAGTCTGGGTGTCAGCCCCGCGCGGGCCTCTGGCGGCAGCGCTCCAGCATCGGCAACAGTTCTTCGCGAAGCTCGGCACTGTCGGGGCTGTGGCGGTATTCGAAGGCGCTTTGTCCGGGCTGCAAATGCGCCGCCATCTGCTCTGCGCCCGTGGAATAGACCAGCACGTCGGCGCTCGTGATCTTGGCGCGCGCCGCCTCGCTTTCGTCGCCGCGCACCACCATGTCGAGCCGTGCCAGATGCGGGGCGTAGCGCAAAAGATTGGCTTTCATCATCGACACATAGGTGGGGAAATAGGAATAGCCCACCACCGCCGCAGTGGGCGGGATCGCCGCAAGCGCGACGCGCGTCGCCTCATTCGGCAGGACGGTCAGCCCCAGAACTTCGATGTCCGGAAACAGCGCGCGCGCCTGCGGCAGCAGGGTGCGCGGCGTCAGGACCAGATCGTAGCCCTGCGGCGGGTCTTCGGAAATATCGTCGAGGATCGCTGTCTCGATGCTGTCGCCAAGCGGCAGATGAGGGCGCACATCGGCGGCATAATCCCGCGTCGCGGCGGTGAAATTGCCCAGCATGAGCAGACGCAGCGGGCGCTCGCCGCTGGTGCGGTCCATGCCGATGCGGGTCGCCAGATCGTCGCGGCTGATGCCGCAGTCCCGCGCGAGGGCGATAAGCTCGCTGATCGCCTTTTCCAGCGCGTGGAATTTCTCGGGGTCGGCCACCGGTGCGTTGCGACTGACAAATGTGCCAGAGCCCACGCGCCCCTCCAGATGGCCCGCGCCTTGCAGCGCCGCGTAGACGTTGCTGACCGTCACCGGCGAGAGGCTGAGCTTGCGCGCCATGCTGCGCACCGAGGGCAGGCGGGCCCCAATGGGAAGCTGGCCGGAGGCGATGCCAAACTCCAGTGCACCGCGCAACTGCTGCGGAACGGGAACGCTGGACTCAAGATCGATGGCGGCGGCGATGCGGGTCAGCGCTTCGTCAAGTTGGGCCTGTTTACTGGTCATCGGAGTGCATTGGTCAAAGCGAGGAAAATGGGCAAGCGATGCATAGAGATATATTTTTTATTTTGAATGCGAAAGATCTGTAAAGCTGAAGTTTAACACGTCCGGTGTCGAAATATTGTCGCAATACCGGTCAGATGGGCCCGACAAAAGGCTTGGCGGCACAGGAATTGCAGGAAAAAGGGCGCCGCGAGGGCGCCCTCGAAACTATCTGCAGATTCGTAGCGGTCAGACCAGACCTTCGGCCTGCACCCATTCCCAGCCACGGTCGAGCGCCTTGCCGAGCCGCGCGAGGATCTTGTCGATGTCTTCCTCGGTGACGATCAGCGGCGGGCAGAGCGCGACTGTCTCATAGACCGCGCGCAGGATGAGGCCCTCTTCGGCGCAGAATTTCACCACCTGCGGGGCGACCTTGCCGCCGGGCTCGAAGCTCTGGCGCTTTGCCTTGTCCTTGGCCAGTTCGATGCCGCCGATCAGGCCGACGCCGCGCACTTCGCCCACCAGCGGGTGATCGGCAAACTTGCGCAGACCTTCCTGGAACTTGGCTTCGAGACGGGCGGCGTTGCCCATCAGGTCCTGCTCTTCGATGATCTTGAGGTTCTCAAGACCCACGGCGCAGGCGACGGGGTGGCCCGAGCCGGTGAAACCGTGGCCGAAGGTGCCCAGCTTGGCGGTGTGATCGGCGATGGTGTTGTAGACCTTGTCGTTCACGATGATCGCGGCGAGCGGCATGTAGGACGAGGTCAGCTGCTTCGAGGTGACCATGATGTCGGGGGTGAAGCCATACTTCTCGCAGCCGAAGGGGGTGCCGCAGCGACCGAAGCCGTTGATCACCTCGTCCGAGACCAGCAGGATGTCATACTTGTCGCAGAGCGCGCGGATGCCCGGCCAGTAGCCCTCGGGCGGGGTCATCACGCCGCCAGCGCCCATCACCGGCTCGCCGATGAAACCGGCGATGGTCTCGGGACCTTCCGCAAGGATGGTGTCCTCGGCCTCTTTCAGCAGGCGCGCGGTGAAGTCGGCCTCGGTCTCGCCTTCCTCGGCCCACTTCCAGTAGTGCGGGCAGGTGAGGTGGGTCACCGGGATTGCCGGCAGGTCGAAATCCTTGTGGTTCGCCGGCAGGCCGGTGAGCGAGCCCGAGGCGATGGTGATGCCGTGGTAGGCCTTGTTGCGGGCGAGGAACTTCTTCTTCTCGGGGCGGCCAAGGGCGTTGTTGTAGAACCAGACCATCTTGATGACGGTGTCGTTCGCCTCGGAGCCCGAGTTGGTGAAGAACACGCGGTCCATGCCCTCGGGGGTCATCTCGGCCAGCTTCTCGGCGAGGCGGATCGAGGGCTCATGCGCCTTGTGGGCGAAGGTATGGTAATAGGGCAGCTCGGCCATCTGCTTGGCCGCCGCTTCGGTCAGGCGCGGCTGCGAGAAGCCCACGGCGACCGACCACAGGCCCGCGAGCCCTTCGATGTATTCCTTGCCTTCGGAATCGTAGACGTGGACACCCTCGCCACGCGTGATGATCATCGGCCCCTGTTCCTCATGCAGACGCATGTTGGTGTAGGGGTGCATGCTGTGCGCGATGTCCGAGGCGTGCAGCGAGTTGGGGATCTTGTTCATGTCATATGTCTCCGAATTCCAGATGCGCGCCGTCAGGCCGCGCGCGGGTCCTTGCCGAGGAAACCGCCCATGAAGGCGGCGAGGGATGTGGGCAGATCGGGCGAGAGATACCCGCCTTCCTGTACGATCACCGTGGGGAGCCCCGCCGCGGCAATCCGGCGTCCGGCTTCGGCGAAACCATCGAAGCTGACCTTCATGCCGTCAAGGGGGTCATTTTCATGCGCGTCGAGCCCGAGGCTGAGCACCAGCGCGCCCGGCGCATAGGCCTTGATCCGCTCCAGCCCCTGATCGACCGCGGCAAGCCATGCCTCCGAGGTGGTGCTGCGCGGCAGCGGCAGGTTGAGGTTGAACCCCTGACCGGCTCCGGCGCCGGTTTCGTGGGCATAGCCGGTGTAGAACGGGTAGTAGTCATGGGTCTCGGCGTGGACCGAGACCATCAGCACATCGGCGCGGTCATAAAAGATCGCCTGCGTGCCATTGCCGTGGTGCACGTCGATATCCAGCACCGCCACATGTTCATGCGCGGTGCGCAGCTGTTGCGCGGCGATGGCGGTGACATTCATCAGGCAGTGACCGCCCGCCACATCGGCGGTGGTGTGGTGCCCGGGCGGACGGCACAACGCATAGGCGGCGGGGGCGCCGTCGATCACCGCGTTGGCCGCGGCCACGGCGCAATCTGCCGAGCGGCGCGTCGCCTCCCAGCTTTTCGCGCCGATCGGGGCAGAGGTGTCGGACATGTGCCAGCCCGCACGGGCGATGATCGTCTCGGGGTAGGTGGTCACTTCGCCGCGCGGAAAGACGTTAGGCACAACCTCGGGCCCGGCGTTCGGCAGCTTCTGCCATTCTTCCCAGCCGGTTTCGAGAAAGCGGACGAACTCGGGCGTATGCACCGCCTCATAGGCGGCGCGCGGCGCTTCGGGCGGGGTCTCGGCGGTCAGATCGAGGCGCGACAGCCCTTCGAGCAGCAGCTTGGCACGTTCGGCGCGCTCGGCGTTGCGCACGACGGTGCCATGGGTGAGGCGGAACTGCGGATCATGACCTTCGGTTTCGGGAGCGTAGAAACATCTCATGGGCAGTCGGGACCTCCGGTCTTGCAGTGGCATTCTGTCCCACGTGGTAGCGAGTCGAATGTGGATTGTCGACAATTCTACGGAGGTGCCACCCCGAAAGCACACCCGCTGCCTGCTTCGCGGGCAACGGCAAAGCTCTGGACGCTCAGACCTTTCCTTGGGGTGCGGGGAACTCTAGATTGGGCGCATGAGCCTCGCCGATGTGGTTGCTGAAGAACTCCCGCCGGAGATCAATCCGGTCCTGCCGCCGCCCGCCTTCACCGCGGAGCAGGCCGAGCGTCTTATTGCCTGCCCCTTGTGTGACACGCTGCATGAAGAGCGCGACATCGCCCCCGGCGAGACCGCGCGCTGCGTGCGCTGCCACGAGGTGCTGGAGGCGCCGCGCACCTCGGCGATGACGCGGATCATCATGCTGGCGCTGTCGGCGCTGGTGCTGATGGTGGCGGCGATCTTCTTTCCGTTCCTTGAACTTTCGGTGGCGGGGAGGGTGCAGCGCAGTTCGCTGCTCGACACGATCCTCGCCTTCTCGAACGGGATGACCGCGCCGCTGACCATCGTCATGGCGGCGCTGATCGTGATCCTGCCGTCGATCCGCTTTCTGTCGCTGGTCTACGTGATGGCGCCCATGGCCTTTGGCCACCGTCCGGCGCGCCATGCCGAGTTCTTTTTCCGTCTCGCCGATCACCTGCGGCCCTGGGCCATGGCCGAGGTGTTCATCGTCGGCGTCGCCGTGGCGCTTGTGAAAGTGGCGGGGCTGGCGCATCTGTCGATCGGACCGGCGTTCTGGGCCTTCGTGGCATTGGTCCTCGTGACCGTGCTCAAAGATACATTCATGTGCAGGGTAACCCTATGGAAGACGCTGGAAGCGCGCCGCGAGTCCTGACCGCGCGCGCCGCGGGCATGATCGCCTGCACCGAATGCGGCAAGGTCCATGTGCCGGGCCCCGAGCGCTGCGAGCGCTGCGGCTCGCATCTGTCGAGCCGCGACGATACCTCGCTGCAGCGGGTCTGGGCGTGGCTGGGCGCAGGGCTGGTGGTCTATGTGCCCGCCAATGTCTATCCCATGCTGAAGACCACCATGCTGGGCAAGACCACCAACAGCACGATCTTCGGCGGGGTGGTCGACCTTATCCACCATGGCAGCTACGGCATCGCGGGGATCGTGTTCTTTGCCTCGATCATGATCCCCGTCGCCAAGTTCATCGCCATCGCCTATCTGGCGCTGAGCGTGACGCATCGGGTGAAACTCTCTCCGGGCAAACGCCAGCATCTCTACGAGGTAGTGGAATTCGTCGGCCGCTGGTCGATGATCGACGTTTTTGTGGTGGCGATCCTGACGGCCCTTGTGCAGATGGATTTCGCCGCCGCCATCAACCCCGGGATTGCAGCCATCAGCTTTGCGCTTTCCGTTGCATTTACAATGCTTTCGGCGCAGAGCTTCGACCCAAGGCTGATCTGGGACGCGAGTGAAAGTGACAAAGAATGAGTGATCCGAAACCGGCGCAGATGTCGGTCGAGCCCAAGCGCCGGTCTGTCTGGCGCAACCTCTCGCTGGTCTGGCTGGTGCCGCTGGCGGCCATCGCGGTGACGCTGTTCATCGCGTGGCAGAGCTTTGCCGAACGCGGCGCGCTGATCGAGATCACCTTTGAGAACGCGGCGGGTATCACCGCCGAGGAAACAACCATCCGCTACCGCGACGTGATCATCGGCACGGTCGAGGAGGTGGAATTCGCGGGCGATCTGGCCACCGTCGAGATCAAGGCGCGCATTGATCGCAATGTCGTCGACTCGCTGCCCTCGGATGCCGAGTTCTGGGTGGTCCGCCCCGAGGTCTCCGCCTCGGGCATCTCGGGCCTGTCGACCGTGCTGTCGGGCGTCTACATCGAGGCGGGCTTCACTCCGCAAGAGGGCGCTGGCGGCACCACAAAGTTCCGCGGCCTCGACGAGACACCACTGGTGCGTCCGGGCGTGAAGGGCACGCGCATCACCATCCGCGCCGAGGACGGCACCCAGCTGTCGCCCGGTGCGCCGATCTTCTATCAGGGCATCGAAGTGGGCCGGATCGAAACGCCGCGTCTGCTCGAGCGCGGCAATGGCGTCGCCGTGGATGCCTTTATCGAGGCGCCCAACGATCGCCGCATCACCACCGCGACGCGCTTTTGGGACACCTCGGGGTTCTCGGTGAACTTCGGTCCCAGCGGGCTCAACCTGTCGGTGGGCTCGGTCGCGGCGCTGATCCGTGGCGGCCTCGCCTTCGACACGGTGGTGTCGGGCGGCAACCCGGTGCCCGCAGGCTATGCCTTCGACCTTTATGACGACGAGGAGTCGGCCCGCGACAGCCTGTTCTCCGAGACCATCTCCAACGCCGTGGAGCTCACCGCAGAGTTCGACGAGTCGGTGCGCGGACTCGAGGTCGGTTCGGCCGTCACCTACCGCGGCCTGCGCATTGGCCGGGTGACCGAGATCGGTGCCTTCATCGACGGCGAGGGCGAAGAACAATCGGTCCGCCTGCGCACAACGCTCTCGATCGACCCGCGCGCGCTGGGTCTGGATGAGGAAGCGCCGCAAGCGGAGACCATCGCCTTCTTGTCGAACGCGGTGAAGAACGGGCTGCGCGCACGGCTGGCCTCGCAGAACCTGTTCAGCCAGTCGCTGGTGGTCGAGCTTGCAGAGATCCCCGACGCCGCGCCCGCCACTTTCGGCATCTTCGCGCAGGACGCGCCGCTTATTCCGTCGGTGCCGTCGGATCTGCCCGATGTCACCGCCACTGCCGAGGGCCTGTTCCAACGCATCAACGATCTGCCGGTCGAAGACCTGATGGATCAGGCCATCGACACGCTGTCGTCGATCGAAAGCTTCGCCGCGAACCCGCGCCTGCGCGACGCGCCTGACGCTGTGATCGGCCTTGTCGAAGACGCGCGGGGCCTGCTTGGCAGCGATGAGACCCAAGCCATTCCGGGCGAGCTTCGCGGCGCCGTGGCCGATCTGCGCGGGGTGATCGAAGACATGCGCAACGCCGGGGCGATCACCCAGCTGGTGTCGGCGCTGGAAGCCGCCGAGGCCGCTGCCGAAGAGGTCACCTCGGTGGCCGGTTCGGTCGAGGAAAGCGCCGCCGGTGTGCCCGGTCTGATCGAAGACCTGCGCGCGCTGACGCAGAAGGCCACTGCGCTGGACCTCGAGAGCTTCGTGGCCGAGGCCGGGGAGTTCCTCGATGGTGCAGGCAAATTCGTCGATCAGGACAGCACGCGGCAGCTGCCGTCCGACCTTTCTGCGATGCTGCAGGAGGCGCAGGGCGCGCTGGCCGAATTGCGCGCTGGCGGGGTGGTCGAGAACACCAACGCCACGCTGGCCTCTGCTCGTGACGCCGCCGCGGCGGTGGAAGAGGCGGTCGCCACGCTGCCCGAGCTTTCGGCCCGCATCCAGCGGCTGGTGGCCGAGGCGGAGTCGGTGATCTCTGGCTATGATGGCCAGTCCGCCTTCAACCGCCAGACCGTCTCGGCGCTGCGCGAGGTGCAGAGCGCTGCAGAGGCGCTCAACAAGCTCGCCCGCTCGATCGAACGCAATCCCAACTCGCTGCTCTTCGGGCGCTGAGAGGAAAGATGACCATGACTATGAAATTCCTGCCGCTTCTCCTGCTCCCGCTGCTTGCCGCTTGCGGCACCGAGCCGCGCTATCGGATCGACAGCGCCGCGCCGGTGACCGCACAGCGCCTCGCCGTGTCGACGCTGGAGGTGCGCGAGGTCTCGCTGCCCGCGTATGCCGAGGCCTCGGAGATCCTGATCGAGGATGCCAGCGGCGCGCTCACCCAAGTGGAAAGCGCGCTCTGGGCCGACGATCCGCGCCGCGCCATGACCCAAAGCCTCGCTGAGCGGCTGGGCCTGATCAGCAGCGCCACCGTCGCCGCCGAGCCTTGGCCGCTGGAAGAGCCGTCGCAGGCGGCGGTGCATGTGCGCGTCTCCTCGATGGTGGCGCGGGCGAACGGCACCTTCGAGCTTTCGGGCCAATATGCGCTCTCGTCCTACGACCGGATCATCCGCGAGCGGGTGACGCGGTTCGACATCCGTACGCAGCTGCCCTCCACCGGGGCCGCAGGCATCGCGGCGGCGGCGGGCGCGGCCACCGATCAGCTTGCCGACCGGATCGCCAGCGACCTGTCGCGCTGAACTGGCACCAAGGCAAATCTCGCATATGCTCATTTGAAGCGCCGTGCCCGGCTCCGGGCGCGGCGTTTTTCGTTGCGGAGGCCGCGTCAGAACTCTCCTCAGGGCTGCAAAGACCCGCATCACACTGTGGCAAAGTTGCTTGGGTCTTGCGGAAACGCGCAGCGTGCGCTTCGAGATGAGCTTGAGAGAAAGTTAACAAATAGTTACCGAATTGACCCTAGGTAGAGATTTGGTGGGGCAAGCTGCCGAGAGGAACCATCGCGGCGCGGTCCGTGGTGTCAGCCACTCGGGCGAATGCCTCTCCCCGCGGGCCGGACTCGTCTCACCCCAACGCATAGCCCGAAGAAACGGGTTCCACAGGCTGGCCGCGCGACAGGCCGAGACAAGGGCAGAAGCAGCATGCAACGAGACAAGAGGAAGTACCTGCGGGAGGTTCCCGACACGTGGGTCGAAGTTCCGTCCGACTACACGAGCTCTGCGAAATGGTCGCCGCGGATCGGCGAGTTCTTCCCCAATTTCGCGGCCCAGTCGACCATGGGGCAACTGACCTTCCACCCGTATATCAGCGGCAGCTGGGCGATCTTTTTCAGCATCGCCGATCCGTTTTCGATGACCTGCACCAGGGAACTGGCCCGCATCGCGGCGATCCAGCCGAGCCTGCGCAACGCGGGCGTCAAGACCGTGGGTGTCGCGCGCAATACGGTGCCCGAGCTGCAGCGCTGGTGCGACAAGGTCGCAGAGCGCAGCGGCAAGGAGATCAGCTTTCCGATCCTCTCTGACCCTGACGGGATGCTGTCGAACACCTTCGGCATGATCCACCCGCAGGAGGATGCCGACACGACGATCCGCAAGACGATCATCATCAACCCGAATTTGCGGGTCAGCATGTTGTTCGAATATCCGCTCTATATCACCCGCTCCACCAAAGAGCTGCTGCGGACGCTGGAAAGCGCGCGCCGGTATTTCAGCGATCTGGATGCGCAGGGCGCGATGGCCTGATCGGCGCTACTCCGGTGGGGCGTCTGTGTGTTCGCGTGCCATTGCACGTCTCACGGGCTTGGGCTTATGTCCGGACATGAGTCTCTCAACGCTTTCCCTCCGGATGATCTTTACCACCGGCTGCCTGCTCATCGCGGGCGGCATCGGTGGCTGGCTGGCGCAGCTGGCGCATCTGCCAATGCCCTTCATGCTGGGCTCGCTGTTCACCTCGGGCCTAGCGGTGGCGCTGTTCCAGAAGAGCGCGCTGGCCGACTACGGCTTCCCGATGAAGTTCCGCACGGTGTTCATCGGCCTCATCGGGGTGATGATCGGCACGCAGGTGACGCCGCAGATCCTCGCGCTGCTGCCGGAATTGCCGCTGACCCTCGGCGCGCTGGCGGTGTTTGTGGTGCTCTGCCACAGCGGCAATTTCCTGATCTTCCGGCGGCTTGGCGGCTATGACCGCGCAACGGCCTTTTACGCGGGCACGCCCGGCGGGCTGATGGAAAGCCTCGTGCTGGGCGAGAAGGCGGGGGCCGATCTGCGGCTGCTGACCGCGCAGCAATTCCTGCGGATCATTCTGGTCATCTCGATCCTGCCCTCGGCGCTGTCACTTTGGGTTGGCCATCCGGTGGGCAGCGCGGCGGGACAGAGCGTGATGCCCTCGGGGCCGGTCACCCTGCGCGAACTGGCGCTGATCGTGATGGCGGCGCTGGCGGGGCTGCTGATCGCCTCGCGCATCAAATTGCCGGCGGGGCAGATCACCGGGCCGCTGCTGCTCTCGGCGGGGCTGACGCTGTCGGGCGTGGTGGACATGCATCTGCCGTTCTGGCTGATCGCTGCGGCGCAGGTGGTGGTGGGCAGTTCGCTCGGCGTGCGCTTCAGCGGCATGACGGCAGCGATGCTGCGCCGCTCGGCATGGCTGAGCCTTGTGTCGGTGCTGTGGATGCTTGCGCTGGGGGGCAGCTTTGCGCTGGCGCTGGCGGCGGTGACCGACATTCCGTTCCTGCACCTGATGATCTCTTACGCACCGGGCGGGGTGACCGAAATGTCGATCATCGCCCTGTCGCTGGCGGCGAACCCGGCGCTGGTCAGCCTGCACCATGTGGTGCGTATACTGCTGACCGTCGGCTTCATGGTGATCGCCGAGAAACGCGTGCCGCTGGGCCAGCCCGGAGAGTAAGGCCGCAGAGGTGAGCCGGGCAGGGCGCAAGAGCCTTCGAAGGCTCTTGCAAATCTCTTCGAAGAGATTTGTCCCTCAGGACGCCTCTTCGGCCTTTTCCGCCAGTTCCAGCCATTCCTCCTCGGCGGCGGCCAGCTTCTGCTGCCGCTCGTCCAGCGCCTCGGTGGCCTTTTTGAACTTCACCGGCTCGCGGGTGAACAGTTCGGGGTCCGCCAGCAGCCCTTCGAGCTTGCCGATCTCGGCGGTCAGCCGGTCGATCAGCCCGGGCAACTCTTCCAGCCGGTGCTTGTCCTTGAAGCTCATGCCCTTTGGCTGGGCTTTCGGTTTCGGCGCGGCGGGGCCGTCCTTGGCGGGCTTCGTGGTGGGCTTGTCCTTGGGCGCGGCCTCCGCCTCGGCTTCGGCCTTCTGCGCCTGATAGTCGCTCCAGCCGCCGGCGTAGGGGATGGCGAGGCCGTCGCCCTCCATGGCGATGGTGGTGCTGGCGACGCGGTCGAGGAAGTCGCGGTCGTGGCTGATCAGCAGCACCGTGCCGTCGTACTCGCCAAGCAGGTCCTGCAGCAGGTCCAGCGTTTCCACGTCGAGATCGTTGGTCGGTTCGTCGAGCACCAGCATGTTGCTTTCGCTGGCCATGATCTTGGCGAGCAGCAGACGCGCCTTCTCGCCGCCCGAGAGCGAGCGCACGGGTGCGCGGGCCTGCCGCTCGTCAAACAGGAACTCCTTGAGATAGCCCACCACGTGTTTGGGCTGGCCGCGCACCAGCACCTGATCGGCCTTGCCCGAAACCCGCATCTCGGGATCGCCGGTGAGGCTTTCCCACAGGCTCATATCCGGGTCGAGCCGCGCGCGGCTCTGGTCGAAGATGGCGGGCATCAGGTTGGTGCCCAGCTTGACGCTGCCCGCATCGGGCGCGATCTCGCCCATCAGCATGCGGATGAGGGTGGTCTTGCCCACGCCGTTCGGGCCGACGAAAGCCACCCGGTCGCCGCGCATCACGGTCAGCGAGAAATCCTTGACGATCTGCTTGTCGCCGAAGCCCTTGGTGAGCCCGACGGCTTCGATCACCTTCTTGCCGGAGGTCGGGCCGGAGGAAAGCTCCATCGCGGCGGTGCCCTGGCGGCGGATCTGCGAAGAGCGCTCGGCGCGCAGCGCCTGCAGCGCGCGCACCCTGCCCTGGTTGCGGGTGCGGCGGGCCGAGATGCCCTCGACCGCCCATTTCGCCTCGGCCTTGATCTTGCGGTCGAGCTTGTGGCGCGCCTCGTCCTCCTCGGCCCAGGTCTTGTCGCGCCACTCTTCGAAACCGGCGAAGCCCTGTTCCTGACGGCGCACCGCACCGCGGTCGATCCACAGCGTGGCGCGGGTGAGGTTCTCGAGGAAGCGCCGGTCGTGCGAGATGAGCACGAAGGCCTTGCGCGTGCGCTTGAGTTCCGCCTCGAGCCAGCCAATGGCGGTGATGTCGAGGTGGTTGGTCGGCTCGTCGAGCAGCATGACGTCCGGGTCTTCGGCCATCAGCTTGGCCAGCGCGGCGCGGCGGCGCTCGCCGCCCGACGCGGTGGCGACCGGGCGCTCGGGATCGAAGCCGAGCCCTTCGCCCGCCGCTTCGACCTTGTACATCTCTGCCGGGCCAAGCCCTTCGGCGGCATACTCGCCAAGCGTTTCAAAGCCCGAAAGGTCCGGCTCCTGCTCCATATAGCCCACCGAAATGCCCGGCGGCACGATGCGGTCGCCGGTGTCGGGCTCGACGAAGCCCGCCATGACTTTCATCAAGGTGGATTTGCCCGAGCCATTGCGCCCGACCAGCGCGACGCGGTCGCCGGGCTGGACGTTGAGCGAAAGGCCGGAGAAGACCGGCTCGCCCCCGAAGGTGAGCGAGATGTCG
Organism: Salipiger sp. CCB-MM3; assembly: GCF_001687105.1. Lineage (NCBI taxonomy): Bacteria > Pseudomonadati > Pseudomonadota > Alphaproteobacteria > Rhodobacterales > Roseobacteraceae > Salipiger > Salipiger sp. CCB-MM3. The sequence goes on from NZ_CP014595.1 coordinate 2,680,856, forward strand.
GAAAGCTGAAGAAGGGGTGCCTGTGCCATGCGCAGAGCGCTAGGGCCGCGCCGCGCAAAGGTCAAGTGGGCGCGTGTTTACCATGTCTTGAGACGTGGCGCGCTATGGAGGTGCGTATGGAGACGCTCTGTCAAACCCGGCTGGCGCTGCTTGGCAACCCGCTGCGCCTGCGGCTGGTCCGGCTGTTGATCCGGCACCTGCCGCATCCGCTGCCTGCGGGCGCTCTGGCCAGCGCACTCGGGGTGCCGGGCTCGACGCTTTCGGCGCATCTGGCGGCGCTTTGCGAGGCGGGGCTATTGGTGCAGCGGGTGCGCGGGCCGCTGCGGCTCTATCATGCGGTTCCGGCGGCGCTGGGGCAGGTGGTGGACTGGCTGACGGCGGATGTGGCGCTTGGACGACTGTCCGAGCTTGACGTGCCAACGCAGGGCTTAACAAGGGGACGAGATCGGGGCCGCCGCGGAACTGGCTTGCCGCGTGTTCTGTTTCTCTGCCGTGACGGGGCGCAACTGTCGCCACTGGCGGCGGCGCTGGCGCAGCGGCGGCTCTGGGGACAGGCGGTCTGGATCTCGGCGGGGGTGCAGCCTGCGGGGCGGGTCGATCCGCTGCTCGCGGCGGTGCTGCAGGCGCAAGGGATGCCGCCCGCCGAGTCGCCGCGCCCCATGCAGGCGTTCGCGCCCGCGCAGGTGGTGATCGCGCTCGACAGCGCCGCGGCCGAGGCTTTGCCGGGGCTGCTGCGCTCGGTCCCGCCGGTCTGCGCTTATTGGCCGCTGCCAGTGCCGCGTGGCGAGACCGGTGAAAGGGTGATCCCGCGCGCCATGGCGCTCGACGCCGCGCTGCGCGCGCTTGCGCTGCGGCTGGACGGGCTGCGGGCGGTGCCGCTGGCGCAACTGCCGCGCGGGGCGCTTCAGGCGGCTCTCGACAGCCTCAGTTCAGGTCTTCCAGAAGTCTGCCGTGCTGCCGTGTCTGTTCCACCACCTCGCCGAAGGTGGTCATCCCCCGCGCTTCGAGCATCGGCAGCATCCTGACCAGCACCTCGGCGGTGGCCTGCGCATCGCCAAGCGCGGTATGCCGCAACTCGGGCGGGATGGTCACGCCGAGCCGCTCGCAGAGCGCGTCCAGCGTATGCGTCTCGGTGGTGCCGAAAAGCACCGCCGACAGCAGCACGGTGTCGAGGATCGGATTGGTCCACTCCACCCCCATACGCGCCTGATGGCGGCGCAGAAAGGCCATGTCGAAAGGCGCATTATGCGCCACGATCACCGCGTTACGGGCGAAATGGTGAAACCGCCGCCCGGCCTCGAAGATATCGGGCTTGCCGCGCACCATGGCGTCGGTCACCCGGTGCACTTTGGTCGAAGAGGGCGGGATCGGCGCGCCGGGATCGACAAGCTGGTCGATCCGCTCGCCCGGTACGATGCGCCCGCCCACAACGCGCACCGCGCCGATCTGCACCACCTCGTCCTTATGCGGCAAAAGCCCGGTCGTCTCGGTGTCGAAGACCACATAGGTGAGGGCGCGCAGCGGCGTCTCCTCGATCGCCTCGGGCGCATGGGCGGTGAGCAGCGAGAAGTCGAAGACCAGCGGGCGCTCTGCCTCGGGGGCGATGCTGGCGTGGGCGCCCTCGATGATCAGCAGGTAGCCGCCACCGTCGAGCGGCTTCATCCGCCCGTCGTAGCTTTGCGCCTCGTCCACCGACCGCAGGGTGAGCGCGACCTCGCGGCCCGTGCGGTGCAGCTCGCGCACGGCGGCCTCGACGCCCGAGGCGAGGAAGTAATCGGTGATCGCCGCGTTGAGGCGCGGCACGTGGATCTGCGAGAGCACCTCGGCGGCCTGACCGTCGTAGAGCACAATCTGGCCCTTGGGGCTGACCATGATCGTGGCCACGGGGATCTCGGTGAGCAGGGCGGTGAGCCGCGCCTTGTCCGCCGCCAGTTGCGCGGTCTCATCCGCCACCCGCTGCGCGCTTTGCAGCGCCGTCTCGCCCAGCTTGGCCGAGACCGCCTGCGCGGCATGGGCCAGATCGCCCAGATAGCGCGCGCCATGGGTGTCGACCTGCTTGTCGATCCCGGCGTGGGCGCGGATGCGCATTTCGGCGGCGAGGCTCTCGACCGGCTTGGCGATATTCTCGTCGAACAGCAGCCAGATGCCGGTGCAGAGCGCGACAATGCCGAAGACCGCCAGCACCCCGGCGAAGAAGAACCCGTTGTCCGCGGTGGTCGCCAGCGCGCGTCCATAGCCGAGCCAGAGCGACAGCGCCACGATCCCCGCGCCGCCGACGGCGAGCAATGCGAAGAAGAGGAAGACGCGGAAGCGCAGGCTCAGCTTGCTCATGCGGCGCGCTCCGAGCAGACCGCCGACAGGATCGCGTCTTCGGCCCCGACCTCGCGCCAGCGCGGATCACCGCCATCGCCGCCCATCGGGTCGGCGCGGCGCTGACCGGGGCAATCGACCATGATTTCCACCACCTGCGTCGGGTGCCAGCGCGCGAAGAAGTAGAGATCGGCGAGATAAAGCCCCGGCGTCTGCGCGTTCTCGCGCCGCCCGGCGGCATCCACGGCGATGAAACGGTCGGTCATCGGCCAGGCGTAGGTCCAAGGCCGCCAAGCGGCGCTGGAGGCATGGGTTTCGACCACCTCGACGCCGCCCGGAAGCGCGCGCGCGGTGGCGTCATACCAGCCGTATTCGCTGGCGATGGAGGCGCCCAGCATGGCCAGTCCCGCACCCACCGGGATCGCCCAGCGGGGCAGACGGCCCCGGCTGGCCTTGCTCAGCAGCATCACCACGCCCGCACCGGCCACGCCCGCCACCAGCACCGCGATCAATTCGTAGAACATCTCTCCCCCCTCAGGTCCTTTCTCAGGCCCGCGTCAACTCAGCATGCCGCGCCCGTGGCCGATGGCCGATTGCATCGATTTGACCACCACGAAGGCGTCGCGCAGGTGGCTGCGCTCGAAATCCGACAGTGTGGTTGGCGCAAGATAATTGTCGGGCTTTTCGCCGCGTTTGACCAGACCCGCCTGATGTTCGAGCCGCGTTTCGGCAATCAAATCATAGGCATCCAGCAGATCCTGCCCGCCCGAGCCGGAGACCGCGCCAGCCGCGATCGCAGCCTCGATCCGGGCGCGTGTGCCGACCTCGGGCAGCCGCGCCTGCAGCGCGTAGACCCGCGCCAGATCGACCACGGGCACCACACCATTGTGCTTGAGATCGACGGTGTTCTTGTGCTCGCCCGAGCGGATCGTCGCAAACCCGCGCAGCAGCCCCAGAGGCGGCGTGTGCTTGAGCGAGTTGGAGATCATATGCGCGGTGAAGATCGAGTTCTTCGAGGCCGCCTCCAAAGTCTCTTCCTGCAGGTCCTCATAGAGCGATTTGGTGCCGCCGATGGGGCGCAGGTCGAACATCACCGAGGCGAGCATCTGCGCCTCGGGGTCGGGGGTGCCGATCCAGCCGCGGAAGTATTCGCGCCATTTCGACACCGTTTGCAGCCAGCGCGGGTTGGTCGCCATCATGTCACCGGGACAGTAGTAATATCCCGCCTTATCAAGGCCATCGCAGACGAACTTCGCCATCTCCGCGAAGTATTCCATGTCGCGTTCCGTGGCGCTGTCGTCAAGGATCATGCAGTTGTCCTGATCCGACACGCCGGTCTGTTCTTGCCGCCCCTGCGAGCCGCAGGCGAGCCACAGCCACGGCACGGGCGCGGTGCCGAGGTCTTCCTCGGCCAGCGCCAGAAGCCGCCGCGTTACCGTGTCGGCGATGTCGGTGATCAGCCGCGTGGTCACCTCGTGACGGTTGCCGCCCGCCACCAACTGCGCCAGCAGCTGCGGGATGCGCGCGGTGGTCTCGGCCATCTCTTCGGCGCTGCGGGCGCGCGAGATCGCGGCGACCAGTTCGGCGGAGCTGACCGCCTGAAACCGGGTGAGGTCGGTCTGGGTGACGATGCCCACCAGTTGCCCGGCCTCGGTGACCGGCACGTGGCCGATGCGCCGCTCGACCATCATGTGCAGCACATCCGAGCCGATGGCCGAAGGCGGCAGGGTGACCGGCTCATAGGTCATGATCTCGGAGACCGGGGTGTTGGTGTCGAGGCCACCGGCCACCACTTTGTTCGAGATGTCGCGGATGGTGACGATGCCGATCAGATCGCGCGCATTGGTCACGCAAAGCGACGAGACGCCTTCCTCGCGCATCAGCAGCGCGGCCTCTTGCGCGGGGGTCTCGGGCGGAACGGTCAGCGGCGCGCGGGCCATCAGCGACTCCACCCGGCTGTGCGCCAGATCGGTCTTTTGCGGGCGCGCGGCGCGCGAGCGGTCAAAGAAGCGCCGGGCGGCGGTGTGCTCGGCAATCAGCTCGCGGAAGGCATAGGTCGGCAGCAGCAGCAGCGTCGTGTCGTCGAGCGCGCTTGCGGTGGTGGCGGCGGTGCCATCCCGCATCAGCCCGCGCTCGCCAAAGGAGTTGCGCTGGCCAAGCAGCGAAACGGCGACGCCGTTCTCGTCACGGATTTCCACCTGTCCCGACAGCACGAGGTAGAGCCCTTCGAGCTGCACACCGGCGGCGTAGATCTCTTCGCCAGGCTTGTAGTGGCGGATCAGGAACTGCGGCACCAGCACGTCGAGCGCGTCGGGGTCCAGCGCGTCATAGGGGTGCACCGAGGTCAGGAAACGGCGCAGGTCGTCGGGCTGAAGGGGCATTTGCGGCTCCGCAGGTGCGTATCGTTAAGAAAAATCCCGCCCCGGCATAGCGCGGGGCGGGAGATTTGCATAGTGCATGGGCGCCGCAGCGCCCATGCCCCGACCGCTCAAGGATCAGTGATCTTGCGCCGCACCGGCACCGCGCGGCACGCGCACGCTTTCCACCAGCTCGGAGATTTCCTGCGGGATCGGCTTGGTCATTGCCGAGACCGTGAAGGCCACCGCGAAGTTCACCAGTGCTCCCACCGCGCCGAACGAGGTCGACTTGATGGTGCCAAGCAGCGGATCGGCGTCGGTGTAGCTGTTGGTGTCGGGGATGAAGAACCAGCCCTTGTGCAGGAAGATGTAGATCAGCGTGACCACCAGACCGGTGACCATACCCGCCACGGCGCCCTTGTTGTTCACCTTCGAGAAGATGCCCATCATCAGCGCCGGGAAGATCGAGGCTGCCGCAAGGCCGAAGGCCAGCGCCACGGTCTGCGCCGCGAAGCCAGGGGGATTCATGCCCAGCCAGGTTGCGACGGCGATGGCCACGGCCATGGCGACGCGGGCCGACATCAGTTCACCCTTTTCCGAAATGGCCGGGTTGATCTGACCCTTGATGAGGTCGTGGCTGACCGCCGAGGAAATGGCGAGCAGAAGACCGGCTGCGGTCGAAAGCGCCGCGGCAAGGCCGCCCGCTGCGACAAGGCCGATCACCCAGCCCGGCAGGTTGGCGATCTCGGGGTTGGCGAGCACGAGGATGTCACGGTTGAAGTTGGTCAGCTCGTTGCCGGTCCAGCCTTCTGCCGCGGCGCGCTCTTCCATCGCCGGGTTCTCGTCGTTGTAGTACTGGATACGGCCATCGCCGTTCTTGTCTTCCCAGCCCAGAAGGCCGGTCTGCTGCCATGTCTGCATCCAGTCGTAGGCGGGATCGCTCTCGATGGTTTCCACCGACACCGCCTGACCGGCAGCGCCTTCAGGCCAGAACTGCTGGGTGATGTTGAGGCGTGCCATGGCGCCCACGGCCGGGGCCGTCAGGTAGAGCAGGGCGATGAACACCAGGGCCCAGCCCGCCGACCAGCGTGCGTCCGCCACCTTGGGAACGGTGAAGAAGCGCATGATGACGTGGGGCAGGCCGGCGGTGCCGATCATCAGGCTCAGGGTGAAGAGCACCATGTTGAACGTGTCGCCATTGTGCGCGGTGTATTCGCCAAAGCCGAGATCGGTGACGATCTGGTCAAGCGTCTGCAGCAGCGGCGTGCCGGTGGCCTGCTCGGTGCCAAAGAGGCCAAGCGCGGGGATCGGGTTGCCGGTCAGTTGCAGCGAGATGAAGATCGCCGGGATTGTATAGGCGAGGATCAGCACGCAGTATTGTGCCACCTGCGTGTAGGTCACGCCCTTCATGCCGCCAAACACGGCGTAAGCGAACACGATCACCGCGCCGATCAGCAGGCCGGTGGTGCTATCCACCTCGAGGAAGCGGCCAAAGGCCACGCCAACGCCGGTCATCTGGCCAATCACATAGGTGGTCGAGGCGATGATCAGGCAGATCACGGCCACCAGACGCGCGGTGGGCGAGTAGAACCGGTCGCCGATGAACTCGGAGACGGTGAATTTGCCGAACTTGCGCAGATAGGGCGCGAGCAGCAGCGCCAGCAGCACGTAGCCGCCGGTCCAGCCCATCAGGTAGGTCGAGTTGTCATAGCCGGTGAAGGCGATGAGGCCCGCCATCGAGATGAAAGAGGCCGCCGACATCCAGTCCGCCGCCGTCGCCATGCCGTTGGTGACCGGGTGCACGCCGCGTCCGGCGGCGTAGAATTCCGATGTGGAGCCCGCGCGGGCCCAGATCGCGATGCCGATGTAGAGCGCGAAGGACGCGCCCACGAACAGCAGGTTGATGGTAAACTGATCCATGGCGCCTTACTCCTCGTCCACGCCGTATTCACGGTCGAGCTTGTTCATCCGCCAGGCGTAGAAGAAAATCAGTGCCAGGAAGACGATGATGCTGCCCTGCTGGGCGAACCAGAACCCGAGGTCCGAGCCGCCGACCGAGATGCCCGAGAGCATCGGGCGCAGCAGAATGCCGAAGCCGAAGCTGCAGACCGCCCAGATGATCAGGCTGATGAAGATGAGACGCAGGTTGGCCGACCAGTAGGCCTTGCCGGCCTCTTCGGCGCCATGCGTATGGTGCGTTGATTGATCCGCCATGGCGGTTCCTCCTCCTGAAAATGCGGCCGCCCCTCCTTTGAGCGGCCTCCGACGGCTCAGCCCGTCGCTTTTTCGACGATCGCGCCGAGCCCGGCGGCGATCTCCTCGATCTTGCCCATTGCGTCGATGCGGCTCAGGGCGCCTTTGCCTTCGTAGTAGCCGATCAGCGGCGCGGTCTGGGCGTGATAGGCCTCGAGACGCGAGGCCACCGTTTCCGCCTTGTCATCGGCACGGCGCTTCATCTCTGTCCCGCCGCAGCTGTCGCAGACGCCCGCCTCCTTGGGCGTCTTGAACGTGTCGTGATAGCCCTCGCCGCAGGCGGCGCAGGTGTAGCGGCCCGAGATTCGGTCCACCATGGCAGCATCATCCACCTCAAGGCTGATCGCCGCATTGATCTTCTGCCCGCTTTCGGCCAGCAGCGCATCCAGCGCCTCGGCCTGCACGGTGGTGCGCGGGAAGCCGTCGAGGATCACGCCGCTGGCGCAGTCGGGCGCCTTAATACGGTCGCGCAGGATGGCGATGACGATCTCATCGCTCACCAGCCCGCCGGCGTCCATCACCGCCTTGGCGGCTTTGCCGGCCTCGGTGCCCTGCGCCACGGCGGCGCGCAGCAGATCGCCAGTCGAGAGCTGAACCAGCCCGTATGTCTCTTCGAGCTTGCGGGCTTGGGTGCCTTTCCCGGCCCCCGGAGGGCCGAGAAGAATAAGCACGGGGGCGCGGGTCAAGGTCTGTCCGTCCATCTCGCTCACCCTTTGTTGGCGCGGTTTTCGATGAGGTCATCGACGACCGAGGGATCGGCGAGGGTGGAGGTGTCGCCAAGCGCGCCATAGTCGTTCTCGGCGATCTTGCGCAGGATGCGGCGCATGATCTTGCCCGAGCGGGTCTTTGGCAGGCCGGGGGCCCATTGGATGAGGTCGGGGCTGGCGATCGGGCCGATCTCGGTGCGCACCCAGGTGCGGAGTTCTTTCTTGAGCTCCTCGCTGGGCTCGATGCCGTTCATCAGAGTGATGTAGCAATAGATGCCCTGACCCTTCACCGCATGCGGGTAGCCGACCACGGCGGCCTCGGCGACCTTGGCGTGGGCCACAAGCGCGCTTTCCACCTCGGCGGTGCCCATGCGGTGGCCCGAGACGTTGATCACATCGTCGACCCGTCCGGTGATCCAATAGTCGCCATCCTCATCGGCGCGGCAGCCGTCGCCCGAGAAGTAATAGCCTTTGTACTGCTGGAAATAGGTCTGCTCAAAACGCTCGTGGTCGCCCCAGACGGTGCGCATCTGGCCCGGCCAGCTGTCCTTGATCGCCAGCACGCCCTCGGTCGGACGCTCGGAGATCTCGACGCCCGAGGTGGGCTCGAGCACCACCGGCTGCACGCCGAAGAAAGGCTTCATCGCCGCGCCCGGCTTGGTGGCATGCGCACCGGGCAGCGGGGTCATCAGGTGGCCGCCGGTTTCGGTCTGCCACCAGGTGTCAACGATCGGGCAGCGGCCCTGACCGACCTTGTCGTTGTACCAGTTCCAGGCCTCGGGGTTGATCGGCTCGCCCACGGTGCCCAGCAGCTTGAGCGAGGATAGATCGCATTTGGTTACGAAATCGTCACCTTGGCCCATGAGCGCGCGGATCGCGGTGGGGGCGGTGTAGAACTGATTTACTTTGTGTTTTTCACAAACCTGCCAGAACCGGCTGGCGTCGGGATAGGTCGGCACGCCCTCGAACATCAGCGTCGTGGCGCCATTGGCCAAGGGCCCGTAAACAATGTAGGAATGCCCGGTGACCCAGCCCACGTCGGCGGTGCACCAATAGACGTCGCCCTCGTGGTAATCGAACACGATCTCATGGGTGAGGGCGGCGTAAACCAAATATCCACCACTTGTGTGCACAACCCCCTTGGGCTTGCCGGTCGAGCCCGAGGTGTAAAGGATGAAAAGGGGATCTTCGGCATTCATCGGCCGCGGCGGACAGTCGGGGCCGGCGGTTTCCATCAGCGCTTTCACGTCTACATCGCGCCCGTCGATCCAGCTGGTCTGGTCGCCGGTGTGTTTGACGACGAGGCAGCGCACCTTGTCCGAGCAGTGCAGGAGGGCTGCGTCGGTGTTGGATTTCAGCGCGGTGCGGCGGCCGCCGCGCGGCGCGGTGTCCGAGGTGATGACGATCTTGGCGCCGCAATCGTTGATGCGGTTGGCCAGCGCGTCGGGCGAAAAGCCGGCGAAGACGATGGAATGGATGGCGCCGATGCGCGCGCAGGCCAGCATGGCATAGGCGGCCTCGGGGATCATCGGCAGGTAGATGACGACGCGGTCGCCGCGCATGACACCCTGCGAGAGCAGGACGTTGGCCATGCGGTTCACCTTGTCGTAAAGCTCGGCATAGGTGATGTGCTGGGCCGGGTCCGAAGGCTCGTCGGGCTCGAAGATGATGGCAGTCTGGTTGGCGCGCTCGGGCAGGTGGCGGTCGATGCAGTTGTGCGCGACGTTCAGCACGCCGTCCTCGAACCACTTGATGTCGACCTTGCCGAAGTCAAAGCAGGTGTTCTTGATCTTCGTCGGCCGCGCCATCCACTCCAGACGCTGCGCCGCCGCGGCCCAGAACCCATCCGGGTCCGAAACCGATTGCGCGTACATCTCGTCGTATTGCTCGGCGCCGATCAGAGCGTTCTCGGCGAACTCCTCGGACGGGGCATAGGTCCCGGTGGGCGCAGTCTGGGCGTCGTCTTTCATGAGGTCCTCCCTAGGTCCATTCTCTTCCATGTCGCCGTGCGACACTGTCCATCCCTGACAAGGATCATACCCCAGATCGAAAATATTTGAATAAGGCACAGTAAACTAAGATTTTTTTTGTAAATCATTTGCCCTGCAGTGCAGCATTTTGTAAAAATCTTTGCCCGTAGGCCGGAAACATATTGCATTCCAACGAACTGACGCAACGTCGCAAGGGCGCGCTTGCGGCGGCTCAGAGAGCAGCAATCCCCAACCGTGGGTGTGACAATCTGATGCAGTGTGCCATGGTATACCATGTTTGCGCCTAAGCTGCGGGCTCACCGCGAAGGCGCATGCCGTCCAGCGACTCGCCCCTCAAGGTGACGTTAGGGCAGGGAGGGTTGCGCCGTGAAGCGCTTTGGCTAAGCATAAGCGGCAAGGCGGCCCGAAGTTCCGCCACAACGGGAGGAAATCATGAAACATCTTACGACCACGCTCAGCGTGGCCGCACTCACCGCGGCATTTGCAACCGAGGCCATGGCGACGGAATGGAACGTCTCGCTCTGGGGCAAGCGCCGCGAGTTCACCGAGCACGTGCATAAGATCGCCGAGCTGGTCGAGGAGAAGACCGGCGGCGAGTTCACCATGAACATCTCTTACGGCGGCCTCAGCAAGAACACCGAGAACCTCGACGGCATCTCGATCGGTGCGTTCGAGATGGCGCAGTTCTGCGCCGGCTATCACCCCGACAAGAACCGCGCGATCACCGTGCTGGAACTGCCGTTCCTCGGGGTCGAGACGCTGGAGCAGGAGCGGGCGGTGAGCCGCGCCGTCTACGCGCATCCGGCGGTCGCCGAAGAGATGGCGCAATGGAACGCCAAGCTGCTGATGACCACGCCGATGCCGCAGTACAACATCGTGGGCACCGGCGATGCGCGGGACACGCTCGAAAGCTTCGACGGCATGCGCGTGCGCGCCACCGGCGGCATTGGCCGCGCGTTTGAATCTGTCGGCGCCGTGCCCACCTCGGTGACCGCGACCGAGGCCTATCAGGCGATGGAAGCGGGCGTGGTCGATACCGTCAGCTTCGCGCAGCACGCGCATCTCAGCTTTGGCACGATCAACGAGGCCGACTGGTGGACCGCCAATCTCAACCCCGGCACGGTGAACTGCCCGGTGGTGGTGAACATCGACGCCTATGACATGCTGTCGGACGAAGAGCGCGAGGCGCTCGACAGTTCGGTCGAGGAAGCGCTCGACTATTACATCGAGACCTACGGCAAGCTGCTGGCCAAATGGGACGGCGTGCTCGATGAGAAGGGTGTCGAGAAAGTCGTCTACTCCGACGAGGAACTGGCGAAATTCGCTGAAGTTGCCAAGCCCATCCACACCGCATGGATCGAAGAGATGAGCGGGCAGGGCCTGCCGGCGCAGGAGCTTTACGATCTGGTGACCTCGACGCTGGCCGAGGCCAAGGCCGGAAACTGATCGCGGCGAGGACCGCTTTGGGCCGCCCCGCGTGACGGGGCGGCTTTTTTGAACGCAGAGGTCCCAAGGGGCCTTGAACGCAGCGGTCCTGAGGGGCCGAGAAAGGGACAGGGGGACAGATGGCCGGAGCATCCGCGGTGCTTTCCGACGACTCGCTGCTGTCGCGCCTCGACCGGGGGCTCGAGCATCTGGAGCGGGGCTTTGCCTTCGTGTCCGGGCTCGGGGCCTTCGCGCTGATGGTGCTGGCGGTGGTCTCGGTCGTGGGGCGCAACTTCTTCAACATGCCGCTGCGCGGCTATGTCGATTGGATCGAGATGGCGATGCCGTTGATCGCGATCCTCGGCATCTCTTACGTGCAGCGACAGGGCGGGCACATCCGCATGGACATCCTCGTCGGGCAGTTGAAGGGCCGTCCGCTGTGGCTGGCCGAGATGATCACCACGCTGGCGATCCTGCTGCTTATGGTGGCGCTGGTCTGGGGGTCTTGGGCGCATTTCGACCGCAGTTTCGATCTGACCAAGCCGATGTGGTCGCGTGACAGCACTATTGATCTGGGCCTGCCGCTCTGGCCGGCCAAGCTGATCGTGCCGGTGGCGTTTTCGGTCATGTGCCTGCGGCTGGTGCTGCAGTTCTGGGGCTATCTGCGGGCGTTTATTCTTGGGCTCGACAACCCGGTGGCCGTGCCGCTGGTGCAGAGCGTCGCCGAACAGGCCGCGGCCGAGGCAGAACATATTCAGGGGCATGACGCATGAGTTCCATCGAGATCGGACTTTGGGTCACCGCTGGCCTCTTTTTGTTGGTGGTGCTGGGCATGCGCGTGGCCTTTGCCGCGGGGCTTGCCGGGCTCGTCGGCCTGTGGTGGGTGTTCTGGTCGAAGAAAGGCTATGACCCCGAACAAATCGGCTGGGCCGTCACCGTTGCCATCAAGACCGCCGGTCAAGTGCCGCACGGCAAGGTGGCCAGTCAGGCGCTCAGCCTCATCCCCACCTTCATCCTCATCGGGTATCTGGCCTATTACGCCGGGCTGACCAAGGCGCTCTTCGAGGCGGCGAAACGCTGGCTGGCGTGGGTGCCCGGAGGACTGGCGGTCTCGACCGTCTTCGCCACCGCAGGTTTTGCCGCCGTTTCGGGCGCAAGCGTGGCAACAGCGGCGGTCTTTGCCCGCATCGCCATCCCCGAGATGCTGAAGATCGGCTACGACAAGCGCTTTGCGGCGGGGGTCGTGGCGGCGGGCGGCACGCTGGCCAGCCTCATCCCGCCCTCGGCGATCCTCGTGATCTACGCGATCATCGTCGAACAGGACGTGGGCAAGCTCTTGCTGGCGGGCTTCGTGCCGGGGGTCTTCTCGGCGGTGATCTACGCCATGCTGATCATCGGGCTGGCGCTGGCGCTGCCGAACTTCGGCCCGCCGGTGCGCGGCTTCACGTGGCGCCAGCGCTTCGCCTCGCTGCCGCCGGCGCTGCCGATCGTGGCGGTGGTCGTGATCATCATCTTCTTCGTCTACAACCCCTTCGGCGACGCTTGGGGCACGCCGACAGAGGGCGGCGCGGTGGGCGCGTTCATCGTCTTTCTGATGGCCCTGCTGCGCGGCATGCGCTGGCGAGAGCTGAAGGATGCGCTGATCGAGACCGCGAAGCTGGCGATCATGATCTTCACCATTATCTGGGGTGTGCTGATCTATGTGCGCTTTCTGGGGTTCGCCGATCTTCCGGGTGCCTTCGCCGACTGGATCACCTCGCTGCACTATCCGCCGCTGATGATCCTCGTTTGCATCCTGCTCGCCTATGCGGTGCTGGGGATGTTCATGGACGCCATCGGCATGCTGCTGCTGACCCTGCCGGTGGTCTACCCGGCGGTGATGGCGCTGAACGGGGGCGAGGGGGTCTCGGCCGCCGAGAGCGCCTTTGGCATGTCGTCTGAAATGTGCGCCATCTGGTTTGGCATTCTCGTGGTGAAGATGGCCGAGTTCTGCCTGATCACCCCGCCCATCGGGCTCAACTGCTTCGTGGTCGCGGGCGTGCGGCCCGAACTGTCGGTGCAGGATGTGTTCCGCGGCGTGACGCCGTTCTTCATCGCGGACGCGGTGACCATCGCGCTGCTGGTGGCCTTCCCGGCGATCGTGCTCTGGCTGCCCAGCTTCGCCTGATCGGCCAAGCTGACCAAAGAACGCTAACCAAAGAGCCGCCCGGCGATTGCACCGGGCGGCTCTCGCGCAACCGTGAGGCCGCGCGGAACCTTTTTCCACATTGCGGGTTCTTGACATGAGACGGAACGGCGAGGCGCAGGGCGCGGGACCGGACCGGACGATCATGTAGCAAGACGGATCACGCGGAGTTTGCTCCGCGGGGCCGGAGCCCTCGGGCACCGGGCTGGCAAGATGTGCCTGCCGTTACGAGAAAAGGAGATCACGTCATGGAATTTGCAGGTATCGGCGGCTTCATCGTTTTGGTTCTGGATATCTGGGCCATCGTCTCGGTGCTCGGCTCCAGCGCCAGCACTGGCGCCAAGGTGCTTTGGACGCTGCTCATCATCATCCTGCCGGTGCTGGGCTTCATCATCTGGCTGATCGCGGGCCCGAAATCGAGCCGCGCCACGGTTTGATCATCGACTGAACTTTAGGAGGAAACTTCAATGCTTTACTGGGCACTTCTCTTCTTCGTCGTCGCCATCGTGGCCGCACTCTTCGGCTTTGGCGGCATCGCTTCCGCCTCGGCGGGCATCGCACAGGTGCTGTTCTTCATCTTCCTTGTGCTTTTCGTGGTGACGCTGATCATGCGGTTCGTACGCAAGACCTGATCGCAGATGGGCGGCGCATCCCGCCGCCCACGCTTTTCTCTCATCGCATCAGGTCTTTGCCGCAAGGCTTTGCCACAAAAAGAAAACCCCGCCAAACAGGGCGGGGTTTTCAATGATCGCAGGGCCGATGATCAGGGGCCGGTGGGCGGCGCCGGGACCGAGCTCTGGATCAGGCCTTAAGGGTTTCCGTCGACGAGAAGAACATCGCCTGGCTGACCGCCGAACGAACCTGCTCTTCCGAGTAAGGCTTGGAGATCAGGAAAGCCGGTTCCGGGCGCTCGCCGGTAAGCAGACGCTCGGGGAAGGCGGTGATGAAGATCACCGGGCGATCCCCCAGCGCACCAAGAATGTCGTTCACCGCGTCGATGCCCGAGGAATTGTCGGCCAGCTGGATGTCGGCCAGAACCAGATCGGGGGTCTCTTGCTGCGCCAATTCCACTGCGGCGGCGCGGGTGCGTGCAACGCCGGTGACGCGGTGGCCCAGATCGGCGACGATGCTTTCGAGATCCATGGCGATGATCGCCTCGTCCTCGATGATCAGCACGCGGCCAGTGACCGCATCTGCCATTTCCTGACGCGCAAGGTTCACCAGTTCGGTCACCTCGGCCTCGGAGATCTGCATGATCTCGCCAACCTCGGGGAGCGTAAACTCTTCGATCGTGTGCAGAAGCAGCGCCTCGCGGCTGTTCGCGGTCAGCTTCGAGAGGCGGGACTGCGCTTTGGCAAGCGGGCCGGTCGCCTCATCGGTGACGGGCGCGCCGGTGCTTGCCCAGATGCCGTGGAACACGTGGAACAGGCCGACCTTCGGCGAGGATGCGGAGGAAATGCCTTCGCGGTCCGCAAGGATCGCTTCCAGGGTCGCCGCTGCATAATTGTCGCCTGTGGTCTGACTGCCGGTCAGCGCGCGCGCGTAACGACGGAGATAGGGAAGGACCGCGCCGATGGTCTGGCCCAAATCGCCCTGTGTCATGAATACGTCCTTTTTTTCGCTTTTCTCGGGAACCAAACGCCGGACCTCGGCATTGGTTCCCTGATACGGCAAAGATAGATGCAGAAATTCCCCTCTGCAAAGGCAAGGATCGAACGGCGGCAATGACACAATCGCGGCGCAATACCAAAGAGGCAGAGGTCATCGACGAAAATCTTCGGCGGGTCTATCAGGACATGCTTGAAGAGAAAGTTCCCGACCGGTTCCTCGACCTGATCGCGCAGCTGCGCGCGCAGGACGATAACGGTGGCACCCAAGGCGGGGACAATGCATGAGTTCCGATCCTCGTGACGAGATCGTCGATCACCTTCCGGCGCTACGCGCCTTCGCTTTTTCGCTGACCCGCAATTCTGCGCTGGCCGACGACATGGTGCAGGACACGCTGGTCAAGGCGTGGACCAAGATCAACACATTCGAGCAAGGCACCAACATGCGCGCCTGGCTCTTCACCATCCTTCGCAACACCTATTACTCGAACCGCCGCAAGGCCGGGCGCGAGGTGTCGGATGCCGAAGGGGTCTTTACCGAAAGCCTGTCGGAAAAGCCGGCGCATGACGGTCGTCTGCAGATGAACGACTTCCGCCGCGCCTTCGCCAAGCTGACCGACGAACAGCGCGAAGCGCTGATCCTCGTTGGCGCGCAGGGCTTTGCCTATGAAGAAGCCGCCGAGACCTGCGGCGTTGCGGTGGGCACGATCAAGAGCCGGGTGAACCGCGCACGGGCGCGTCTGGCAGAACTGCTGGAGCTTGACGAGCACGACCGGCTCGAACTGACCGACCAAGCCACGATGGCCGTGGTCTCGGGCGCGCGTCCCAGCGGAGCACTGGGCTAAAGCGCCCTTCAAGGAAAACCACCGGCGCCCGATGATGGCGCCGGTTCAACGACCCGGGATACGGCGTGGCATGGATCGCACCGGACCGGCAGGCGGGCAGAGCGGATAGAGGTGTCATGAAATCACTTGCAGGCGGCGTGTGGCAACGCAGGCCGACAGGTCTTGCCGCTCGGATCATTCTGTTCCTGTCGCTGGCCCT
Source organism: Salipiger sp. CCB-MM3 (assembly GCF_001687105.1). NCBI lineage: Bacteria > Pseudomonadati > Pseudomonadota > Alphaproteobacteria > Rhodobacterales > Roseobacteraceae > Salipiger > Salipiger sp. CCB-MM3. The sequence goes on from NZ_CP014595.1 coordinate 2,696,735, forward strand.
CGTACCCATCGGCGTCGTCGCTTATTTCCAAACCAGCAAGCTGGCCGAAGAGACGCGTCTGCGCTCTCAGCTCAGCCTCGTTGCGCTGACCGAAGCCGCCGCGCTTGGCGAGCGCGAGACGATCCTGCGCGCGCAGGGCGGGGCGCAGGCGCTCGGCGCCACCTTGGGCCAGCGGCTCGAAGATACAGAGCAGTGCTCGGACCGGCTGGCGGCCTATCTCGGTGCCTCGCCGGGTTATTCCTTTGCCGGGATCATGACGCTCGATGGCGACGTCTCGTGCAATTCGCGCGGCGTTCCCATGACCGCGGCGGAATATCCGCGCCTGCAGCGCATCGTCGACGAGCCGGGTGCCACCGCATGGCTCAACACCTACGGTCCGATCTCGCAGCGGTCGGTGATCGTTGTCGCGCAGCCCTATTTCGTCGGCGGAGAGCTGGCCGGTCACGTGCTTTTGTCGGTACCTTCAGTGCTGCTTCCACGCGGCCACGGCGAAGGCGGGCCGTCCGATTTCGACGATCTCATCACCATCAACGAGCATGGCGAAATCCTCACCTCCCGCGAAGAGGTGGAGGACGTCGAGGGGCTGCTTCCCGCGGATCTGGATTTGCAAAGCCTGATTGGCGCCAAATCCCAGAGCTTTGCCGCACGCAGCGCCGACGGCGAGACGCGCGTCTACGCCGCCGCGCCGCTGGTGCCGGGGATGATCCACGCCGTCGGCGTTTGGAGCCGCAAGAACGCCGAGGCGCAGGCGATCAGTGTCGATGGGCTGGCGGTTATGGCCGCCGCTCTGCCGTTCCTGATGTGGGCGGCCTCGGTGATCGTCGCCTTCCTTGCCGTCAACCGGTTGGTGATCCGCCATATCAAGCGCCTGTCGCGGCGGATGCGCGCCTTCGCGCTGTCGCGCCGGGTGCCTGCGATCCGTGACGAGGCGATGCCCGCCGAGCTTGCGGATATGGAAGACGATTTCCTCGACATGGCCGATGCGATCCTGCGCGACGAGGCGCAGCAGGAAAACGCGCTGCGCGAAAAGACCATTCTTCTCAAGGAAGTCCACCACCGGGTGAAGAACAACCTGCAGCTCATCTCCTCGATCATGAACATGCAGATCCGCCAGTCGCGCAGCGACGAGACCCGCGCCATCCTGCATCGCCTGCAGGACCGGGTGCGCAGCCTCGCCACCATTCACCGCAATCTCTATCAGACCGAAGACCTTGGTCATGTGAACGCCGGTGCGCTGCTCAAGGATCTGGTCCAGCAGATGGAGCAGATGTCCGAGGTCAGCGGGCGGCGGGTCAATCTGACGGTCTCTGCCGACGATATCGAGGCGGTGCCCGATCAGGCGGTGCCGCTGTCGCTGCTCACCGCCGAGGCGATGACCAATGCGATGAAATACGCCACCCCTGGGGCCGATGGCATCACCCGCGTATCGATCCGTCTGGCCCGCTTGGCCGCCGGCCGGGCCGAGCTTGAGGTACTGAACTCCTCGACCCAAAACAGCAGGGCCGAAGCCGAAGAGGCGGTCCCGCAGGGCATGCGCGGCGAGCCCGCCGGGCTGGGCTCGAAACTGATGATGGCCTTCGCGACGCAGCTGGGCGGCACGCTCGAGCAGCATCACACAGAGACCGGCGAATACCGTGTCTACATCAACTTCGCGCTGGTAGATTTCACCCCTGATCCAACCACTCCAACGGGGATGCCCAATGTCCCGGACTACTGATCTGACCGAGCCTTTGCCGCTGCCGCGGCCCAAAACCGCCGAAGGCAAACCGCGCCGCATCGGCGTCGAGATCGAGTTCTCTGGCCTCACCGAGGCGCAGGTGGCGCGCATCCTCGTCAAACAATTGGGCGGCAGCGCCCGCGAGGAAAAGCGCGGCCATTGGGTGGTCGAAGGCGGCGGCATGGGGGATTTCGAGGTCTATCTCGACAGCCAGCCGCTGGAACGGCTCGACCATGACGGTGTCGGCGGGCAGATCCGCGATCTGGCGCGCGCAGTTGTGCCGGTCGAGATCGTCTCGGACCCGCTGGAAGTTCCGCAGATCGCCGAGTTCGACCGCGCCATTCAGGCGCTGCGCGAGGCCGGGGCCGAGGGCACTGGCACCGGCGTGCTGTCGGCCTTCGGGGTGCATTTCAACCCCGAGGTCGTGTCGACCGACTATGCCGACGTGATGCCGGTGATCACCGCCCACGCGCTGCTCGAAGATTACATCAAGCGCGTCGCGGGCACCGATTTCTCGCGCCGCGTGATGACATGGGTCGCGCCCTATCCGCGCGCGCTCGTCGACCGTCTGGCCGCCGAAAAGCCGCCCGCGACGATGGACGCGCTTATCGACACCTACCTCGAGCTTGCGCCGTCGCGAAACCACTCGCTCGACATGCTGTGCCTCTTTGCCCATCTCGACGAGGAGAAAGTGGCCAAAGCGGTCGACATGGAACTGGTCTCGCCGCGCCCGACCTACCATTGGCGTCTGCCCGACTGCCGCATCGACGAGAAGGGCTGGACCCTCGCGACCGAATGGAACCGCTGGGTGCTGGTGGAAACCGTTGCGGGCGATGCCGATTTGCTGGAGCGGCTCTGCGCGGCATGGCGCGACCACCGCGACGCGCTGACCTCGATCCGCCTCGACTGGTCCTATCGGGTCGAGCGGATGCTGCAAGGGGCAGGGCTGTGCGACCTCTGATCGGGGTCACCGTCTCGCGCAGGTCGGGCTGGCGGGTCTTTCCCTTCATGGCCTTCGCCGTCTGGCTGGCGGGTGGCCGCGCGCTGCGCTGGCAGACCGGGCGGCGCGAGGTCGATCTCGACGGCGTGCATGGTGTGGTCATCGGCGGCGGCGACGACATCGAACCCACGCTTTATGGCGGCGAGCTGCAGCTTGACGTGCGGCTTGATCCGGAACGCGACGCGCTGGAACAGGGCGTCCTGCGCGGCGCGTTCGAGCGCAACATGCCGATCTTGGGAATTTGCCGCGGGGCGCAGATGCTCAACGTGGTGCTCGGCGGCACGCTGCACGCGGATGCCTATGCGGTGCACCCGTCGCGGCGCTATCGCACGGTGCTGCCGCGCAAGAAGGTGGATGTGCTTTCGGAAACGCTGCTGGCCCATACCGCGCGCACCGACTGTCTGCGGGTCAATGCGCTGCACTCGCAGGCGGTGGACCGGCTCGGCGACGGGCTGCGCGTCGCGGGGCGCGACGATGGCGGCATGGTGCAGGCGGTCGAGCGGCTGAGCGATCCTTTTGCGCTGGGGGTGCAATGGCACCCTGAATACCTCGTCTACCGCCGCGCGCACCGGCGCCTTTTCCGCGCGCTGGTGGCCGCCGCCCGTGCCCGCCGCGACGCCCAATGCCAGTTGGACGCCGCCGAGGCCGATGCGGCGCTGCCGCAGTTCTTCGACCGCTGAAGCGCGGCGCTCAGCCGCTGATCATATCGGCCACCGGTGGCGCCGTCTCGATCTGCGCCAGCGGCAGGTCCAGCACGATATGGCCGCCGTGATCGGCATCCGCATGGGTGACCATTTCGAAGATCGGCACGACCCGGCGCTCGTGACCAAAGAATTTGCCGTTGTCCACGACGATATGGCTAAGCCGCCCGGTCTGCGCCTCATACAGAAGGTCGCTGACGCTGCCCGCCTCGCCGTCGCGTCCGAACACCGGCTTGCCGATCCAATCCGCAAGGCTCTCATAGCGCTCCAGCGCCGCCTCCCAGCGCGGGTCGGTCTCAGCCTCGGGAAGGGCGCCGGCGGGCAGCGGCGCATGCGGCGAGCCGAAGGGCCCCACCACCAGCGGCGGCATGGTCGCCATCAGTGCCAGCATATCCTCGCGCCCGCCCGCCATGCGCGGCGCGCGCTGCAGCTCGCCATCGGTGACATGCAGTGGCAGGCTGCGGTCATGTGCCTCGGGCAGCCCCAGCGAAGACGCGGTCACCAGCAGCCGCTCGGCGGCACCGAAACCGGCGGGCGAGACGATGGCCCAGGCCAGCTTGCGCCCGTCGGGATCGAACAGCAGGTCCTGCAACACAAAATCGCGCTCGCCCCCCGTGAGGCGCCATGTGAGCAGGTCCGAGAGCGAGATGAGCATGTTTTCGCCTTTCCTTGGGTTCCGAAATCTTAACACGGATATGCGACATTCTGTTCCGGAACCGGCGCTGCGCTGCCGCGTTCTCATGACAAGCGCAAAAGGAGACAGCCATGACCATCGATATCTTTATCGTCGGGTTGGCCGCTCTTATCATAATCGCGGTCCTGATCTTTGCCCTGACGAGTGAAAGCGAACAGGAGCATGACAGGAAGTCGCGCTAGACCCGAGCGACCCGATCCGGCCACGGGCCCGGAAGGACGCAAGACTTCCGTGCGCAGAAGAAGCACGACGAGGAGGGCGGTTCCCGCAAAGGGGGCCGCCTTCCTGCGTCTGCGGCCCTTTGCGAAGCATAGTCAGGTCCCTTAGTCGCGGCCTGCACAGCGCCCGCGCACCCGACGTCAGCCCGCTGCCCCCACGGGCGAACAGCTTCCGCAGAGGCCGATTGCGGGTTGCCGCGCTTGACGTCCCTCCGTCCGATGCTGGTATACCATTTCCGAATCCAAGCGCGGCCCGGGAGGGGCTGCGCAAACACAGAGGATATTTCGATGCTCGACAAATCCGTGTTCACCCCCCATGGCAAACACCTGATCGCCGGCGCGTGGGTGGCAGGCGAGACCACCTTCGCCTCCGAACCCGCGCATGGCCCCAGCCATGAGTATTCGGTCGGCACGCCCGAGCTGGTCGATCAGGCCTGCAAGGCGGCCGAGGAAGCCTTCTGGACCTATGGCTACACCACCCGCGCGGCCCGCGCCGAGTTTCTGAACGCCATCGCCGATGAGATCGAAGCGCGCGGTGATGCGATCACCGAGATCGGCACGCAGGAAACCGGCCTGCCCGAAGGCCGCCTGCAGGGCGAGCGCGGTCGCACCACCGGCCAGCTGCGCCTGTTCGCAGAGCACATCCTGAAGGGCGATTATCTCGACATCCGCCACGACGAGGCTCTGCCCGATCGCCAGCCGCTGCCGCGCCCCGACATCAAACTGGTGCAGCGCCCGATCGGCCCGGTTGCCGTCTTTGGTGCCTCGAACTTCCCGCTGGCGTTCTCCACCGCGGGCGGTGACACCGCGGCTGCGCTGGCCGCGGGCTGCCCGGTGGTCGTCAAAGGCCACGGCGCGCACCCCGGCACCGGCGAGATCGTCGCCGAGGCGATCCTCGCCGCGATCGAAAAGACCGGCATGCCCAAGGGCGTCTTCTCGCTGGTGCAGGGTGGTAAGCGCGACGTCGGTCAGGCGCTGGTGCAGCACCCGCTGATCAACGCCGTGGGCTTCACCGGCTCGCTTGGCGGCGGCCGCGCGCTGTTTGATCTCTGCGCGCAGCGCGATGTGCCGATCCCCTTCTTCGGCGAGCTGGGCTCGGTGAACCCGATGTTCCTGCTGCCCGAGGCGATGAAAGCGCGCGGCGCTGACATCGGCACCGGCTGGGCGGGCTCGCTCACCATGGGCGCCGGCCAGTTCTGCACCAACCCCGGCATCGCGGTGGTCGAGACCGGCCCCGAGGGCGACGCTTTCGTGGCCGCGGCTGCCGAGGCGCTGAAGGGCGTGACCACCCAGTGCATGCTCACCGATGGCATCGCGCAGGCCTATAAGGACGGCAAGTCGCGCTTCGATGGCCGCAACGCCGTGAAGCCGGTGCTGGTCACCGACAGCGAAGGCCGCAACGCGCTGCCCAACCTCTTCGAGACCGACGCCGCCAACTACCTGCAGGACCACGCGCTTGGCGAAGAGGTCTTCGGCCCGCTCGGCCTGGTGGTGCGTGTTTCGGGTCCGGACGAAATGGACGAACTGGCGCGCGGCTTCGAAGGCCAACTCACCGCGACGCTCCATATGGACGAGGGGGACACCGCGCTGGCGCAGCGGCTGATGCCGGTGCTCGAGCGCAAGGCGGGCCGGGTGCTGGTCAACGGCTTCCCGACCGGCGTCGAGGTCTGCGATGCGATGGTCCACGGCGGGCCTTACCCGGCCTCGACCAACTTCGGCGCGACCTCGGTGGGCACCATGTCGATCCGCCGCTTCCTGCGCCCGGTCAGCTATCAAAACCTGCCCGATGCGCTGCTGCCGGTCGATCTGACGTAATCCCCGCGCTCATGCGGCCCGCGCCCGCGCTGCCCCCGATGGGTGGCGCGGGCGTCTGCTTTTGGGATTTGCGTATTTTTAAAGAGAAGAAGCAGGGGGGGGGCGCTCCTTCGTCTTCCTCTTGGCAGAAATATCCCGGGGGAGGCCGCGCAGCGGCCGGGGGCAGAGCCCCCCAACTACGGCGGCCGCGTTCGAGATCCCTTTCTCCCGCCCGCGCTTTGCGCTAAAGGCGGGGTTTGAATCCGCAAGAGGTGCGTGCCATGACATTCTCCCTCGCCATCGTCGGCCGCCCCAACGTTGGCAAATCCACCCTGTTCAACCGGCTTGTCGGCAAGCGGCTGGCGCTGGTCGACGACCAGCCCGGTGTCACCCGCGACCTGCGTGAGGGCGAGGGCAAGCTGGGCGATCTGCGCTTTACCGTGATCGACACCGCCGGTCTGGAAGAAGCCACCGACGAGAGCCTTCAGGGCCGCATGCGCCGCCTGACCGAGCGCGCCGTGGACATGGCCGATGTGTGCCTGTTCATGATCGACGCCCGCGTCGGCGTGACGCCCACCGATGAGGTGTTCGCCGAGATCCTGCGCAAGCGTTCGGCGCATGTGATCCTTGCCGCCAACAAGGGCGAGGGCTCTGCCGCCGATGCCGGTGTGCTCGAGGCCTATAGCCTCGGCCTTGGCGAGCCGATCCGGCTTTCCGCCGAGCACGGCGAGGGCCTGCCCGATCTCTACAGCGCGCTGCAGCCGCTCGCCGACGGCTTCGCCGAGCGCGCCGCCGAGGAGGCGCCGGAGGTCGAGCTTGATGTCGAGGATGACGAAATCGACGAGGAGACCGGCGAGGCCACGCTGCCGATGCCGAACGCGACCAAGCCGCTGCAGATCGCGGTGGTGGGCCGCCCCAACGCGGGCAAGTCGACGCTGATCAACAAGATCCTCGGCGAGGACCGGCTGCTCACCGGCCCCGAGGCCGGGATCACCCGCGACGCCATCTCGGTCCGCATGGACTGGGAAGGCGTGCCCATGCGCATCTTTGACACCGCCGGCATGCGCAAGCGCGCAAAGGTGCAGGAAAAGCTCGAGAAACTCTCGGTCTCCGACGGTCTGCGCGCGGTCAAATTCGCCGAGGTGGTGGTGGTTCTGCTCGATGCGGCCATCCCCTTCGAGCAGCAGGATCTGCGCATCGCCGATCTTGCCGAGCGCGAGGGCCGCGCCGTGGTCATCGCGGTCAACAAATGGGACGTCGAGGAGCACAAGCAGGAGAAGCTGCGCGACCTCAAGGAAGCCTTCAACCGGCTGCTGCCGCAGCTGCGCGGCGCGCCGCTGGTCACCGTTTCGGCCAAGACCGGGCGCGGCCTCGATCGTCTGAACGCGGCGATCATGAAGGCCTGGACCACCTGGAACCGCCGCGTCTCGACCGGCCAGCTCAACCGCTGGCTCGAAGGCATGGTCTCCAGCCACCCGCCGCCCGCGCCGCAGGGCCGCCGCATCAAGCTGCGCTATATGACGCAGGCCAAGACCCGCCCGCCGGGGTTCGTGGTGATGTGCTCGCGTCCGCAGGATATGCCCGACAGCTACACCCGCTATCTGGTGAACGGGCTGCGCGAGGCCTTTGACATGCCCGGCACGCCGATCCGCCTGACGCTGCGCGGGCAGGGCGACAAAAACCCCTGGAAGGGCAAGCGCGAAAAGAACGCCGGTGCGCTGAAAAAGCACCTCGGCAAGCTGCCCAAAAAGAAGGGCTAAGGGCCGCGCCCTTGGGACATGGAAAAGCGCCGGAGCGGAGGCTCCGGCGCTTTTTGTTTCGCGTTTTTGTTTTGCGGTGGCGAAGGGGTCAGCCCTTGGTGATGGCCAGCAGGCCGCCGCCGAGCAGCGATTGCACCAGCAGGGCCAGCGCCCAGAACGCCGGATATTCCCAGCCGCCGCCTTCATTGGTGAACCAAAAGCCGTTCGGACCGTGGGCGAGGATGGCGGCGCCAAGCAGTACCGGGATCAGCAGCAGCGCCACGAGGCTGGTCTGGAACCCGACAATGAGCGCAAAACCGCCCAAGACCTCGGCGGCGATCGTGACATAGGCCATGACGCCGGGCACGCCGAGCGAGGCGAAGTATTGTGCCGCGCCGGTGGGGGTGAAGACGAAGACCTTCAGCCAAGCGTGGGCGAGGAAGAGCGCGCCAAGCGCGACGCGCAGCAGCAGGGCGGCGGTGAGGATCGAGTTGGTGGAACCGAAACCAAGCGATTGCAGGATGTTAGTCATTGTATCTCTCCAAGATCGGGGCCGCGTTTGGCGGCGCATCATTTGATGAGGCAGAGATAGCGGCGCGCGACTGCCGCGATAATGTGGTAAGTTGTTGGAATATTATCCCCGTTTCATTCTCAATATAAGGCGATTTCTGGGGGTTTTATGCATGCCAGACCTTGATGCCGGGCGGGATCCGCCGCGCAGTCGCGGCCTGCGTGCGACAACCCATCCGGGCTTTGAACGTGTCGGAAAGGCCCTTTAGCGTGTGCAGTTAGGCGGTTTTGAGCGTCTTCGCACTCGCAGCATAGGTGTGCGCTTGGCGCCCTTACGCAACAGAAGGTTGCAAGATTAAAGGGCTCTGGTTAACCTTCGAGTCACATTGATCTGGAGTATTTGGAATGAAATTGACTCATCTTTCCGCAATCGCGGCTGTTCTTGTGATGGCGTCTGGCGCAGCCATGGCAAATACCAAGCAGGTGAAATGTGACGGTTTCGTCATCGCTATCGCTGATGAAATCGCTATGGCAGCAGAAGAAAACGCAGGGTCCATGACCGAGGCAGAAGCCAAGATCTGCGAAGCTGCCACCCAGATCTCGGTCTCGGGTGACGACCCGGAAGTGCATGAAATCGTAATCCTGCCTTACGAGATCAGAACCACCGTCGTCATTATCCCGGTCGACTGACAGGCCCAAAGTCGGCTCGAATGAGCCGAGCGCGGGCAAGGGAGGGGGCTATTCGGCGGGTCCGCCAGAGCGCAGGACACCCCGACAGCATCCAGATAAAAAACACCCTCACGGGATATCCTGTGAGGGTGATTTCATGTCGGCGAAGGGCAGGCGGCCGGCTTATTCGGTGTCGGTTCCGCGCAGCGCGAGGATGGCCACGATGCCTGCGGCGGCCAGTCCGGCAACGGCGATGTTGAACGGGCTGGTATTGGCGACGATCACCGCCACCAGCGCCCAGATCACCGTGATGCCGTAGAGCGGCGCGCGGTGCAGCCGGTATTGGATGGTCACCGAGAGCGCCAGCGCCAGTGCCAGTGCCAGCAGCGCCGCCGGGGTCTGCGGCAGCAGCCCGTAACCCGACAGCAGCAGCCCGACCGAGACACAGGAGGCCGCAGAGAGCCAGCCTGCATAGATCGCGATGGGCGCGATTTGCCACCAGCGATCCATGTCACCGGCGCGGAACAGGGCCAGCAACGCGGTGACCAGCATCACCCAGATCATCGCGGTGGCGGCGATCGGCGAGACCTGCGCCACCGGCAGCCAGAAGATGCCCACCGCGAGGCTGACCAGCAGCGGATCGCGGTGATCCATCCAGTCGAAATCATCCGAGCGGCGGAAGAGGCCAAAGCCGGTGCCCGCGATCAGCCACAGATAGATCAGCCCCCAGATCGCGAAGGCATAGCCCGCCGGTTGCACCGGCGGGTCGATCTGCGGCACGGGAAAGGCGTCCGGCGCGAACCCGTTGAACCCGGGAAACACCAGCGGCGAGGCCGCGAAGGCGACCGCCGCGAGGAACAGCAGAAGCGGCCGGACCCAGATCATCTTAGACCAACGTGCCGTCGGCGGCGATGCGGGTCTTGCCGCGCAGCCACGGGTGCAGCGCCTCGGGCAGGTCCACCGAGCCGTCCTCTTGCTGGCCGTTCTCCAGCACCGCGATCAGGCAGCGCCCGACGGCGAGGCCCGAGCCGTTCAGCGTGTGCAGGAACTCGGGCTTGCCGCCATCGGCGGGCTTGAAGCGCGCGTTCATCCGGCGGGCTTGGAAATCGCCGCAGGTCGAGACCGAGCTGATCTCACGGTATTGGTTCTGACCGGGCAGCCAGACCTCAATGTCATGCGTGCGGCGCGCGCCAAAGCCGATGTCGCCGGTGCACAGAACCACGGTGCGATAGGGCAGGCCGAGCTTTTCAAGGATGCCCTCGGCGCATTTGGTCATGCGATCGTGCTCTTCGCGGCTGTTGTCCGGGTGCGTCACCGAGACCATCTCGACCTTCTCGAACTGGTGCTGGCGCAGCATGCCCGCAGTGTCGCGGCCCGCCGAGCCCGCCTCGGAGCGGAAGCATTGGGTGTGCGCCACATAGCGGCGCGGCAGATAGCCTTCGTCCACCGTCAGCCCGTTGACGATATTGGTCAGCGTCACCTCGGCGGTGGGCACCAGCCACCAGCCCTCGCGGGTCTGATAGCTGTCCTCGCCGAACTTCGGCAGCTGGCCGGTGCCATACATCATCTCATCGCGCACCAGCACTGGGGTCCAGGTCTCAGAGAGCCCGTTCTCCTCGATGTGGGTGTCGAGCATAAACTGCGCCAGCGCCCGGTGCACACGCGCCACGGCGCCCGAAAGCACCACAAAGCGCGAGCCGCTGAGTTTGGCGGCGGTCTCGAAGTCCATGCCGGGGATCACGGCGGGCAGGTCGAAATGCTCCTTGGCTTCGAAGCCAAGCGCCCTCGGCTCACCCCAGCGGCGGATCTCGACGTTGTCGTCTTCGTCGGCACCATCGGGCGTGTCGTCATAGGGCAGGTTGGGGATGCCCATCAGCATGTCGGTCAACTGCGCGTCGAGATCCTTGGCCTTGGCCTGCATCTCGGCGACCTCGGCCTTCTTCTCGGCGACCAGCGCGCGCAGCCGCTCGAACTCGGCTTCATCGCCGCTGGCCTTGGCCTTGCCCACGTCCTTGGAGGCGGCCTTCTGCGCCGCCTGCGCGGTTTCGGCGGCGTGGATCGCGGCGCGGCGCTCTTCGTCCAGCGCCAGCACGGGGGCCGAGGCATTCTCCACACCCCGGCGCGAGAGCGCCGCATCAAAGGCGGCGGGGTTTTCGCGAATGGCGCGGATGTCATGCATCGGTCTAATCCTCTTTGTCTGCGACTCGCGCGGGTTATGCCCTGAATCGCTCAGGGAGTGTAGAGGGCGCCGTGCGGAAGGCGATCCCTCAGCCAGCGATCCACCGGCACCGCGAGGCTGGTTTGCGCATTGGTGGCGCTCACGACGCCGATGATGCGCCAGATGCCGTCGGTTTGCGTCAGTACCGGGCCGCCGGAATTGCCGTGCCGCACCGGGCACGACAGGCGCAGCAGCGCATGGTCCAGCGCGCCGCCGCAGTCAAAGCGCGCCGAAAGCCGGTTGGGCCGCAGATCGTGATAGCCGATCACCGCAAAGGGCGGCGCGGGCGCATCCCCCAGCGTCAGCGGCGTCACCTCCAGCGGATGCGCGAGGGTGAGGAGGGCAAGGTCATGCTCGATGTCGATGCGGTGGCCCGCATAGGCCTGCGGGTGCACCTCATAGGAGGCGACGGCGGCGTGATCGGCAAAGTCCCCGCCCAGCCAGCCTGCGACGAAATGCAGCCGCTCCGGCCGCAGCGGGTCGCCCTCGGCCCCGGCGACGCAATGGGCGGCGGTCAGCACCAGATCGGGCGCGACGAGCGTTCCCGAACACATGCCGCGCCGGTTATATCCCTTGGTATTGACCCGCCCGATCGCCTGCCACTGGGCATGGTCCTCGGGCGGCAAGGGCGGAAGGTCCGCCGCAGCGGCGGGCAGGGCGAGGAGCAGGAGGGCAAGGAGGAGGCGCATTGGGCTACTCGGGGTTCTCGGGGTCCTGGCCGATGGAGCGTTGCCAGTCGCGCCAGCGGGTCTCGAAGCCGTCGTAGTCGAGTCTTTCCGGATCGTCTGCGTTGCAGGGATGCCAGTGCTCGGGGCGCGACACGCCCTCGGGCAGTTGCACGGTGGAGTCTGCGAAGATGTCGTAACGGAAGGGGAGGAGTTGTGATATCGTGATATCATCGACAGAGCTCACCGATGCACCTCGAAGAGCAGCATCGGTGAGCTCTGACACTTCCGAGAGCTCCGCCCTAAAAAGGTTAGCGCCCTGCATCTTCGCCATGCTGAGGTCCGCGCCCTGCATCTTTGCAAAACGGAGGTCCGCGCCCTTTATCTTCGCCATGCTGAGGTCCGCTCCCTGCATCTTTGCAAGAATGAGTGCCGCGCCTTGCATGTCCGCCTCGCTAAGTTCCGTGCCTTGCATCTTCGCAATGCGGAGGTCCGCCCCCTGCATATTCGCCGAGCGGAGGTCCGCCCCCTGCATCTCCGCCCGCCGAGGTGCGCCCCCTGCAGGTCTTGCCCGGACAATCTGGCCCGCTGCAGATTGCTCTCTTGCAAGTCGAATGGCAGGTCCCTTGCTGGCAGTCCGACAATCGCCGCCAGCCTGCTCAGCGTCACAACCGCGGCTTCCATGTCGGAACGCAGCGGCGGCAGGCCCCTTGCCCACTGACGTAGCTCTTTGGGATCATCTGTTTTCGGGGGTGTCTCCGCGGGCCAGGTCTCGCGCGACAGTTCACGCACATACATGCTGAGGATGCGCGCGACACGTTCGGCGATCTCGCGTTCCGGACGTTCCCGCACCAGCCCCTCCAACCGGTCGATCGCGGCAGTGCGCCGGACCACATCGTCCTCCCAGCCGTTGAACCGCTTTCGCGCCGTATCCCCCTTCAGCTTCTTGTAGGTCTCGGGCAGTGTCACCTGCCGCTGCGCGTGCAGGTCGGCGGCGGCCTCGGTAATCTTCTGGTTGAAGAGCGCTTCCTTCGCCGTCTCAGTTTGCGCGCGCGTCAGCCGCAGGCGGTTGAGCGTGATCGGCAGGGTGACGACCGCACCCAGCACGGCGGTCAGGGCGGCCAGTTGCGCCAGCTTGAACCGCCAGTTCCAGACCGCTTCCTTGGCTTCGTCCGTGATCGGATTGAGAGGCGGGATGTCGGACCAGCCGGTGTCTAGGATCAGCCCGACCAGCCCGACGACAAGAAGCAGTAATAGAGCCAGCCAAACGACCGCAGCACCTACCGCCAAAAGCACAAGCACTAGGAAGAGGCCGCTGTCGAGGCGCTCGTAGCCCAGTCGCTTCTGAAACGCTTCAACAGGTGACAGCGCTTGTCGAACTTGCTTTGGCAAATACGCGGCCACTAAGAGTATTGCCACGGTGGCCATCAGAGCCGCGAAAACCTGCGGCGAAATCGGAATTGTCGTCACGTTGCGCGTCCTATCCCCTCATCGTCCCGCGGCGACCCTAACCACCCCATTCCCCACCGTCCATCACGCACACGTGTGCGCATGGCCCGTGCATCCTTTGTGCATGCGGTGTGACCGCTGCCATCGCGCCTTGCATCGGCGGAGGATCGCACATAGGTTCCGGCCAAATTTTGCGGGGGGTGTCCCCCAACATACACCAAGAGGAGCCCGCCCATGGATGGCAGCGCAATTGCCCAGTTCGTTCCCCTGATCCTGATCTTCGGTATCATGTACTTCCTGCTGATCCGTCCCCAGCAGAAGAAGGTCAAAGAGCACCAGAAGATGGTGAACGCGCTGCGCCGCGGCGACCAGATCGTCACTCAGGGTGGCCTGATCGGCAAGGTGTCCAAGGTCAAGGAAGGCGGCGAAGTCGAGGTCGAGATCGCCGAGGGTGTGAAGGTCCGCGTGGTGCAGAGCACCGTCGCTCAGGTCCTGTCGAAGACCGAGCCCGCAGAATCCTGATCCCAACGCGAAAGCGCCCACGACAATGCTTCAGATCGATCTTTGGAAACGCCTGACAATCTGGGCGCTTGTGATCGTAGGGCTGGCCTTGGCCAGCCCTAACCTGTTCTATAACAGGGTAGAATCCCACAACGACGCGGTTGCCGCGATCGAGAAATCCGGTGCAACGCCCGAGCGTGAAGAGGCCGCGGCCAGCTGGCCGAACTGGCTGCCCTCGGGGCTGGTGAACCTCGGTCTCGACCTGCGCGGCGGCGCTCACCTGCTGGCCGAGGTCAAGCTGGATGAGGTCTATGCCTCGCGGCTCGAAACCCTCTGGCCGGACGTGCGCGACATCCTGCGCCCCGAGCGCAGCACCGTCGGCACCATCCGCCTGCAGCCCTCTCAGCCCGGCGAGCTGCGCGTGCGCATCTCCAACCCCGACGGCATGGCCCGCGCGCTGGAGCTGGTGCGCGGCCTTGCACGCCCCGTGACCTCGCTCACCGGCGCGGGCGCCAACGACCTGCAGGTCGCCGGCGATGGCGATGAGATCGTGGTGACGCTTTCGGAGGCCGAGAAACAGGCCACCGACGAGCGCACCATGCAGCAGTCGCTGGAGATCATCCGCCGCCGTATCGACGAGGTTGGCACGCGTGAGCCGACAATCCAGCGTCAGGGCAACGACCGCATCTTGATCCAGGTGCCGGGCGTCGGCTCGGCTGCAGAGCTCAAGGACATCATCGGCACCACCGCGCAGCTGACCTTCCAGCCGGTCGTCAGCCGCACCACCAATGCCGACACCACCCCCGGCGTCGGCAACGAGCTGCTGCCGTCGATGGATGAAGAGGGCGTCTATTATGTGCTCGAGCAGGCCCCCGTCGTCACCGGCGAGGAACTGACCGACAGCCAGCCCAGCTTTGACCAGAACGGCCGTCCGGCGGTGACCTTCCGCTTTAACCCCGGCGGCGCGCGTAAGTTCGGCGATTACACCGCCGAGAACATCGGCTCGCCCTTCGCCATCGTGCTCGACGACGAGGTGATCTCGGCCCCGGTGATCCAGAGCCACATTCCCGGCGGCTCGGGCATCATCACCGGCAACTTCAGCGTCGAGGAATCCACCAATCTCGCCGTGCTGCTGCGCGCCGGTGCGCTGCCTGCGGGGCTCGACTTCCTCGAAGAGCGGACCATCGGGCCGGAACTGGGACAGGACAGCATCGACGCGGGCAAGCTCGCCACCGGTGTCGCCTTTGTCGCGGTGCTTGGCTTCATGTGGGCCAGCTACGGTCTGTTTGGTCTCTTCGCCAACGTCGCGCTGATCATCAACATCGGCCTGATCTTCGGCCTGCTGTCGACCATCGGCGCCACGCTGACGCTGCCCGGCATCGCCGGCATCGTGCTGACCGTGGGTATGGCGGTGGACGCCAACGTGCTGATCTTCGAGCGTATCCGCGAGGAACTGAAGACCGCGCGTGGCCCGGCCCGTGCCATCGAGCTTGGCTATGAAAAGGCGCTTTCGGCCATCGTCGACGCCAATATCACCACCATCATCACGGCGATCATCCTCTATGTCATGGGCTCGGGTCCGGTGCGCGGTTTCGCCATCACCCTTGGCCTCGGCATCGTCACCTCGGTCTTCACCGCGATCTATGTCACCCGGCTGCTGATCGCGATGTGGTTCGAACGTCGCCGTCCCAAAACCATCGAGGTCTGAGCCATGCGTCTTCGCGTCATTCCCGACAATACGAGCTTTGACTTCTTCAAGCACTGGAAGCTGTGGCTGGGCATTTCGGGCGTTCTGCTCGTGCTCGCGCTGGCCAGCTTCGGCATCCGCGGCCTGAACTACGGCATCGACTTCCGCGGCGGCACCACCATCCGGACCCAAAGCACGGAGGCCGTCGACGTCGGCGCTTACCGTGACGCGCTCGGCGCGCTGGGGCTGGGGGATGTGGTGATCTCCGAGGTGTTCGATCCCTCCTTCGGGCCGGATCAGAACGTCGCCATGGTGCGCATTCAGGCGCAGAACGATGTGGAGTCGGTGACCCCGGAAACCATCGCCACCGTCGAGGCGGCGCTGCAGGAGGTCGCGCCGGACATCAAGTTCGTCTCGGTGGAATCCGTTGGCCCGAAGGTTTCGGGCGAGCTGATCTGGACCGCGGTCGAGGCCGTGGCTCTGGCGATCGGCGCGGTGCTGATCTACATCTGGCTGCGGTTCGAATGGCAGTTCGCCGCCGGGGCCGTGCTGGCGCTGGTGCACGATGTGATCCTGACGATCGGCGTCTTCTCGGAACTGCAGATCAAGTTCGACCTCACCACCATCGCGGCGCTGTTGACCATCGTCGGCTACTCGCTCAACGATACGGTGGTGGTCTTTGACCGGGTCCGCGAGAACCTGATCAAATACAAGAAGACCGAGCTCAAGGACGTGCTGAACCTGTCGATCAACGAGACGCTCAGCCGGACCTTCATGACCTCCTTCACCACGCTGCTGGCGCTCTTCGCGCTGTTTGCTCTGGGCGGTGACGTGATCCGCGGATTCGTCTTCGCGATGATCTGGGGCGTCTTCGTCGGCACCTATTCGTCGGTGTTCATCGCTTCGGCGCTGCTGCTGTGGTTTGGCGTCAAGCGCGACTGGTCAAAGCCCGAGGCCGAGGTCGAAGCCAAGAAATCCGGGACCAGCGTCTGAGGCGCAAAGTTCCATTCTGGTATGGAAGGGGCCGCATCGTCGGCCCCTTTTTTCGTTTGGTCGCCGGGGGATGCCCCGGAGATGATCACTCATTGTGCAACGCTCAGGGAAACGCAGTGTTGCGGGCCTAGACTTTAGGTTAGCGCATTGGGTCCTTGGCATAGGCGCGCTAGTGTCAAACTCCATACACAAGGGCGCCCGCCTCTCCGGCGAGGGCGCCGATGCTGCTGTGCGGCAAAATTCATTTGATTCTTCACCGATGTGTCATAAAGTGCGGCCACGCGGCTAGGCCAGGCGTCGTATGTTGACGTGGGAGGGGTGTACCGCGTCTTGGCCTGCGCGTTCATGGAAGTGCGGTCC
Source organism: Salipiger sp. CCB-MM3 (assembly GCF_001687105.1). Classification (NCBI taxonomy): domain Bacteria; kingdom Pseudomonadati; phylum Pseudomonadota; class Alphaproteobacteria; order Rhodobacterales; family Roseobacteraceae; genus Salipiger; species Salipiger sp. CCB-MM3. The sequence goes on from NZ_CP014595.1 coordinate 2,713,650, forward strand.
GCGTCGGATCGCCTGTGTGGGACTAGGGGAAGAACCATGCGGATGAACGAAATCAACTTTAGCGATGCCATGCCTGTCGAGGGTTATGGCCCGGGCTTCTTTCGTATCGGCGGTCGGCCGGTCGATGGGGGCGTCTGCATCTCGCCGCAGGGCATGAAATCCTGGGCGGGGCTGTCGGACGAAGAAACGTTGGTCGCGCTCGCGGGCGAGGTCGACGTGATCTTTGTCGGCACCGGCGGCGATATCGCCCTGCTGCCCAAGGCGCTTTCGGCCCGGCTCGAAGAGGCCGGTGTCGGCGTCGAAGTGATGAACTCTCCCTCTGCCTGCCGCACCTACAACGTGCTGCTGGGTGAGGGGCGCCGGGTTGCGCTGGCCGCGCTGCCCGTCTGACGACGACCCATCCCAGCCAGTCCGTGGCGTCATCCCCTAAGGATGATCAGACCGGACCAGCCATTTTCCTGCAACAGCTTGTCGCGGCGCGGCTTTCGCGCTTTCCCGAACCTCATCACTGAGGTAAGCGAAAGCATGGACCTATCTGTTCGCGATCTGGCCGTGGCCCGGGGAGGAGTGCCGGTGCTGGAGGGGCTGAGCTTCACGCTCGCCCCCGGACGTGCCTTGGTTTTGCGCGGGCCAAATGGTTCGGGCAAGACAACGCTTCTGCGCAGCATCGCGGGGCTGCAGCCCGCGTTCAGCGGCACGATCGAAGGCGCGGGCGAGCGCATCGCCTATGCCGCCCATTCCGACGGTCTCAAATCCATGCTGACGGCGGCTGAGAACCTGCGCTTCTGGGCGCAGGTCTTTGCGCAATCCGACATTGAAGCAGCGCTCGACGCCTTTGACCTGCGCGGGCTGGAAGACCGGCCCGCGGGCACGCTCTCGGCAGGGCAGAAGCGCCGCTTGGGCCTCGCGCGGCTGATGGTCACCGGCCGTCCGGTCTGGGTGCTGGACGAGCCCACCGTGTCGCTTGATGCCGTCTCGGTGGCGCGCTTCGCCGAGGCGGTGCGCGGCCATCTGGCGGGCGGCGGCTCGGCGCTGATGGCCACGCATATCGATCTGGGGCTGGACGAGGCAGAGATCCTCGACGTCACCCCGTTCAAGGCGGCGCCGCGCGTCTCCATAGAGGACGAGGCCTTCCTGTGATCGCGCTACTTCTACGGGACCTGCGGCTGGCGGTGCGGGCAGGGGGCGGCTTTGGCCTCGGCCTTGCGTTTTTCCTGATCGTCACCGTGCTCATTCCCTTCGGCGTCGGTCCGGAGACCGGGCTGTTGTCGCGCATCGCGCCCGGCGTGCTGTGGATCGGCGCGCTGCTGGCCTGCCTGCTGTCGCTCGACCGGATCTTCGCGCTCGACTGGGAGGATGGCTCGCTTGACCTGCTGGCCACCGCGCCGCTGCCGATGGAGGGGATCGTCACCATCAAGGCACTGGCGCATTGGATCACCACCGGCCTGCCGCTGGTGCTTGCCGCGCCCGCGCTTGGCGTGCTGCTGAGCCTGCCGCCCTCGGGCTACCTGTGGGTGCTGGTCTCGCTGGCGCTCGGCACACCGGCGCTGTCGGTCATCGGCACCTTCGGGGCGGCGCTGACCGTGGGGCTGAAGCGTGGCGGGCTGCTGCTGTCGATCCTCGTGTTGCCGCTCTATGTGCCGACGCTGATCTTTGGCGCCGAAGTGGCGCGGCGCGGGGCCGAGGGACTGGCGGTGCAGACGCCACTGCTGATGCTCGCGGGGATCAGCTTTGGCACGCTGGCCTTGCTGCCCTTCGCCAGCGCGGCGGTGCTGCGGATCAATCTGCGCTGACGCGCCACAGCCGGGGCGGGTGCCAGAGATTGCGCTTGCCGAATATTTGAAGTGTAACGGGGCGTGAGCTGCGCTAGGGGAGGCCCATGTCGATCTGGGAATACGCCAATCCGGTAAAATTCATCCGCACCACGGACCGCATCCTGCCATGGGTGTCGGCCGGGGCGGTGCTCTGCCTCGCGGGGGGGCTGGTCTGGGGCTATTTCTTCACGCCCGACGATTACCGGCAGGGCTCGACGGTGAAGATCATCTACCTGCATGTGCCCTCGGCGCTGATGGCGATCAACGCGTGGATCATGATGCTGGTCGCCTCGCTGATCTGGATCATCCGGCGCCACCACGTCTCGGCGCTAGCGGCCCGCGCCGCCGCCCCTGTGGGCGCGGTGTTCACGGTGATCGCGCTGGCCACCGGCGCGCTCTGGGGGCAGCCGATGTGGGGCACATGGTGGGCGTGGGATCCGCGTCTGACCTCCTTCCTGATCCTGTTCCTCTTCTACCTCGGCTATATGGCGCTGTGGTCGGCGATCGAGAATGACGACACCGCCGCCGATCTCACGTCGATCCTCTGCCTCGTGGGCTCGGTCTTCGCGCTGCTGTCGCGCTATGCGGTGCTGTTCTGGAACCAAGGGCTGCATCAGGGCGCCTCGCTGTCCATGGACAAGGAAGAGAACGTGGCCGATGTCTTCTGGTATCCGCTGCTGGTCTGCATCGCGGGCTTCGTGCTGCTCTTCGTGGCATTGGTCTTCCTGCGCACCCAGACGGAAATTCGCGCCCGCCGGTCGCGCGCGCTGCTGGCGCGGGAGGGGCGCACATGATGCCCGATCTGGGAAAATACGCCTTCGCGGTTCTGGCGTCCTATGGTGTCAGCCTCGGGCTGATCATCGTGGTCGTGGCGCTGAGCATCGCCCGCGCGCGCAAGGTGCGCGCCGAGCTGCAGAAAATCGAAGATCGGGTGAAACGGCATGGCTAAGATCTCGCCGCTGATGGTGATCCCGCCGGTGATCTTTGCCGCCTTCGCGGTGATGGCCTATTTCGGCATGCAGCGCGGCGATCCTAACACGCTGCCCTCGACCTTCATCGGCAAGAGCGCCCCGGCGCTGCCCACGCAGACGCTCGAAGGCTTCCCCGAAGTGGCCGATGCGGCGCTGCGCTCGGGCGAGGTGACGGTGGTGAACTTCTGGGCCAGCTGGTGCCCGCCGTGCCGCGCCGAACATCCGGTGCTGCTGCATCTGGCCGAGCAGGGCGTCCGCATCGTCGGGGTGAACTACAAAGACAAGACCGGCGCCGCCTCGGGCTATCTCACCGAGGACGGCTCGCCCTTCATCGGCGTGCCCTTCGACCCGCAGGGCCGCGCCGCCATCGAATGGGGCGTCACCGGCCCGCCCGAAACCTTCATCCTGGGCGGCGACGGCACGGTGCTGCACAAGCACGTCGGCCCGCTCGCCGGCACGCTCTACACCGAAGATTTCCTGCCCGCGCTGGAGCAGGCTTTGGGCCGCGATCTCGAGCCCTGAGCGCGCGCAGGCGGAAACGCCGGGCATTGAGTATTTGGGGAAAGATGAAAGCGCGCCTGCGGCGCTTAGCAGAGCTGGATTTGCAGCTTTGCAAGTCTCGGTCCAACGGGTGCTTTCATTGTTCCGCAAATACGCCCGCCGGAGGCGTCCGGCCCATGCCACGCGCAGGCTGATGCGGGCAGGGCGCGGATTTGCGTATTTGCAGAACGATGACACCCGGGGGCGGCGCCTAACAACCCGGGCGCCGACGGTTCGGATGAAGGCTTGCGAGGCGGCGGCGCATGGGGCACAACGCATGAAAGTCTTTTGACAGGAAGAGGGGACGCACCCGATGAATCTCGCAATGAACCGGTCCGTTCTGGTGGACACTTTCGGCGCCCGTGAAGGCCTTGCGCTGCGCGCCAAGCAGGCCGCGCTGGTCATCGCCGGTATCGCGCTTCTGGCGATCGCCGCGAAGATCAAAGTGCCGGTGCCGGGCTCGCCGGTGGCCATCAGCATGGGCACTTTCGCCGTGCTCACCGTGGGCGCGGCCTATGGCGCACGCCTTGGCCTGGTGACCATGATGGGCTGGATGATCATCGGCATGCTCGGCTTTGACGTGTTCCAGAGCTCCTCGGCCGATCTCAACGGCATCGAGTACATGATGGGCAGCACCGGCGGCTACCTCGTGGGCTACCTGATGGCCACCGTTCTGCTCGGCACGCTGGCGCGCCGCGGCTGGGACCGCACCGCCCCGAAGATGGCCGCGGCCATGCTGCTCGGCAACGTCGTGCTTTACGTGCCCGGCCTGATCTGGCTCGGCATGCTCTACGGCTGGGACAAGCCGATCCTCGAGTGGGGCCTGACGCCCTTCCTCTTCGGCGATGCGGTGAAGCTGGCGCTGGCCGCGCTGCTGCTGCCGGCGCTGTGGAAGCTGGTGGGCCGCGCCCGCGGCTGAGCCTTGCTCCGAGCCAAGTGACAGAACGCGGCGCAGATATCTGCGCCGCGTTTTCTTTTGCCCGATCGGTCGCACGAGGGGCCCGATGACTGACCTGCCTTGGACCATGCCGCTGCGCGACGCGCGGGATCGCGAGAACTTCGGCGCCGTGGCGGCGCTGCTGCGGCGCGTGCCGCAGCCCTATGGGCGCGATCCGGCGCAGGACCATATCACCGGCTCGGGTTTCGTGGTCTCGCCCTGCCGCGGCTTCACGCTGCTCCTCCATCACGCCAAGCTGAACCGCTGGCTGCAGCCGGGTGGCCATTGCGATGGCGACCCTGATGTCGCGGCGGTCGCGGCGCGCGAAATTTTCGAGGAGACCGGACTGACCGCGCGGCAGCTCTCCGGCGCGCTTTTCGACATCGATATTCATCAGATCCCGGCGCGGCGCTCGGAGCCTGCGCATTTCCATTACGATCTGCGCTTCCTGTTCGAGGCTGACCCAGCGATCCCCTTGCAGCGCAACGCGGAATCGCATGACCTTCGCTGGGTGGCGCTGGACGATCTTCCGCGCTACGCGCCGCAGCCTTCGGTCTGTGTGCTGCGTGAGAAACTGCCCCTCTGGAGGGCCGAGAGCGGAGACTGAGCGCGATGATCCTGCAGGCGCAGATTCCCTATGACCTGAGCCAGATGAAGCCGCTGCCGGGCATCGCCCCGCTCGATCCGGCGGACTGGCTGCAGGTCGATGACGCTTTCGCGCCGCAGATGGAAGAGCGCGCGCGCCTGCTGCGCGAAGTGCGCGAGACGGTGCTGGGCATCGAGCCTGAGGCGATGCCCGCGGCGCAGGAATTGCTGGAGGTGGTGCTGGCGCATTTGCCGGGCGGCTATACGCGCGACGGCGAGCAGGTGACGCGTCCCGACGGGGTGGTGGTGACGCTCGACCGGGGCGATCCCATGGGCACGCTCGGCGTTCTGGTGCAGGAGGATCTGTGCCTGCTGCAAAAGCGCGGCGACGAGCACGTGCTGACCGGGGCGGTGCTGTGCTTTCCAGCGGGCTGGCGGCTGGCGGATAAGATCTCGCGTCCGCTCAGCATCATCCATGTGCCGATCCCCGAATATGACGACAATATCGGGCGGCGCGTGCAGCGCTTGTTCGACGGGGTTCAGCAGGGGCGGCCGCTGATGCGGGTCAACCGGCTGTTCCATGACGATCCGCTGCTCCACCAGCCGGTGCCCCGGCGCAGCAACAACGACCGGGCCGCGCCGGAGACGGCGCCTTACCTGCGCTCAGAACGGCAATGCCTCTTGCGCCTGCCCGAAACCCGCGCCGTGGTGTTTTCGATCCACACCTATGTGGTGCGGCGCGGGCCAGAGACGCTCTAGGACGCGGGGCTGTTTACGGAGCGGTCCGCAGATCGCCGGCGCGGACGCCGCCCACCACGGAGAGCACCAGCGCGGCGGGAAAGCTCAGCAGGGCCATCGCGCCTGTGGTCACCCATCCGTTCACCGGCTTGGGCGCGGCGAGGGTCTCCGGCTGCGGAGCGCTGGCCGCCAAGCTGGAGCCTGCGCTGGCGTGGCGGTCCATGGCGGTGCGGATGCTTTCGGTCAATGCGCGCTCTTCGGCGCTATCGAGCGCGGTGAAGCGTTTGCGCAGTTCACGCTGCGATTGCGCGGGCAGCGCTTCGGGGGTGAGCTTTGTGCCGGGCGAGAGCCATTCGATCTCGGTGGCGCCGCTGAGCGCCGAAAGTGTGCGCACGGCTTCGAGCAGCAGGGCAATGGCGCGGGCGCCCTGAGCAATGCCGCCGTCGCGGCTGAGCACCCGTACGACCAGACGTCTGCCCCGACCGCCGCGCGGTTCAAACTGGCTCAGGCACAGGCCCAGACGGTCGCCCATCAGCGCGAGGCGCCGACGCGAGATTCGCAGCGGGCGGCCAGAGCCATTGTCATGCTGGAGAAGTGCTTTGCCTGCTGCCTTGAGCAGTTCGAACAGATCGGGTTTGCCAGCATCGAGCGGCAGGTGAAGAGCTGCGTAGGGGGCTTTGCCCGTCATTGTCGTTTTCCTTCTGGAACGCCTTTGACGGAAAATTTGCGCGGCAAATGGGGAGAAACTTGGGCGGGAAATTGCCCAGGGATGGGCAACTGCTCACAGCCTTGCCCATCCCGCATTTGCAGAAATGTAAATCAGCCGACTCTTTGCGCCACGAGCGAGATCGCCTGCTGGTAGACCGTCGCGGCATTCCACTCGTTCAGGACGCGGAAATTGGCGGTGCCTTCGCTGAACGGCTGACCCGGCTGCCAGCCTTTCTGGCGCAGGAAATTGGCGGTCGAGGCCAGCGCGTCGAATTGGTTGTAGAAATCGACGCGGCCATCGCCATTGCCATCGACGCCGTAGCGCAGCGCGTTGCCGGGCAGGAACTGGGTGTGGCCAAGCTCGCCATGGGCGGCGCCTTGCTGGCTCGGCGAAAGCATTCCGCGATCCACCATCTGCAGCGCCGCGATGGCATGCGGGGTGAAGAAGGACGAGCGGCGGCAGTCATAGGCGACCGTGGTGATCGAGGAAACCACCGGCACATTGCCCATGGTGCGGCCAAAGCCGGTTTCCATCCCGTGGATCGCCAGAAGGATCCCGGCGGGCACGCCGTAGCGCTGCTCGAGCGAGCGGAAGAACTGCGGGTTCTGGTCGCGCCGCTTGCGCACCTGCGCGGCGAAACCGTCAAGCGAGCCGAGGCGGATGCGGATGAACTCGTCGAGCGGGTATTTCACGCCCTTCTGGCTGCGGTCGACCTTGATGGTGTAGCTGGAATAGGGGGCGCTCATCAGCGCGTCGATGCCGCGCTGGCCGACACCGGCGCGTTGCGCCTCGGCGGCGAACTCGCGTTTCCACGCGTCAAACCCGGCGGCGGAATTGCCGCAAGTGGCCGCGATGGCGGATCCGGCGGACAGGGACAGCGTGGCGGCTGCGAGAAACTTCAGAAAGGTGCGGCGCATCTTGGGACTCCGAACAAACGTCTTTGGTTGAAATAGGTAGTTCGCCGTCGGGGGTTCGGAAAGGGAAGAGACGGCCGCAGGTGCTGCGCGGCGGGTCTCCGCTGCTTCACGGTACGGGAGACACGGCGCACGATCGGACCCATGCGGCCCAGTCCGGACCAGTGCGGCGGCGGCGCGGGGCTCAGATCGAGGCGATTTCCATGGCGCGGGTGATGATCATCACCACCAGAACGAGCAGGGCTGCGATAGCAAGGCCAAGCATTGTGTTGCGCTGCAGCCGTCGGCGGCGTTCCCGCGGCGTCTCGGCGTCAGCAAAGCTGCCGGACAGGGTCGAAAGCGGCTGCGCGTCGCCGTGGCTCGCGAAGCTGTCGAAGCGGTCGGTGAAATTTTCGTTCATTCTGAAATTCCTCTGAGGCGTGAGGTCGAAATTCCCTCACGGGCGAGCCTCAAGGAGCAATCTGGATTTTACAGGGCAGGATCACGGCATGAAAAAGGCGCCCCGAAGGGCGCCTTTTCCGAAGTCTCCGCGGTGCGGGATCAGCAGCTGTAGTACAGCGCGAATTCCACGGGGTGCGGGGTCATTTCGTAGGCTTCCAGCTCTTCCATCTTCAGAGCGATGTAGCCTTCGACCTGGCTCTTGGTGAACACGTCGCCTGCCAGCAGGAAGTCCATGTCGGCTTCCAGCTCGGTGAGCGCTTCACGCAGCGAGCCACAGACGGTCGGGATCTCTGCGAGCTCTTCCGGCGGAAGGTCGTAGAGGTTCTTGTCCATGGCTTCGCCCGGATCGATCTTGTTCTTGATGCCGTCGAGGCCGGCCATCAGGAGCGCCGAGAAGCACAGGTAGGGGTTTGCCGCGGGGTCGGGGAAGCGAGCTTCCACACGCTTTGCCTTCGGCGATTCGGTCCACGGAATACGGACGCAGCCCGAGCGGTTGCGGGCCGAGTAGGCGCGCAGAACGGGGGCTTCGAAGCCCGGAACCAGACGCTTGTAGGAGTTGGTCGCCGGGTTGGTGAAGGCGTTCAGGGCCTTCGCGTGCTTCAGGATGCCGCCGATGAAGTACAGCGCTTCCTGCGACAGGTCCGCGTATTTGTCGCCTGCGAAGAGCGGCTTGCCGTCCTTCCAGATCGACATGTTCACGTGCATGCCCGAGCCGTTGTCACCCTTGATCGGCTTCGGCATGAAGGTTGCCGAACGGCCATAGGCCTGTGCCACGTTGTGGATGACGTATTTGTACTTCTGCAGCTCGTCGGCCTGCTTGGTCAGCGTGCCGAAGATCAGGCCCAGCTCGTGCTGCGAGGTCGCAACTTCGTGGTGGTGCTTGTCGACCTTCATGCCGAGGCGCTTCATGGTCGACAGCATCTCGGAGCGGATGTCCTGGCCGTCGTCCGACGGGTTCACCGGGAAGTAGCCGCCTTTGTAGGTCGGACGGTGGCCCAGGTTGCCCATCTCGAAGTCAGCGTCGGTGTTCCATGCGGCGTGGTCCGCATCAACTTCTGCCGAAATCTTGTTCGGGGTGACCGAGTATTTCACGTCGTCGAACAGGAAGAATTCAGCTTCCGGGCCGAAGAACGCCGAGTCGCCGATGCCCGAGGAGATCAGGTAGGCTTCTGCTTTCGCCGCGGTGCCGCGCGGGTCGCGGTCGTAGGCTTCGCCGGTGTCGGGTTCGACGACCGAGCAGTGCAGGCAGAGCGTCTTCTCGGCGTAGAACGGGTCGATGTAGGCGCTTTCGGTGTCGGGCATGAGCTTCATGTCGGAAGCTTCGATCGACTTCCAGCCGGCGATGGACGAGCCGTCGAACATGAAACCTTCATCGAGGAAATCTTCGTCGACGAGATCGGCGACGACGGTCACGTGCTGGAGCTTGCCGCGCGGGTCGGTAAAGCGGATGTCGACGTATGCGACGTCCTCATCCTTAATAAGCTTGAGAACTGCGTCCTTGCTCATTCCCTTCTTCCCTTTCTGTACTTGGGTCCGAATTTTTCGGGTGATTGGCTGCTCCGGCGCCGCAAGGGCGCGCGGAGCGCGGTCGTTCGGGTCCGTGGCTCAGAGAGCGTCGGAGCCGGATTCGCCGGTGCGGATGCGGATTGCCTGTTCGACAGGGCTGACGAAAATCTTGCCGTCGCCGATCTTGTCGGTCTTGGCGGCCGTGATGATCGCCTCGACTGCGGCATCCACCTGATCGTCGTCGAGAACCACTTCGATTTTCACCTTAGGAAGAAAATCAACCACATACTCCGCGCCCCGGTAGAGCTCGGTGTGGCCTTTCTGACGACCGAAGCCTTTGACTTCGAGCACAGAGAGGCCCTGAATGCCCGCGTCTTGCAAGGCTTCCTTTACCTCGTCGAGCTTGAAGGGCTTGATGATCGCCTCGACCTTCTTCATGGCCTGTCTCCTCGTGATCCCGTGTCGGACCCTGCCAGAACACTTCTCATCGGCGTCGACAATCGGATAGGCTGCCGTGGCAGGGAAATATGAGGCGATTTTTGGCATGTGGTTACATTTTGCGCAAGTCGCCGTTTAAGTGAGCAGTTTGAAAACTTGAGGATCCGAGCAATGTCAGCACTCCTGACCAGTGCGCAGATGCGTGCCGCCGAGCAGGCTGCGATCCAAAGCGGGGCAGTGAGCGGCGCCGAATTGATGGAGCACGCGGGCGCCGGTGTGGTGGCTGCGATCGGGCGCCGCTGGCTCGAGATCGAGCTTGAGGCGCAGCGGGCGATTGTGCTCTGCGGCCCGGGCAACAACGGCGGCGACGGTTTGGTCATCGCGCGGATGCTGCATGGCGCGGGCTGGGAGGTAGAGGTTTTCCTGCTGGGCGATGCCGAGCGCCTGCCGCCCGATGCGGCGCTGAATCACCGGCGCTGGTGCGAGCTGGGGCCGGTGGGGCTGTTCACGGAGGCGCCGCAACTGAGCGGCGGGCAAGGCGTGCTGATCGACGCGCTTTTTGGCACCGGTCTGACTCGGGGGCTGGGCCCCGAGATCGCCGAGGCGCTGGCCCGCTTCGAGGCGCCGGAGTTTCAGGACTGGCAGCGCGTGGCGGTGGATGTGCCCTCGGGGCTCTGCGCGGATTCGGGGCGCGTTCTGACCAGCGGCGACGGGCCGGGTGCGATGCTCCGCGCCGATCTGACGGTGACCTTTCATAGCGCGAAACCGGGGCATTTCCTCGCCGAGGGGCCGGGCTATTGCGGGGCGCTCGACGTGGTGGATATTGGTCTGGAGGACACGCCCTGCGCGGGCGCGGCGCAGCTTGTGACCGGGCCGAGCGTGGCCTTGAGCAAGAGCGAGGGGCATAAGTTCGGCTACGGCCATGCGCTGGTGCTGAGCGGCGGTTTCGGCAGGACGGGCGCGGCCCGGCTCGCGGCGCGCGCGGCGCTGCGTGTCGGCGCGGGGCTGGTGACGCTGGGCGCGCCCGGCGGCGCGCAGATGGAGGTGGCCTCGCAGATCACCGCTCTCATGCTGCGCCGCATTGAAGAGGCCGAGGATCTGACGGCGATGCTCGAAGACGGGCGGCTCAATGCGCTTTGTCTCGGGCCGGGGCTCGGCATCGACAGGGCGCGCGCGCTTGTGCCCGCAGCGCTGATGGCCGGGCGGGCGACGGTGCTGGACGCCGATGCGCTCAGCGCCTTTGCCGAGGCGCCGGAGGTGCTCTTTTCCTGCCTACACCAAGGCTGCGTGCTGACGCCGCACGGCGGCGAGTTCGCGCGGCTCTTCCCCGACATCGCCGCGGGGCTGTCCGCGCCCGCGACCAAAGGACCGGCGCTCTCAAAGCTCGATGCGGTGCGTACTGCGGCGGCGCGCGCGGGCTGCACGGTGCTGCTGAAGGGCGCCGATACGGTGATCGCGGCGCCGGATGGGGCGGCGTCGGTCCACGCGGCGGTCTATGGCCGCGCGGCGCCATGGCTCGCCACGGCGGGCGCGGGGGATGTGCTGGCGGGGTTGATTTGCGGGCTGATGGCGCGCGGCGCGGAGCCGATGCAGGCCGCGGAGACAGCGGCCTTCCTACATGTGGAGGCGGCGCGCAGATTCGGCCCCGGCCTCATCGCCGAAGATCTGCCCGAGGTGCTGCCACAGGTGCTCGCCGAGTTTGCTGCATAGGCGCCAGGCGTCGGCGGCAGGCGCTCACGCGGGCAGGGGCACCGGATCGGCCGAGGCCAGTTCCAGCCCGTCACCATAGAGGATATGCGGCTGATCGAAGCTGAGCGCCACAAGGATGGCCGAGCGATGGCCCAAGGCGCGCACGAAATGGCCATCCTCGATCCGGCTCAGCGGCACCAGCGCCTGACTGGCCCCAAACAGCGCCGAGGCGCGCCAGCCGCGCATGAGAATCTCCTGATCGGCGGGCAGCACCGTGTCGCCTTCGGGGCGCGAATTGCCCAGCGACCCGGCCGTGATCGCCACCATGGCGACGGCGCGCCGAAAATGGCGGACCCGACGCAGAATGGCGACGCCGCTGTCGCGGGTGATGACCCGGTCGCCCGGAGAGAGATATTCCGCCGGCAAGGCGCCATCGAGGGTCAGCACCGTAGTGCCAGCCACAAGCGCGTTCAGCCTGCACGAAGAATCGATATGGCGCGCGGGAAGAGCCCCGTCGTCGCGCCGGACCGTTTTCGGTTCCATGGGCGCTGTCCTGCTTTATCACTGCCTCGTTTTGCCAGACCCTACGTCAATGGCAGATTAAAGTCGCGCGTTTTCTGGAAGGTGATTTTTCCTCTCGCCTCGCCTGTGGCTCTTTGCTAGAGATCCGCCCGATCCGGGCGCTTCGCGCGCCCGTGTGCGGGTGTGGCGAAATTGGTAGACGCACCAGATTTAGGTTCTGGCGCCGCAAGGCGTGGGGGTTCAAGTCCCTCCACCCGCACCATCTTGATCTTCTTCGGGAAATTCTGAGCTGGTCTGTGTTGCGCCCTAGGGGCTGTGGCGCTTTGGCCACGGTTGCGCGACGTCAGCTGCCCTGTGTTTCGCGCGCTGCGGCGTCCGCCACGGTTTGCGACGGGATCCCGTTCGGGCGGCGGGCGCGTCGGTGCTGCCAGCCCCAAAGGCCCAGCATGGCAAGGATCGAGACATAGCCGTCGATTGCGTAGTGATAGCCGCTCCAGACCGAGAGCAGCAGGATCGATGCAGCGAAGGCGAGGCCGGGGAGCACCAGCAGAGCCGAGCGCTCCAGACAGTACAGCGTGACGGTGAAGGCCACCGAGACATGCACCGAGGGAAAGGCCGAGATGCCGGTTCCCAGTGCGTGCTTGCCGCTGCGATACATCCGCCAGAGAAACTCCTGCACTTGTCCGAGGAAGATCTGATCGACGCCCTGCGTGTCCAGCATCTGCTGCAACTCGGTGAATCGTGAGGTGCCAAGAAGCCGGTCATAATAGATCGGCCCCACCGACAGCCCCGCCAGCGCCAGAAGGTTGCCGATCAGCACCCACGCTGCGCAATAGAGCGTGAGAAAGCGGCTCACGCGCGCGCTGTCATCATCCGTCGCCACCAGCAGCACCGGGAAGAGAAACGCCAGCAGCAGCCACGGCCCCTGATAGACCGGCAGGATCTGCCGCGCCACATCCGAGCCCAGCGTATCATCCACCAGCCGCCACGCGTCGGTGCCGCCATGCAGCCACGCGTCGAGATCGGCGAGCAGCGGATCGGCGAAATAGGGCAGCAGCGCGGGCATGCCGGTCTTGAACAGGGTGAAGCCGAAGTTGAGCGCCGCCACGCCAAGGTAGGCCAGCGTGATCTGCAGCGCGACCATGGCCACGGTCTCTTGCTTGCGGCGCTTGGCGCGCAGCAAGGCGAAGACCAGCACGATGCAGAACAGGGTGAACATTTGCACCGGCACGCGCGTCCCCACGGCCAGCGAGCTGAGCAGATGGTCGAACACGCCGTCGCGGGTGAGCAGGGCGAACGCCAGCGACGCCGCCGCATAGAAAATGCCGAACACGAAGAAACGGAACGCCGGTGTTGCCTGCATCATGCCTCGCTGCGGTGCTGCCTCAATCCGGCCTCTATCGCCAGATTGCGGCGTCAGGATGCGGATTTTGTGGAAAGTTTTCCTTCACAGACCCACCAGCGCAAGAGCGGCACGCAGCTAGGCCCGCCGCTGTGGCGCAGGCTCAACGGTGCTGTCATCTGGGCAGCTGGGCGAAACGGGCCACAGGCGGACAAACGATTGGAATATGACGCGGCCGCGCCGGAAATCAACGTGCGCGCAAGCACATAGCGTTTCGCTCGCGTTAACAGGTCAACTGTTTGCACCTCGGGGACTGGCTTGTTAGGCACCGCTTCGATGACCAAAAACGACAAAAAGAGGTCTGTTTGCGCCGCGTTCCTGCGCGGCCATCCGAACCCCCGGACGCCTCAGGCGGCTCGGCGTCGTTGTGAAATCCTCCCATTTAAGTTTGTAAGGAGTTTACCCATGCGTAAGCTGACGCTCGTTTCCACCGCTCTTGTCGGCTCTCTGGTGCTGCCCCTCGCGGCGCAGGCACAGGATGACGCGGGCCAGTGCGGCGACGTTTCCATCGCGCAGATGGGCTGGGCCGCCGCCGAGGTGACGACCAATGTCGCGAAATTCATGCTCGAGCAGGGCTATGGCTGCGACGTGAGCCTCGTGCAGTCCGACACCGTGCCCGCGATGACCTCGGTGGCCGAGAACGGCGAGCCGGACGTGATCACCAACCTCTGGATGAACTCGGCAGGCGATGCCTACAAGAAGCTCAAAGAGGGCGGCTCGCTGGTCGAACTGACTTCGGTGCTGGAGCCGGGCGGCGTCGAAGGCTGGTGGATTCCCACCGCGCTGGCCGAAGAGCACCCCGAGCTGACCACCATCGAGGGAGTGATGGAGAACCCCGAACTGGTCGGCGGCCGCTTCAACAACTGCCCCGACGGCTGGGGCTGCCGCGTGGTCTCGGACAACCTCGTACGCGCGCTTGATCTCGAAGGCGCGGGCATCGAAGTGTTCAACCACGGCTCGGGCGAGACGCTGGCCACCTCGATGGGCGCGGCGGTCACCGACGGTGAGCCGTGGTTCGGCTACTACTGGGGTCCGACCGTGCCGATGGGCAAATACGACATGACGCAGGTCAAGCTGGGCGACTACGACGAGTCCGCCTTCAACAACCTGCAGAACCCCGACACGCCCGACCCGCAGGTTTCGGAATTCCCCGCCGCGCCGATCCTCACCGCGGTGACCGCAGAGTTCGCCGAAGAGAACCCGGCAGTGACCGAGTTCTTCCGCAACATGAAGTTCGAAACCTCGACCATGAGCGGCCTGCTGGCATGGCAGGACGAGAACAACGCCTCGGCTGAAGAGACCGCCGTGCATTTCATCACCGCCAACTCGGGCGAGTGGCAGGGCTGGCTGAACGAGGACGCGCAGGAAAAGCTCTCGCAGCTGCTGCAGTAATCGCATGACCCAAGGGCGCATTGCGCCCGCTCGAACGGGGCCGCCGGGCGCGGTCCCGTTCTTTTAGTTTCACAATTCAGGGCGGGCCCGCAGAGGGTCCGGACATCGATACATGGCAACATATGACGGTCTGTTCGACACGTTGGGGCTGCGGGATTGGTGCGATGGCGGGGCCAGTGATGGCCCCATGTCCATGGCCGACCTGCTGGCCAAGACCAAGGGCGGCGATGCCGCCGAGGCAACCTCGCTTTGGGATCTTCCCTTTCCCTCGCTCGATGCGCTGCACGACGCATGCGGCGCGATTCCCGAAACCCGCGATCTGACCGACGGGCTCGAGCAGGGCTTTCTGGGCATCCGCGATGCGCTGCGCGTGGTGGTCGATCCGCTCACCCAGCCGCTCAGCTGGATGCTGCGCGAGTCGCTTTGGGTGATGTCCGACACACCATGGTGGATCATGGTGCCGATCCTGCTGCTGATCTGCTGGGCCGTGACGCGGTCGTGGAAGATCGTGGGCCTCGTGGCCGCTGTGATTGGTCTGCTGGCCTTTGTGGACCATTACACGGTGGCGATGCAGACCCTCGCGATCATCTTCGTCTGCGCCTTTATCTGCGTTCTCTTCGGGGTGCCCATAGGCATCGCCATGTCGCGCAGTGACAGGCTTCAGCGCGTGGCGATCCCGGTGCTCGACATGCTGCAGACGCTGCCGCCCTTCGTTTATCTGATCCCGCTGATCTTCCTCTTCTCGGTGACCGAGCCAAAGCTCTACGGCATCGCGGTGATCCTTTACGCCATCGTGCCGGTGGTGCGGTTGACCGACCTTGGCATCCGCCTCGTCGATCAGAACGTGATCGAGGCCGCCGATGCCTTCGGCATGACCAAGAGTCAGAAGCTTTTTGGCGTGCAGATTCCGCTGGCGCTGCCCAACATCATGGCCGGTGTGAACCAGACGATCATGATGAGCCTTGCCATGGTGGTCATCGCCTCGATGGTCTCGGCACCGGGGCTCGGCATCCTCGTGCTGCGCGGCATCCGCAACCTCGAACTGGGCACCGGCCTGGTGGCGGGTTTTGGCATCGTGGTGCTGGCCATCGCGCTGGACCGTGTGACCAAAGCCTCGCTCGCGCGCATTGACGCCAGCCAGTCCAGCCGCTGAAGGAGGATGACATGACAGACACTGTGAAAGTCTCGATCCGCAATCTCTACAAGATCTTCGGCGAGGACCCGCAAGGCGCGCTGGCCGAGGTGAAGGCGGGCAAGTCGAAGGCCGATCTGCTGGAGACCTCGAACCACGTGCTCGGGCTCGACGACATCAACGTCGACATGCGCGAGGGCGAGATCACCGTGATCATGGGCCTGTCGGGCTCGGGTAAATCGACGCTGATCCGCCACCTCAACCGGCTGATCGAACCCACCGCGGGCGAGGTTATCGTGAACGGCGAGGACATCCTGTCGTTCAATGAGACCCGCCTGCGCAAGTTCCGCCGCGAGAACATGTCGATGGTGTTCCAGAAGTTCGCGCTGCTGCCGCATCGCACCGTGCTGGAAAACGCCGGCATGGCGCTGGCGACGCGCGGCGTGAAGCGGGCCGACTATGAGGCCGAGGCGCAGAAGTGGCTCGACCGGGTCGGCCTTTCGGGCAACGGCGAGCAATATCCGCACCAGCTTTCGGGCGGGATGCAGCAGCGGGTGGGCATCGCCCGCGCGCTGGCGTCGAACTCGGACATCATGCTGATGGACGAGGCCTTCTCGGCGCTCGACCCGCTGATCCGCACCGACATGCAGGATCTGTTGCTGGAGCTGCAGGAAGAGCTGCACAAGACGATCATCTTCATCACCCACGACCTTGATGAGGCGTTGAAGCTGGCCGATCACCTTGTGATCCTGAAGGATGGCGCGGTGGTGCAGCAGGGCGAGCCGCAGCATATCCTGCTCAACCCGTCCGATCCCTATATCGAAGAGTTCGTCGCCGACATCAACCGCGCCCGCGTGCTGCGCGTGCGCTCGGTGATGCACAAGGGCGTGCCTGGCGGCGAGCTGTTCAGCGGCGATGTGCAGCACACCGACAACCTCGAAAGCGTCATCGCCGCCGCGGGCGGCGAGATGGACCGCCGCTTCCGCGTACTGCGCGGCGACAAGCCGGTGGGCGTGATCGAGATGGCGGATGTGATGCGCGCGCTGGTGCCGCGGGTGGCCGAAGAGGCCGCCTGAGCCGCAGCGCTCCGGTGAAAAGGAAAAGCCCCGCGTCCCTGAAAGGTCGCGGGGCTTTTTCATGCGGGCCGTCTGGCGCAACGCTCTGGCGCAACCCGCTGCGGGGGCGTGGCGCGTTCCTTCGGGAACAGCTGCGATCCGAGCGGGGGGAGGGCGTCTCCGGTCACTGGCGGAAAGCTGCGTGGCTGCCTGGCTGTCGTAAAGACGCTGGGGCGCGGCGTGGTTTCGGCTGGCGGGGAGATCGATAGCTGGCTGGCGTCTGGGCTGGCTTGCTGTCTTGAGCCTCAGATAACCGTCCGCCGCGGGGTGCGCAAGGGCTTGCGTGAAAAAAATGAGTAAATTCATATAGTTGAGTGAATTTATCGGATTTCCGAGCGAAGATTTTTCCCCGTCGATTCAGACAGCTACCGGGGCCTCGCGCGCGGCACGGACCGCGCTGGCGATCAGCCCCAAATGCCGGTCCCAGCTGCCGC
This sequence comes from Salipiger sp. CCB-MM3, assembly GCF_001687105.1. Classification (NCBI taxonomy): domain Bacteria; kingdom Pseudomonadati; phylum Pseudomonadota; class Alphaproteobacteria; order Rhodobacterales; family Roseobacteraceae; genus Salipiger; species Salipiger sp. CCB-MM3. The sequence continues at coordinate 2,730,929 of NZ_CP014595.1, forward strand.
AGCACCCGCCCCAGATATCGATGCCGGGATAGCGCCGTGCCAGATCGCCCATCATGCGTGCCAGCTCGACCGGGTCGCCTTCCTCGATATGCCCCAGCTTGCACAGCGACACCTTGTCCATCTTCGCCGCATTGGGCCGCAGCGAGCGCAGGCGCTCGGTACATACGCCGGGCTCCAGCGCCGGTTCGAACTCCACCGGGTGCGAGCAGTTGATGCCATAGCTGTCGGGAGCCGACTCGCCTGCCTCGGCATCGGTCGCCTCTATGGCCTCACGCAGGCTTGGACCCGACCGTAGGTGATGGCTGCTGTCGAGGGTGAACGACAGGTTCAGCGGCAGGCCCGCGTCTGCGGCGGCGCGCGAGAGGCCCACCGCTTCGGGCACATTGTTGATCGTCGCCGCCCACACCAGATCGACGCCGCACGCGCGGAGCGTCTGCATCTGCGCCGTGTGGTACTCCTCGGCCTCTGCGGCGGTGATCTCGCGGTTGAGCGCATAGGCATCGCCGCGCGGACCCACACAGCCCGCGATCGCGACGCGGGGCAACTGCCCCTCGTAGGGGCGGGCGACCTCGCGCAGGAAGTCGATGCATTTGTGCTGCATCTCGCGCAGGCCTTCAGCGGAATAGCCCAGCTTCTCTCCCCAGTCCGGACTGGCCCGATAGTCAAAGCCCGAAAGCAGCGCCGCAAACCCATGTTCGGCAGCGGCATCGAGATAGCGGTGGTACATGTCGCGCAGGTCCCTGACCGCCGCTGGCTTGTCCATCAACTCGAACATGGCAAACTCGCGCAGAGGATGGCCGTGCCGATACATGACCTCGGTCTCGGTGCCGCCCTCCGTCAGATAGAGCAGCCCTTGCACGCGCGGGAATGTGGTTGCCTTGGCCATGCGGTCCTCCTCGCCGACGTCGGTACTCTGGTGAGAATAGCACATCTCGGACGAGTTCGCGGTGGCAGGTCAGGCGGCAGGCCAATGCCGGGCTGAGGGTGCTTGCCCTTGCCCGAGGACGGCGGGGATGCCATATCGCCCGGAAAGATTTACGGCAAAACGAGAGGGGCACGGACCTTATGTTCGATCTGACGGGAAAATGCGCGCTGATCACCGGCGCATCGGGCGGCATCGGCGGCGCCATCGCCAAGGCGCTGCATGACGCTGGCGCAACGGTGGGGCTCTCGGGCACCCGCGAGGCACCGCTGCAGGAACTGGCGAACGAGTTGGGCGAGCGCGCCTTCGTGCTGCCCTGCAACCTCTCGGACCCCGAAGCCGTGGCGGCGCTGCCGAAACAGGCGGCCGAGGCGATGGGCGCGGTCGACATTCTGGTCAACAACGCCGGCATCACCCGCGACAACCTCTTCATGCGCATGTCGGACGAGGAATGGCAGTCGGTGCTCGACGTCAACCTCACCGCCAACTTCAAGCTCTGCAAGGGCGTGATGCGCGGCATGATGAAGGCGCGCTGGGGCCGGATCATCAATATCTCGTCGATCGTCGGCGCCACGGGCAACCCCGGTCAGGCGAACTATGCCGCGGCCAAGGCGGGCCTCGTCGGCATGACCAAATCGCTGGCCTATGAGGTTGCGAGTCGCGGCATCACCGCCAACGCGGTGGCCCCGGGCTTCATCGAGACCGCGATGACCGACAAGCTGAACGACGATCAGAAGTCGGGCATCATGAGCCAGATTCCCGCGGGCCGTATGGGCACCGCCGATGAAATTGCCGCAGCGGTGCTCTATCTTTCGAGCGCAGAAGCTGGTTATGTCACAGGCGCGACGCTGCATGTGAACGGCGGTATGGCAATGCTCTGACCGGGTGCCTTCGGGCATCTCGGAAAGCGTTTGCCATCCTGCGCGCGTATGCTATAGGCGCGCAGGAACTTTGACTGGAGAGGGCCTTGCGTGCTTTTCGGTCGCTCCCGGCCAGCCGGGGATACGCTGCCCGGTTCCGGGCGGATTGAGCAGCCACCCCGCTGGGGCGAGGGCAAGAGATGGGTCAAACGGCCCAAGGACATTGTGAGGACATAAGAATGAGCGATATTCCTGATCGCGTGCGCAAGATCGTGGTAGAGCACCTGGGCGTTGAAGAAGACAAGGTGACCGAGAGCGCCTCCTTCATCGACGATCTGGGCGCAGACAGCCTCGACACCGTGGAACTGGTGATGGCCTTCGAAGAAGAGTTCGGCATCGAGATCCCCGATGACGCAGCCGAGACCATCCAGACCTTCGGCGACGCGGTGAAGTTCATCAAGGAAGCCTCCTGAGCTTTTCCGACTCCGTCACCGGAGTTGCAAACGGCGCCCCTCGCGGGCGCCGTTTTGTGTTTCAGAGTATATGTTTGTAGCGACATTCAGTTAGACCTACACGCGCTCCGAAGACACATAGTGGAGGGTTTTCTGCAGAGGGAAGATCTGCAGATCGTCTTAGCCGCCTCTGAACCACATCGGATTAGATGTGCCATACTGGCGCTTCCGTGCTGCGTAGACTGGCGGCTGCTCATGGTCGGTCGTAGGACGCCAATGCGTGATGCCGACCAAGCAACTTGATCGCGGCCATCCTGCGGGTCGGCACGTGTTGCGAAGGCCCACAGATCTGCCAAATGCATAGACAGAATTGGCGGCTTCTTGGGTTCAGAGGTCTCTTCTTCACATGGAAGCTGTGCAAGCGGCGCTCTGTGGGGTATTTTGAACCCCATAAGTTCAGATTTCTGTATTTCCAAAAATTGCAAATTTGAAATGAAAACTATTTCCGTTGTTTCGCCCTGTTACAACGAAGAAGACAATGTCGAGGTCTGCGCCAATACCGTGCGGCAGATTTTTGACGAGCACCTGCCGGACTATCGGCTGGAGCATGTCTTCGCGGATAACGGGTCGACCGATCAGACACCAGAGATCCTGAGGCGGATGGCAGCGGCCAATCCGGCGATCAAGGTCGTGTTCAATGCGCGGAATTTCGGGGTGTTCCGCTCGTCCTTCAATGCGTTGCGCTACGCGACTGGCGATGCGGTGATCGTTCTTTTGCCGGTCGATCTGCAGGACCCGCCGGAACTGATCCCGGAGTTCGTCAAACTTTGGGAAAGCGGCTATGATATCGCCGCCGGGGCCCGCAACGAGCGGGACGAGAGCCGGACGATGCGCGCCGCGCGCGGGATCTTCTATCGCATCGTGAACGCTTTGTCCGACGTCGAACTGGTGCCCTCGGTGGGAGAGTTTCAACTCATCGACCGCAAAGTGCTCGAGGCAGTGCTGCGCCACGACGATCAATATCCCTATATCCGGGGCATCATCGCCTCTTGCGGCTTTCGCCGGGTGATCGTGCCCTACTTCTGGCGCGCCCGCCGCCGCGGCGTTTCAAAGCACAATATCGGCATGCTGACGGATCAGGCGCTGAACGCAATCTTCGCCTTCACCCGGGCGCCGCTCCGGCTTTGCACGCTGCTGGGGCTGGTGATTGCGCTGGCCTCCATCCTTTTCTCGATTGCCTCCGTCGTCATCTATTTCGCCGCCCCCGATGCCGCGCCGCGCGGCATAACGACGGTGATCGTGGCGCTGTTCTTTCTGTCGGGCATCCAGATGCTGATGTTCGGCATGCTTGGCGAGTACATCACGGCGATCCACAGCCAGGTGCGGGGCGGGCCTCTGGTCGTGGAACGGGAACGGCTGAACGTCGCGGATGAGCCGCCGCCAACCGGACGCTCGCGGGGGCGCGGATGAGGCTGGCGGGCCGATGCGCGGCGCTGGCGGTCTTGGGGCTTTGGGCGAGCGCGGCGCCTGCCTTCGCAGCCGAGCTAGGCGCGCGCGAGGCAAGGGTGCTGGGGTGGCTGGCGGCGGTCGCAGTGCTGGCCTTGGTGCTGGGCGGCGGCTTGGCCCTGCGCGGCTATCGCAGCTTTGGTCTGCTTGCGGGGCTGTTTCTGCTGGGCAGCGCGGGGCGGCTGATGCTGCTGCGCGGGGTGTGGTTTCCGTCGCTTGCGCTGAAGCCCCTGAGCATCCCCGTCCTGATCGCGCTGGTGGCCCTTGCCCTGCAAGTGGTGGTGACGCTGCATGTGCTCTGGCGCCAGCGCATCGAGCTCTGCGCCGTGCTTGGCCGTGCCGGGACGCTGGTGCGGCTTTTGGGGCTACTTTGCGGGCTGGCGCTGCTGTCGGTCTCGCCCACCAGTTACGCCGCCAATGGGCAGCCTGCGGAGTATGTCGCGCACATTCTGCGCGGCGGGGTGATGTCGGCGCTTCAGGTGGCGACGCTCGGCGCGCTTCTGCTGGTGCCCGGGCCGAAGCTGCTGCGGCTTCCGCGCGGCGCAGTGCCGCTGGCCGCAAGCGCGGTTGCGCTGATCGCCTCTGCGCTGTTGGCCCGCTATGCATTTCAGAACATCCCGCATGTGGGTGATGATCTGTGCTATCTGTTTCAGGCCAAGACACTCGCTAGCGGACATCTGACGGTGCCCGCGCCCCCCGAGGCGCTGCGCGAGGGGCTGAGCTACTATCTGCTCGATATCCAAGACGGGCGCTGGTTCTGCACCACCGCGCCGGGATACCCGCTACTGCTGGCGCTCGGCACGCTTGCAGGGGCGGCTTGGCTGGTCAATCCCATCCTCACGGCGCTTGCGGTGCTGATCGCCTATGACCTCGTGCGGCGGGCCAGCGGGCAGCGCGCGCTTGCGGCGCTCGTCGCGTGGCTCATGGCCTGCTCGCCATGGCTGTTGGCGACCGGCGCATCGCTGATGACCCAAAGCACCGCGCTTTGCATGGCCTTGCTGGGCTGGTGGTGTCTGGTGCGCGGCGGCGCGCTGCGTGAGGGGTCACGCGGGCAATTGTCACTGCCTTGGGCGGTGGCGGGCGGGCTGGCCATGGGCTGGGTGTTTACCACGCGCCAATACGACGGGCTGGTGGCGGGCGTCGTTACCGGCGCCGCGCTGCTGTCCCTGCGCCCCTTGCCGTGGCGCGCGGTGCTTGGCTATTGCGCGGGCTGCCTGATCACCGGGATGGTCTATTTCGCCTACAACTGGGCGATGACCGGCAATCCGCTGGTCGCGCCGTTGGCGCGGTACCTTCAGGCCGAATGGCCCACGACCCGCAACGCCTTTGGCTTTGGCCCGGACCTCGGGCCGCCCGCAGGCTCGTGGCAGCTGCTTGATTTTCGCGCGGGCCATTCGCTCTATGAAGGCACGATCAACACGCTGCAGAACATGGCGTCGCTCAACCTCGAGGCGCTGGGATGGGCGACGGGATCGGCGCTTGCGGTGCTGTTGCTGCTGTTCCGGCGCTGGTCGCGGCCCGGCGCTGCCGCGTGGTTTCTGTTCGCGCTTTTTGCGGTGACGGTGGGCGGGCTGGTGTTCTACTGGTTCGCGGGCAGTTTCTACATCGGTCCGCGCTACTGGACGATCGCCAGCTTGCCGGTGTTTTACGCCGCCGCCGCCGGGCTGTTGGCGCTGAAGGACCGGCTGCCTGCTGCCGCGCAGGCGCGGCTCTGGGCGGTTGTCGCCTTGCTCTGCATCAGCGGGCTTTGCGTGTTCACCGCGTGGCGCGGGGCGGTGAAATACTACCAGTTCCGCGGCAATTACGCGGGGCTAAGGCTCGAGGATTTCGGCACGGATCTGGTGTTTGTCTCCACCGAGGGCGATGTGCAATCGGCGCTGGTTCTCAACGATCCGTTCCTGCCGCCCGACAAGCCGATCTTTCTGCGCGCGTTGGGACCTGAGGCCGATGCCGCCGCAGCAGCCCTCTATCCAGAGCGTGGCACGTCGCATGTGCGTCTGGGCCCGAAAGGCTGGGTCAGCGAGGGGCAGGGCGGCGCCACGGAAAGCAGCCAGTGAGCACCCGGCCAATGGCGACATAAGACAGCACCGCGGCGACCGGCAGAAACAGCGCCTGCGCAAGCGCCGGGCCCAGCCCCAGATGCATCAGAGCGGCCAGCGCCCCGGCATTCATGCCGTAGATGGCCAGATAGGCGGCCAGATAGCCCGGCAGCCGCTGGAAACCGCGCACGGCAAAGACGAGCCGGGCATGGGTTTGATAGTTCCAAAGCACACCAAGCACGAAGGCCAGCGCCAAGGCCAGTTGCGGCGGGATGCCCAGCATGACCAGCAGGGCGAAGACCACATAGCCAAACAGCGTATTGAGCAGACCCACCGCAAGGAACTTTATGAAGCGAAGGGTATCTGGCGTGTTCAGCGCCGCCGACAAACGCCTCACAGAACCTCCTCGGCCCGCAGAACCGCGGTAACTGCCTCGGGCCAGCTGAGCCTTGGACGAAACCCAAGCGCGGCGCGCAGGCGTGTGACATCGGCGGCAAGAAGATCGGGGTCCCCCGCAGCGCGCGGGCGTGCGCCAAGGAGGACCCGGTTCTCGGCGTGCAATTGTCGCGCCAGCTCTCCGATCAGCTGCCGCACTTCCACCGGATCGCCATGGCCGACGTTGACGGCTCCGGTCAGGTCTTCGGCATCGCACAGCAGCGACAGCGCCCGCCCAAGATCGTCTACATGCAGAAAATCGCGCCTCTGGCGACCGTCGGTGCAGGCCACCGTCTCGCCAGCGGCAAGCCCCTGTATCAGGTCGCCGAACAGCCGCCCCCTTGGCTCGCCGGGTCCGAAGACAAAGAACATCCGCGCCCATGCGAGCGAAAGCCCGAGCGCAGGCGCGGCCCCGCAAAGCGCCAGACCGGTGGCTGCCTTGGCGGCCCCATAGGCGGTTGCCGGGCGCAGGGGGGTCGCCTCGCTGAATGTGCCCGCGCTCCAGTCATATTCAGCGCAGCTGCCCGCCGCGACCACCCGGCGGCCGCCAATGGCGGCGAAGTCCTGAACGAGGCCGAGCGAGTGACGCACCCAGTCCAGATTTTCCGCGCCGTGCCAGCGCGCCGGGCCGGTGAGCCAAGCCAGATGCAGGAGCGTGTCGGCCTCAGCATGCGCCACGGCGTGTTTGCGGGCGGTCGGGTCGGTCAGATCGCAGGCGACGGGGGTTGCGCCGGGCAGGGCGCTGCCGCGCCGCGACATCGCCCACAGCTGATGGCCCTGCGCGGCAAGCGCGGCCACTGCCGCCCGCCCGATGAGCCCGGTGGCGCCGGTGACGAGCACCCGCGCCATCAGCCGAAGGCGATCCGCGGCACTGCGGTGACAAAGCGCGTGCCCTTCTCGGCAAGCGCGGCCTCTTGCCGGGTCACCTCGTCGCGGATGTTCCACGGCAGGATCAGCAGATCGTCGGGACGGCAGCTTTGCAGCATCTCTGGCGGGTGCACCGGAATGCGGCTGCCGGGCAGAAGGGTGCTTTGCTTGGCCGGGTTGCGATCGACGCAATAGGCGATCAGGTCCGGCCCGATGCCAGCATAGTTCAGCAGCGTGTTGCCCTTGGCGGCGGCACCATAGGCGGCGACCCGGCGGCCTTCGGATTTGGCCGCCTGCAGATAGGCGAGGAGCCCGTCGCGCAGGTCTTCGCAGCGCGGCGCAAAGCCCTGATATCCGGCGGCCTCGTCCAGCTTTGCCGCGCTTTCCTGCGCGCGCACTTTTGCAAGACCCGGACCTTCGGGATGGTCCGCCTCGCTCCTGCAGGCAAAGACCCGAAGCGAGCCGCCATGCGTCGGGATCTGCTCGACATCGAAGACACGCAGGCCGTGCCGGGCGAAAAGGATCTCCACCGCGAGCAGCGACAGATAGGAATAATGCTCGTGATAGATCGTGTCGAACTGGACCTTCTCGATGAGGTTCAGCAGATGCGGAAATTCCACCGTGTAGATTGCGTTTGCCTCGAGCAGCACCGCCACGCCTGCCACGAAATCGTTGATGTCGGGCACATGCGCCAGCACATTCGCCGAGCAGATGAGATCCGGGCGCTGCCCTTCGGATTTGAGCCGTCTGGCCAAAGCTTCGCCGAAGAAATCCACCTCGGTCGGCACGCCGCGGGCAATGGCGGCCTCGGCCACCCCGGCAGAAGGCTCGACCCCAAGCACCGGGATGCCGCGCTCGACGAAATATTGCAGCAGATAGCCATCGTTCGAGGCGATCTCGATCACCAGACTGCGCGGCCCGAGGTCAAGCCGGTCGGTCATCGCCTCGGCGTAGCGGCGACAATGGGCCAGCCAGCTCTCCGAGAAAGACGAGAAATAGGCATAATCGGCAGAGAAAATCTGCTCGGCGGGCACGGCGTCTTCGACCTGCGCCAGCCAGCAGCTTTGACACACGCGCGCGTGCAGCGGGTAGCGCGCATCCTGAGTGGTGCTCTGGTCCAGCGGCACATAGGAATTGGCCAGCGGTGACAAGCCAAGGTCCACAAGGGTGAGGGTCAGGGGGGCGCCGCAGGCGCGGCAGGGGGGATGGTCGGTCAACACGGCGTCTCCGTCTGGGCACATCGGCGGGCCTCGTAGCTGGCGATCTGGGCGCGGCACAGCGCCGCGGCAGGGGTGCCGCGGTGCAGCCCGCCATACCAATCGGCGGTCATCGCGACGGTCTCGGTGAAGCCAAGCGCCGGGGTCCACCCCAGCGCGGTCCGCGCCTGTGTGGCATCGATCCGCAGCAGATGGGCCTCGTGCAGATCGGCGGCAGCGGGATCGATCTCGATCCGGCCCTGACCCAAGCCGGCAACCACCGCCCGCGCCACATCTATCACCGGGCGCTCGTCGTCGCGGCTTGGGCCGAAATTCCATCCCTGATCCACTGGCGCGCCGTCAAGCAGCGCCCCCGCGAGGCGCATGTATCCATCCAGCGCCTCGAGCACATGCTGCCATGGCCGGATGGCATTGGGCTGCCGCAGAACCACACACCCGGTGGCCCCAAGACAGCCGCGCACGATGTCGGGCACCAGCCGGTCCTCGGCCCAATCGCCGCCGCCGATCACATTGCCCGCGCGGGCGCAGGCGATGCGCGCAGGATGGGGGGCGCCGGGCCCGTAGAAATACGAGCGGCGCATGGCCGCTGCGGCGATCTCGGTCGCGCCTTTTGAGGCAGAGTAGGGATCATGCCCGCCCATCGGATCGGTTTCCCGATATCCCCAGATCTGACCGCTGTTCTCGTAGACCTTGTCGGAGGTCACCACCACTGCCGCGCGAAAGGAGGGCGCGGCGCGCAGCGCATCCAGCAATTGCACCGTTCCAAGCACGTTCGAGGCAAATGTCGCCACCGGCTCGCGGTAGGACCGCCGCACCAGCGCTTGCGCCGCAAGGTGAAACACCACTTCGGGATCGCAATCGGCGATGGCGGCGTCAAGCGCCGCCCGGTCGTTCAGATCGGCCTCTACCGAGCGGATGCGGCCATCGTCCAGCATTCGCCAGAGGCTTTCGCCCGGCTCGGCGGGCAGCGCATAGCCGGTGACCTTCGCACCGTGCTCGGCCAGCCAAGCGGCGAGCCATGCGCCCTTGAACCCGGTGTGCCCGGTCACCAGCACACGGCGTCCGGCCAGTCGCTGCGCCGCTACCATACTTTCCATGGGGCCCTGCCGCTCGACCAATGCTCCTCGAGTTCCTGACGCTCGCGCACCGTGTCCATTGGCTGCCAGAAGCCCCGATGTTCAAAGGCCTGCAACTGGCCGTCAGAGGCGAGGCTGATCAGGGGCTCGCGCTCCCAGACGGTTGCGTCATCTTCCAGATAACAGCCGACGTCCGGCGACAGCACAAAGAACCCGCCGTTGATCAGCCCGCCTTCGCCCAAGGGCTTTTCCGAAAAAGAGGTGACCTCGTCGCCATTGAGCTCCAGCCGACCAAAGCGGCGCGGGGGCGGCACTGCGGCGACGGTGGCAAGTCGTCCATGGCTGCGGTGGAATTCAAGCTCGGCGGTCAGGTCGATGTCCGCGACGCCATCGCCATAGGTCAGGCAGAAGGCTTCATCGTCCTCGACCAGATGCAGCACCCGCTTCAACCGCCCGCCGGTCATCGCCGTCTGGCCAGTGTCGATCATATGGATCACCCATGGCTCTGACTGGTTGCGGGTGATCCGCAGATTGCCGGTCGAGAGGTCAATGGTGGCATCCGAGGAATGCAGAAAGTAATTGGCGAAATATTCTTTGATCACATAGCCTCGATAGCCAAGGCATACGATAAATTCGTTGATCCCATGGGCGCTGTATATCTTCATGATGTGCCACAGGATCGGGTAGCCGCCGATGTCTACCATGGGCTTTGGGATCCGCACGGTCTCTTCCGCAAGACGGGTGCCAAGGCCGCCCGCAAGGATCACACATTTCACGTCGATCCCTCCGTGGCTTCGGTGGGATTGGCGGCGGCGTGGCAGCGGGCTTGAACTGGCGTCACGCGGTGTGCCGGGCCAGGGTCACGCGGTCCGCGATGTGCTGTCATTCAATGATCCTCCTGTCGGCAGGGCCGTATGGGGCCTTGCGCAACCTCGGTGACGTACAAATTGGGCTGGCACGGGGGCGCGAGTGAAATCAGCGATGACGTGCCGGTCGGAACCGCAGCTATTGGGCGCTGCGGGGGGAAATGTATTTGGCTTCGAAAAGGCAGTAGACGAAGGCGACACTGCTGTAGATGTAGTAAATCTGATGAAACGATACCGCAAAGATGGCAAAGGCAAAGCCACCATTTGCTTTCATGAAACGGTAGAGAGATGCGTTCGCGAGGATGCACAGAATGAAGATCGCGAAGACGGCGGGCCAGGCCGCCGGGTAAAACGGCAGCATCAGAAGGCCGAGGAGGAGCAGCAGCGCAAGGCCCGCCCGGAAACGCTCGGCCACGCTGATGTTCAAATCGTCGCTGAGACCTTCGCGCGTGATCAACAGCCGCGACCATGGAAGCGCGCGCATGAAGATGTCGGTCCGCAGCACGCTGGAAAATGTCCAGACTTTGAGGTGTTTGCCCAGCAGATCCGGCAAGAGCAGGATGCGCCCGCCCTTATGCCGCAGCCGATAGCCCAGATCGATGTCCTCGATGGAGGGCTGGGTAAATGTCTCGACGTCGAAGCCGCCGATTTCCAGAAAGGCCGATTTGCGTACCGCGCCGCAGCCGGCCCAAAAGGTAGATGCCTCGCTGGGCGCGCGCTGATGGTAATAACGGTGCACCAGATTTTTGTACTGGCTGATCCATGATGTCCCCCGAGGCGCATCGTCGTAAGAGCCAAAGACCGCCACTACGTCGGGCGATGTGAAAGCCCTGCGGATCAAGGCTGGCCCGGCGGGATCGGCCACCACGTCGGAATCCACGAACCACAGGATCTCGCCGTCCGCATGTCGGGCGGCAAGATTGCGCGCGGCACCGGGGCCGCCGTTGCGCTCGGCAATGATGACCTCAGCACCAAGTACGCGCGCACGCGCTGCGGTGGTGTCGGTCGATCTGTCGTCGATGACCAGAATCTGGTCGATCTCCCCGGCCTCGTGCATCTGCAGCAGCGGCGTCAGCACATCCGCCATCAGTTCGGCCGCATTATAGGCGGGCATCACCACGGTAATCTTGGCCCTTGCGGAATGTTCATCTTTGCTCATGCAGATTGATCGCACTCTATTCGCTTGGGATTGAGGTCTTTGGCTTCACGAAGCGGGCCGCTGTCGAGGACTGGATCGCTGGTCGGACCGCGACGAGCAGAACCGCCGCCATCGGTAGCAGAAAAAGAACCCGCGCCCCATAGCGCGCGGCGGGCTGCGACACGGCTCCGCAGACGAAGGCGTTGGCGATGATCCCCACAAGGATGAAGAGGGCCCAGCACCGCAGTTGAAGCGGAAGCCCTGATCGCGGCCAGAGAACCAGCGAAAGGATCAGCACGGTCGAGACGGCATAGGCGGCGGCGTGAAGCGTGTTTGTCTGATCCATCCACGGCTGACGCGTGGAAAGCCGCGCGTCGTCGAAATGAGGCGGCAGATCAAAGGCGCTCCTGCGGATTGCGCTAAGTTCGCGGGGCTCGGTGATCGTTGTGCCCGCTGAATACTTGCGAAGCTGGATCAGCGTATTTCTGGTGACCGCGGCAAACACGCTGAGCGGCTTTGAGGTGAAGACGTCTTTGGCGAAATCGACTTGCTCGGCCATGATTTGCCGTTGCGTCTCTTTGGGGAGCAGCGCCAAGGATCCAAGGTCGGGCTGTTTCTCAAAGAGAATGTTGTATGGCGTCACCCGCTGCGGCTCGTTGAGCATCGGCAAGAGCGCACAGCTGGCGACCTCGGGGTTGGGGCAGGTGGCGTGCAAATATTCCAGACCGGGGCCATCGACGATCAGCCGTGCCGTCAGAAAGGGCGTATAAACAACGTCCGAGTGGACCACGGTTTTGACGGCGGTGCGGACCGCCATATGTTCGGCCAGCCCGGCCAGAGGGATCCCCACCACCATCACCGCGGCCAGTAATTTCCGCGGCCTGCGAAAGAGCACGACCCCCAAAAGCGCGGGCGGGACCAGCACCAATGCGATGGCCAGATGCGACGGATGGGTCATCACCGCCACAGCCGCGAGCACAAAAAGCGCCGCGCGCTCCCATGGCAGCATGTCGGCCATGAAGGCCACGAAGCCCGCCACGACAAGCAGCAGGATCGGCGCGAAGATGTCGGGCATCAGAAAGGCCACATAGAAGGGCGCCGATCCGATCGCGGCGCCCGCCACGGCAAGAGCCGTCAGCGCTGGAGGTGACACGCTCAGATCGTAGCAGCGCACGATTGTTCGGACGGAGATCAGTATCGTCAAAATCAGGGCGCAGGCCTGCAGGATGGGCACCATGCGAAGATCGGCGAAGGTGAGCGCGGAGGCCAGAAACGCCGCGTAAAAGAGCGAGCGGCTGCCAGAAGTCGTGCGGTCGTCGTCAGCACCGGTATTGCCCTTCGCCGCGTCCTTTGCAGCGGCTTTCGGGTCTGCTGTTCCGTTTTCATCAGTGGTCCTCTGCTTGGGCGCAAGCCCCAGAGTCTGAAGCGTGTTTTCCCCCCGCGTAAGGTAGAGACCTGTGTCGAAATAGGCCGTGGGCGTGCGATTTATGATCGTCACAGACAAACAGATCGCGAGGGCGATGAGGAGCCAGACCAGTGTCGCCAAAGGCGAGCGGGACCGAAGCGGCCCTGTGTGAGCAAAGCGGTTGGTCATTTTCCGGGTCCTTCTTCCGAAGATACCTCGATGCCCGGCCCTGCGCCTGTCACCAGCGCGGTCGGGAGTTGTGCGGATTTCTGTCCATCCTCTCGGCTGGCGATCAACTTGATCGAGAGCGAAGAGGCCAAGGCGATGATGGCGAGGAAAAGCAAAGACACCCAAGGCCAGCCAAGCAGGCTTCGCGGCAAGCTCATGGGCAAGGCCCGACTGCTCGCCGAGGCGGCGGAAGCGGGGTTTCGGCGCAGGCTTCGGGTGCATAGCAGGGCGCCGGTAAAGGCGAGCATCGTGCCCATCAGGCCGAAGGCGAACCAGATCACCTGCACGGCGCGCCCGCCCCAATGGCCCGAATGCAGCAGGTCGACCGCTTCGGTGATCCGCCGCGCGGCAGAGAGGTCTTCTGCGCGATAGCGTCCGAGCACATCGAGAGTGACCGGATCGACAGTGACCCTATTGGCAACATCGCCCACCATCGGGGCGCTCGCCTGTCCGTCGAATTTGATCCCGTCGCCGCGCCACGTCGGAAGCGAAATCTGATGGATTGCCAACTCGGGAAAGCTGGTCCGGGCGACCGAGACCGCCCGGTCGAGTTGCGTGCCATCGAAACCTTCAGGCAGGGCGGCGGCTCTCTCAGCAGCGGGCTCGGCTGCGGGTAGGCGGCCCCAGAGGTTGAGCGGATCGGCGAGAAGGTAATAGGCCCCGGTCAGCGTGATTGCGATCAGAAAGGGCAGGGACGTGATGGCGAGGATGCGGTGCAGGGCGCGCCAGAAGGCGCGGCGGCTTCTCTTCAACGATAGCTTTGGGAACCAATCGCCCGAAAACCACCTGTTGCTTGCCAGACCGGTGAAAATCGACACGGCCAGCACCACCGACAGACCGGTGACCAGATAGGCCCCGAAGGCGTTGTAGATGAACAGATGGCTGTGCAGATCGTGCAGCAGGCGGCGCGGGCCCATGGTTGGCGTGGTTCCCGTGGCATCCCGAGTTGTTGGATCGATCCAGAGATGCTGGGTCTCGCCGTCTGGGGTTTTTATCACCACCTGATCGGCACGCCCGGCTGTGGTGTCGCGCCGGATCGACACGATCTGGGTATTCGGCGCGCTGGCCTTGGCGGCGTCATAGACCTGTCCAAAGCTGACCAGTTCGGCGGGGGCGCTATTGACCCGCGTCTGCGGGTAGACCGCTTTGTCCGCCTGCTCTCCGAAGACGAGAAGCGTGCCGCTGAGGAAGACAGCCCACAGCAGCAAGGAAAAGACGAGCCCCAACCAAGCGTGCAGCCGGAACGCGCTTATGCTCGCCATTGGGCCCTTCATCATTCCACAGTCTCTCGTTCGGATACGGGTCACTATTTGATCGCGAGGAAGCCTTCGAAGCAGATGTACTTCTGGATCGTCATAAGGTCTTCGAAGCCAGCGCGGCGCATCAGGTCGATATTGCCTTGGGTCGAGAAGGGCTCCAGAACGCCCTTCAGGCTGCGCGATTTCGCGATGATCTCGTCGCAGTTGAACCCGTTGCGCAGTTTGAAATCCGTGTAGAGCGAGGACAGGATGTCCTGAAAACGGGCGTCGGGGCCGCGCGTTTTTTCAAAGCAGATGAAGGCACCGCCCCAGTTGAGCGACTCATAGATCTTGTCGAAAAGCGCCTGCCGGTGGCGCGGCGGGATGAACTGCATCGTGTAGTAGGAGACGATCAGATCGGCCTTCTCGAACTCATAATCCCGCGCGTCCTCACGCAGGATCTGGATGTTCGGCACGTCGTCGCAATGGTTGCGTGCCTTGCGCACCATCGAGTCCTCGACGTCCAGACCCACCCAGTTGATCTTGGGCTTCGCCGAATTGTGCAGTGCAAGTTTGCGCAGCAACTCGCCGGTCGAGACGCCGATCTCATAGCAGGTGCTGGAATTGTGACAGAAGAAGCTCGAAAGCTCGCACACCAGTTGATGCCCGTCTTCATAGAGGGGCACCGATTGACGGATGTGATCGACGAAGGTCTCGGGGGTCTTGTCACCGAAACTCCATGCGCCATTTCTGGCCAAAATCTGATTTCCGACGCCGCTGCTGTCATCCATGGCTAAATCTCCGCTCTGAAATCTGCGTCAAAAAATGCACCTTCAAACGTCAAAATAATTGGAGGTGGCGGAGGCCTAAGTGGCCTGCGCCTCGATCGGCTCTTCGTCGCGCCCGCTCTGGGTCACGACCGGACCAAGCGACTGATGCTCGGCGGGCTTTTCCGCCGCGACCTTGCGGCCAGCGCCATGCGCGTAATCTGCGCCAGTGTCGGTCCTGCCCTCATAGGGTTTGGTCTGGAACTCTTCGTGATAGGCCCGGTCCACGTTAATACCCCAGACGTCGTAAGTCGCCCCGGCGATGTTGCGGGCCGCATAGACCGCCGACAGCATCGAATGGTCCTGATTGTTGTACCTGTGCAGGCCGTTGCGCCCGACGGTCTGGAAATTCTCGAAACAGCTGAGCCAGTCACGAACGACCGCCAGCGCGTCGGAATATTCTGAGTCGTACACCGGATAGGATTTGGGCTGGCGGATCACCACGCCGTCGATCACGCTGGAGGCCGGAGCCAGATGGATTTTTTCGAGTTCTTGAGCCGCGAGTTCGATCAGTTCAGCGTCGGATTTTGCCCAGAAGTCGTCGTCGTCATTGCAAAAGAACTCCATGCCGATCGACGCGCGGTCGGGTTCGGGCACCATCTCGTCGGACCATGCGCGGAAGTTCTGGATGCGGCCGACGCGGACATCGTCGCTGTGGACGTAAATCCAGTTGTCGGGGAAGGGGTCGGCGTGGTCGAGCACGAGGGTGACCACCAGAAAATCGCGGTATTTCAAACGTCTCGCCGCTGCCAGCACGTCCGACGGCGGCGCCGGGTTCATGCAGTTGAGAAGATCGCGAAGCGCCATCGAATTGATGAAGTGATCGGCTTCCATCTCGTAGGCCCTGACCGAGCCGTCCTCGCGCTCGGTGGCGACGTCGATGCTCGTCACGCGGCGGCCGTCATGATTGACCGCGTTCACATAGCTCTTGAGGCGCACCTCGCCGTTCGCAGCACCGATCTTGCTGGCCATCCTCTCCCACAGCATGCCGGGGCCGAGCCGGGGATACTGGAATTCCTCGATCAGGCTGGTGACATTGCTGGCCCCGCCGAGCGCCTGCCAAAGCGCCTTCGACAGCGACAAATCTTTGACCCGCTGCGCGGCCCAATCCGAACGGATTTCGGTACAGGGCACGCCCCAAACCTTCTCGGTGTAGGTCTTGAAGAAGTGGGTATAGAGGCGCTTCCCGAAGCGGTTGATCACCCATTCCTCGAAGGTGTCTTCCCGGCGGTTCGGCAAAATCCGCCACCGCAAGTAGCTGGCGCCGATCCAAGCGGCCTCGAGAACGCCGAGGTTTGACAATGCGTTGGAGAGTTTGAGCGGGTAGTCATAGAACGCATCGCGGTAGTAGATCCGGCTCAACCGCGGCACCGTGATGAAATCATCTCCAAGCACCTCCTGCCAGATCGCCTGCACCTCGGGGATCTTGGTGAAGAAGCGGTGTCCCCCGATGTCAAACCGGAACCCTTTGTGGTTCTCGGTGCGGGCAATGCCACCAACACGTCCCCCGGCCTCGAGCACGAGGGGGCGATATTCAGGTCCGAGTTTTTGAAGTTCATATGCAGCAGTCAGGCCTGCCGGTCCGCCGCCGATAATACCGACGGATGTGTTCGAAATTGATGTCGACACAAATCGATCCTCTTCACAATGCGGAAAGGAAAATATTCTGGATTAGGGTCAACTCTTGAAAATTGGCAACCGCTTCAGATTTTGACTGGTGAAACTGGCCGCCGACGCGACCTAATGCGGTCGCTAAAATAAAATATCTCTATAAACATTGCCAAATGTCTAGTTAACTTAGGCAGAGCGTAAAAAGTTTATTGATGCTTGAGAAGAGCAAAATGAGCTTTAAAGGTGATTCGGCTGATTGAAGCTTGTTAGGAATGTTCCGGATGCCTCATTTCAGGGCGTAGGGTCACGAGATAACTAAGTAATGTCAGAGATGCTACAAATTTTGGCGTTCGTGAGGCGATCTCCCCCGACCGATCACAAAACCTCATTGTGCACGGTCTGCGTCAGAATGGAACCCCTACCATTTTAGGTCTCTTCGGTCCTATAGTGTGGGTGCCTGTACTGCGGTGACACGGCGTATCGAAATGTGCGTACATTCTCGGATGTTTCGAGATTTGCTCGCAGAGCAATGTATTTCTGAGTGTCGCATGGGCGACATTTCTGGAATTGATTGAGTGATTGGTTTTCGCATTATCGCAAAAGTTGTTTTGAAATTTTGAAATGAGTTTGCGTCAGCTGCGGCGATTTTCCGCCAAATGACCGGCTGACCTGATCCACGAAGCATAACCCATGGGGCCCGATCTACGTGGCTTGGAGCGTGGATGAATCGCATCTGGCGCCTATCGAAGCCTTCGCGAGACCGCTGTACGCGCCGAAAGTCCGCCGGTTCGCCGGGTGACACGCAAGCGGATCGTATGGAATTGGCGAGAATTGGCGACCTCGCGGGATTGATTGCCGCAGGAGCAAGGAGTTAGCGAAGGTGAAAGATACTGAGACAAAGGACTACGCAGACCTGCCGCACAGCGACGAAAAGCGGTTTGGTCTGAGTGTCGTGGTTCCGGCCTTCAATGAAGAAGGATCGCTCGGCAAGACAATCGAAGAAATCCGAGCGGTTCTTGAGGCCACGGACATTCCGTCGGAAATCATTGTGGTCGACGATGGATCCGAGGATGGGACACGGCAAGAAGCGCTTGATGCGGGCGTCATTCTGGAGGTGAACCCGGGGAACCTTGGGTACGGGGCATCGCTCAAGCGGGGGATCAACCGCAGCCAATATGATTATGTCGCCATTCTAGATGCCGATTCCACCTATCCGCCGCGCTATTTGCCCGAAATGTTCGCGCTCGCACAGGATGCGGATATGGTCGTCGGAGATCGCGGCGGAGCGATGAACAACGTGCCGCTCATCCGACGCCCCGCCAAACGGGTCCTGAACGGCCTTGCGAACTTTTTGGCCGAGAGAAAGCTCAATGATCTCAATTCGGGTCTGCGGGTGATGCGCAAGTCGAAGGTCCTGCCGTTCTTCCCGCTGCTGCCGTCGGGGTTTTCCTTCACCACAACGATCACCCTGTGCATGGCCTGCACCGACCTGCGCCTGATCTACATCCCGATCGAGTACCGAAAGCGCGTGGGCACCTCCAAGATCAGGCCGGGGCATTTCGTGAATTTCATCATTCTGGTCCTGCGCGCGATCATGCTTTTCAATCCGTTGCGCATCTTCCTGCCTCTGGGGCTGATCTTCTTCGCGGTCGGCTTTGCGAAAGGGGTCTATGACATCACCCAGTCGAACCTGTCGGAGACCGCGATCTTCATGTTTCTTGCGGCAATCATGCTGTGGTCGCTGGGGCTGATCGCCGATATGATCGCTCGCCTGAATTTGCGTCCATAAATGCAAGAAGATGCTGTGATCTCGCCGCCGACGGAGCGATCGAAACGCGGCTTTCCGCTGGGCTGGTGGCTTCGCGTTGCCGGATCGCTCGCGCTGCTTGGGGCGACGCTGGCCATTCTGCCGCTGGAGCAACTGGGCGATGCGTTTGCCCGCCTCGATGTCACCACGCTCTGCACCGTGCTTGCGGCATTCCTTGCTTTGCATGGCGCCGCCTCGCTGAAATGGTGGATGCTGTGCGAGCGGCGGGTTCCAATGCTTGTGGCGGTGCGCGCGCATCTCGCGGGGCTTGCGGGCAATCTTTGCCTGCCGGGGGTGATTGGCGGAGATCTGGTGCGCGCCGGGATCGTCGCGCGCGCGCATGGGGATACGGCGCATCTTGTGTCCGCCTCGGTGCTCGACCGGCTCATCGACATGCTGGCCCTGCTTTTTGTCGCGGCAGCGGGACTGCTCGGCATTGTGGCCTTTAGGGACAGCTCAGTGGCAGGGTTCGACGCGGCGAGCTTGTCGGGATTTTTTGCAATTGCGCTCGCCGTGGTCGCGCTGCTTGTCGCGGTGGTGTTGGTATTCCCGCATACCTTGGACCGGGTGTCGGAACTACCGATGCCGAAGCGGCTCCGTAGCCCTATCGCCAAGGTGGTCCGGGCCTCGCGCGCGGTCGCCGCATCGCCGCAGCGGATTGGTGCCGCCTTCGCCTTTGCGATCTTGATCCAAAGCGGGCTGGCAATTCTGGCCTATGCGCTGGCCGGGCGCGCCGGGGTCGAAATCGGTCTGGCCGCATGGGTCTTTGCCTGGACGCTGGCAAAGATACTGGCGGTGCTGCCGGTCAGCCTTGGTGGGCTTGGCGTGCGCGAGGCGGCGCTGTCGCTGCTGCTTGCGCCCTTCACATCCGATCTGGGGGCGGTGGTGGCGGCAAGCCTCGTCTGGCAGGTGGTGCTGTTTCTCGGCGGTCTGGTCGGCGGCGGCATTTGGCTTGTTTCGGAAGTGACGGGCGGCCGCCGCATGCGTGGAGGTGATCTGACCTTGCCTTCGGGAGGCTCTGGAAATGAATGATCTGTCAAAAGCCGATTTGGATGCAGCCGTGCAGGACGCGATGAAGGCGCGCTGCAGGGTGGCTGTGCTGGGTGCGGGTCCGGCCGGGCTGGCCGCCGCCTATCGCTTTGCCAAGCGCGAGGATGCCTCTGTCGAGGTTTTTGAGCGTGCGCCGGCGCCGGGCGGGAATTCCGGCAGTTTCCTGATGGAGGGGATCTGGTGCGACTACGGCAGCCACCGGTTTCACCCGGTCGCAGGCCCCGAGATCCTCAAGGATTTACACGATCTGCTGGGCGACGATCTGCTGCTTCGCCCGCGCCATGGCCGCATTCGGCTGGGTGGGCGCTGGATCAAGTTTCCGCTGAAACCGGGCAATGCGCTGGTCAAGCTGCCCGCGTGGTTCGGCTTCTCGCTTTTGCGGGATATGGTGTCGAAGCGCTTCAAGACGTCGGCGCGCGCTGAGACCACTTTCGCTGGGGTGATGAAGGCCGGATTGGGCCAGACGATCTGCGAACATTTCTACTTTCCCTATGTGACGAAGCTTTGGGGAATTCCGCCCGAAGATCTGGATGCGGAACTGGCACATCGCCGGGTCTCGGGGAATTCGGTGGGCCGCATTCTGCGCAAGATGCTGAGCCAGTTGCCCGGCGTGCGCTCGCCTACGGCAGGGCGCTTTTTCTATCCCCGGCGCGGCTTTGGGCAGATCATGCACGCCATGGCCGATGCCTGCGAGGCGGAGGGCGTGCGCTTCAGCTATGGTGCCTGCATCTCCCGGATCACCCGCGAGGGGCAGAAGATCACCGGCTTTGACGCGACCATCGACGGGCAGGACCGCCGCGTGAGCGCCGATCAAATCCTCTCTTCGATTCCGCTGACCACGCTTGTGTCGCTGATTGATCCGCCAGCCGAGGACGCGGTGCGCGACGCCGCCTCGCGCATCCGGAACCGCGGCATGATCCTGATCTACCTCGTTCTGGAGACCGACCAATTCACCGAATATGATGCCCATTACTTCCCCGAGCTTTCGATCCCTGTGTCGCGCCTGTCGGAGCCAAAGAACTACTCTGCCGCGAATGAGCCCAAAGGCCGGACGATCCTCTGCGCTGAGCTGCCTTCGGACCCCGGTAGTGAGCATTGGGGGATGGACGATGCCCGGCTTGGCGCAGAGCTGGTGACTTGGCTGGGCAAGGTGGGTCTGCCGGTGAAGGTTCCGGTCCTCAAAACCATCACGCGCCGTCTGCCGAACGCCTATCCGGTTTATGCGCGGGGCTATGCCGATGATTTCCGCACCGTCGACACTTGGCTGTCGAGCCTCGACGGACTGGTGACTTTCGGTCGGCAAGGGCTCTTTGCGCATGACAATACCCACCACGCCTTTGCGACGGCCTATGCGGTTGAGGCCTGCGTTCGGCCAGACGGTAGCTTTGACAAAGAGGCATGGGCCGGACACCGAAAGGACTTTGAGAGTCATGTGGTCGAAGACTGATTACACGCAAGCTGCCGCGCGGGGGGCCGACGTGGACATCCTCATGTATCACTCGATCTCCGGCGGTGGCGGCGCGACCAACATCGCGGTCGAGGTCTTTACCGCGCAGATGGAGGTTTTGGCGGCGAGCGATGTTCCGGTGATTTCGCTGGACGATCTGGTGGCCGCGCGCAGCGGTGGGCCGCCGGTTCCAAGCCGCTCGGTGATCATCACCTTTGACGACGCCTTCGATGATTTCGCGCGTTCGGCCTTTCCGGTGCTGGAGCGGTTGGGCCTTTCGTCCACGGTCTTTGTTCCGACGGGCCGGGTGGGCGCGTCGGAGACTTGGGCCGGTGCCTCCGACCCTCCGCGCCGCCTGATGGATTGGAGTACAATCCATGATCTCGCGGGGCGCGGGATTTGCTTTGGCGCGCATACGGTCACCCATCCCGATCTCATGGCGCTGTCGCTTGCAGACCAGAGGCGTGAGCTTGTTCAAAGCAAAGAGACACTTGAGGATCATCTGGGCCGGGCCGTGGATCATTTCGCGCCGCCCTATGGGCGCGCCAGTGCCGAGACCCGCCGCGCGATCGCGGCGCATTTCAAAAGCTCCTGCGGCACCCGCCTGGACCGGGCAGGGGCCGAAAGCGACCTGATGGACCTGCCGCGCCTTGAGATGTTCTATTACCAATCCCCCGCGCGCTTTGCCGCTTATCTGAGGGGGCGCGGGCAGGGCTATCTTCGCTGGCGGCAAACGCTGCGCGGCCTGCGCTCGGCGATGGTCAAACCTTGGGCGCAGGGGCCGGGCTCGCTGACAGCAAGGCCGCAAAGCGGCGCGCCCGAGGCCTGAGCTGCCTGATTTCGCTTTCACCTGTCGGGTTTCTGCGCATCAGTCGCACAGCGGCAAAGGCGGCGGGTTCTGCTGCTCTCCACATTTTCGGGTCAGTCCGCTAGATCGGACAAAGTGTCACCGTCTTGCCGTCGTCGCAGCGCGGTAGGCTGAGTTTGCAGGAAAGACGAGGCGACTGACGGTGGGTCTGGGCAAGGGTGGGGCGATGGTGAAACTGGGTATCGAGATTGCGCTGGCCTTGGCGATCCCCGTATCGCTTGCTGCGCCGTTTCTGGGAAACCTCTGGGTCACCGCGCTTCTGTCCAACTTCGTGCCGCAGCTTTTCTTGCTGGCTCTGGTCATCACGCTGATCGGCTGGGCGAGCGACCTGAGCACGATCCGTTGGCTGGCCCTGAGCTTGGCGCTGATCAATGGCGCTGTGCTGGCATCTGATATTGTGCTGCCGCGGCTTGCAAAGCCTGTGGCCAACCTGCCGGACGACGCCCCGCGCCTGCGGGTGATGACCCTGAACATGCTGTTTTCCAGTCGCGACGATGCCGCACTGGCCGAAAAGATCGACGCCGAAAAGCCCGATATTCTGCTGCTGCAGGAAATCACACCAGCGCGGGCGCGGCAAATGTCCGAGATTGCCAGCCGTTTCAGCGATTATGCCCCGCTGGGCAAAGTCTCGCGGATCGGCGACCGTCATGGCACCGTGCTTTTCGCCAATCATCCGATCCTGCAGCATCGCGAACTGACACTTGGCGGCGTGTCGGGGCGGGCCAATGCCGCGCAAGTGCAGGTCGGGCCGGAAACGCTATGGGTGGTCAGTTTCCATACGATCAAGCCGACAACCCCGAGCGGTGCCAAGGTTCAGACCCGCCAGCTCGAAGACCTCGCGCAGTGGGTCAAGGGGATTGAGGGGCCCGTTGTCGTTGGCGGCGATTTCAATGCGACGATCCACATGCCCTCGCTGCGGCACTTCCTGCGCGAGACTGGCATGACGTCCGACATGTGGGCGGACGTTCCGGCCAGCGCCTTCATCGGAACCTTTCCGACGCTGCTGCCGGTGTTTGGTGTCAAGATCGACCACCTGATGCTGCGGGAGGCGCAATTCGACCGTGTTGAGACGGTCGCCGTGCCGGACCGCGATCATCTTGGGCTGATGGCGGACATGTGGCTGGAGCCCAAGTAGGGCTGTCCGCCAATCGCGCTTGCCCGCCGTCAGCGTCAGATTTTGACGAAGGTCCGGTCCCCGTCGATCGCGATGCCCGCCCGATCAAACACGTTGCGCGTGTCAAAGATCATCGGCGCGTGGCGTGCGACGGCGGCGTAATCGACCTCGGTGTGATCGGTGGTCACCACGACCGCATCATAGGCCGCCAAAGTCTCGGCACTCAGGTGGACCGAGATGCGGCCTGCAAGGGTCGGATGGTCGCGCGTCTGCGGCAGCACGGGGAAGTACGGGTCGTGAAAATCGCAGACCGCGCCCATCGCCTCGAGGTGCTGCATCATGTAAAGCGCCGGGCTCTCGCGGGTGTCTTCGACGTCTTTCTTGTAGGCAACCCCCAAGAGCAGCACGCGCGCGCCTTGGATGGCGGTCTCGGCCTTCGTGTTCAGGTCAGAGGCGATGCGGACAGCAAGGTCAGAAGGCGCCGCGGCGGCCCGCACCCGAGCAAGATCGACGATGGGCAGTTCGGAACCAACATCGAGCGCTCGCCATGACAGATAGGCTGGCGACACCGGGATGCAGTCCCCGCCAATTCCGGGGCCGGGATAGAACGGCATAAACCCGAAGGGCTTGGTCGCTGCGGCATCAATCACCGTCCAGACGTCGATCCCCATGGCATCGAGGGCCACCTTCAACTCGTTCACCAGCGCGATGTTGACGGTCCGAAAGCTGTTTTCCACCAGCTTGACCGCCTCTGCGATGGCGCAGGACTCCACCGGAACGGTTTGCGTGACCACCTGCGAATAGAAGGTCTCGAGCAGGTCGCGCGAGACGGAATCGTCGGCGCCGACGATCTTGGGGATGGTGCGGGTCGAATGGGTCTGATTGCCCGGATCCTCGCGCTCGGGCGAGAAGCCAAGGAAGAAATCCTCGCCCGCCCGCAGTCCGCTACGTTCGAGGATCGGACGAAGCAGCGTCGATGTCGCCCCGGGCCAGACCGTGCTTTCCACGACGATCAATTGGCCGGGCCGCAGATGGGCGCTCATGCTTTCGGCGGCGCGGATGATCTGCGTCAGATCGGGCTCGCGTTTGTCCGAAAGCGGGGTCGGCACGCACAGCAAGATGACATCCGCGGCGGTGACAGAGGCGTAATCGTCGGTCGCGGAGAAGCTGCCGCTGGCCACAGCCTCGGCCACGCGGCCTTCCTCGAAATACGAGATCACCTGCGCGCCACCGTTGATGGCGGCCACCCGCGCTCGGTTCAGGTCCAGCCCGGAGACGGCGAAGCCGCTTTCATGGACGGTCAGGGCCAAGGGAAGGCCGACGTAGCCAAGGCCTATGACCTTGACCCGTGCGGTCCGCTCCTCGATTTTGGATTTCAGAAGGTCTGCAGGCGAACCGCAGCCCTCGAGTGCAATCTCAATGACGCTCATTGGCAATTCTTCATCGCAATAAATGAGAAAATTCTGGCTCAAATCGAAGTCAAAATACGTCAATAAATACTCAGACAGTATCGGGTCTCATCTTACGCGCGGCAAGCATTGATTCCGGCGCTGAAACTGTAGCGGGGGGCGTAGCCAAGCCGTGCTTGGGCCTTTTCGATGCTGACCGAAGGGTCCGATGCATAAAGTTCAAGCGCCGCGTGATCCGGTCGCACCGGTCCGGACGGGCCGCGCAATTGTTGTGCCCGCGCGACGAGGCTTTCGAACCTTTCATGCCCCAGCACCTTGCGTCCGGCGGCGCTGATGCGCGCGGCCAGCGGCGGGCGGGTGGTGGTCTGTAAGATCGGCGTTGAACCTGCTTCGGCTGTCAACTGACCGAGGGGCTCCAGAATGACCTCACCTTGACCTGCAAGACCGCAGATCGCGTGCCAGTAATCGGCCCATGATGGCGTGTCCGGACCCGAGATGAGAAACCGCTCGCGCCCCGGATCGGGCAGGATCGCGGCGCGCAGGGCTGCCTGAATCACATCGCCCACAAAGACCGCCGCACACCGCCCGACCGGCTCGGGCAGCACCACACCACCTTGGCGCATGGCGGCGATGGGGCGCTCGATCCAGAGGCTGCTTCCCGGGCCGTAAACGATTGCCGGCTGGAGGATAATGGCCGGTAGCATGCCGTTCATTAGGGTCTGGTCCATGCTGCGTTTGGCAATGCGATAAGGGTCATGAACTGGGTTGTCGCAACTGCCGGATTCGGTGACCGGCCCCTTGGGCCAAGCATCATAGACGACGGCGGATCCCGCATGAATGAAGCGCTCGATCCCGGCTGAAATTGCGGCGTCATGGAGCGCGTCGAATGCTTTGAGATTGTCCTCGGCACCGGCGCGGACGTCATAGGCGAAATTGAACAGCACCTGCTGCCCGCTCAGCGCGCCGGCAAGCGCGGCGCCTGCCTTCAAAGGCACGACGCGCGCGCGGGCACCAAGCGCCTCCATCGCGGCGCGGCCGTGTGACCCGCGGTGAAGCGTGGTGACCTTGGCTCCTGAGGCGAGGAGCGCCCGGACCAAAGCGCCGCCGATAAAGCCGGTGGCGCCGGTGACAACCACGGGCACTCCGACAAGTTCATGAGCAGGAAATGTCTCTGGGGGCAGGAAATTCGGCACGTGGTTCGATCTTCCTTTTCTGAAATTAGTTAATTTACTAGGATCGGGTTATTGGTTCCTTTTTGAGCAAATTTTAGAACGATCAAGCCACAGCTTGCGGGTTTTTTCAATTTCAACCCTCGGCACGCCGCCCGATTTCGAATCAGTCGCCCGGAGAATATGCGGCGCTGCAGCGAGCAGGGGGCTGCATCATTTGCCGTATCATTTCGCGGTACGTGCAGGCTCGGACTGATCGGATTTTCAGATGTGAATTTCCAGCGGCGGGGACGTCATGAAGCTTATCGATCAATTCATTGGACGACAAATTCGCAAACCCAGCGGGCTGCCGGGAAGGCTGCTGGGCCATCTGATGGCGAACGAGCATATGGCGCTTGTTGATTGGATGCTGGAACCGCTCGAAATTTCGGAGTCGGATCGTGTCCTCGACGTCGGCTGCGGCGGCGGCATGACACTTCGGAAACTCCAAAACTTGGTGCCAGAGGGGTTTGTTGCGGGGCTCGACTATGCGCCCGCGATGGTGGCGCAGGCCCGGGGCCGAAATAAATCAGCCATCGCTGCGGGAAAGATGGATGTGGTGCAGGGCGATGTCGCCGCGCTGCCCTTCGACAGCGCCTCTTTCGACATCGTTGTGGGGGTCGAGACGCTCTACTTCTGGCCCGACCCGTTGGCGGGGCTGATGGAGATACGCCGCGTCCTGAAACCCGGCGGGCGTGTCGCGCAGGTGATGGACATCAGCAAACCCTCGGCGGAGGCCGCAGTGCCGGAAAATGTCGCAGAGCGCATGGGCTTTCGCGTCTACGCCGGAGAGGAGCTTACCGCGCTGCTGACCGAGGCGGGCTTTGTGGAGACGCGCTTCACCGCCATCCCCGAGCGCGCCAAGGGCTGGCTCTGCGCCTATGGCACAGCCCCGGCGTTGTCCTGACCGCCCCTCAGACTTGGAAACAGTGAGTGAAGGCAGTGAAGATCTTACAGGTTGGAACGGAGTTCGGTGTCGGCGGGATTGCCCGCCATGTGATCGACCTGACCCATTGGCTGCGCGAGCAGGGGCACACCGTCTATATAGCGGGCGGCGCGGACGCATTGCTCGACAGCAGCAAGGACCCCGATTTCCTGACGGTCCCGCTGGCGACGGTTTCGGCCTCGGGGGGCGGGATGCTGTCGCGGGTGATGAACATGCTCCGCTGCGCCCGCGAGTTGCGCCGCTGCATCCAGAGCCATCCGGTTGATCTGATCCACTGCCACGAAAGCGCCCCCGCGCTCGTCACCCGATTGGCGACGCTGGGCATGGGGATCCCGGTGGCCGTCACCTATCACGGATCCGAGCCCGAGCGCGTGAAGGCCTTTGGCCGGATCGCCAACCAGAGCGCGAATATCGTCATCACCCCCAGTCGCCGCTGTGCGGATGAGCTGCACGACATCGCGGGCGTGCCAAGATCGAAGCTGCGGGTGGTCGGGCTTGGGGTGAAGTCCGCGCCGCCCTCTGACCCAAAGGCGGTGGAGCGCCTGCGCGCCGAGCTTTTGGGCCCGGACGGAAATGTCCTCGTGATCCTGCTCGCGCGGGCCTCGTATCAGAAGGGCCTCGATATTCTCATCGACGTGGCGAAGGCCGTAGCTCAGACCCGCAGCGATTTTCGCTTTGTGGTGGCAGGCATCGGGCCGCTTTTCGATGAGATGCGCGCCCGCGCCCGTGCCGAAGGGGTCGATCCCTATGTGACCTTTATCGGCGAGACCCACGAGCCCTATCTGTATCTTCGGGCGGCGGACATTGATCTGCTGACCTCGCGCTGGGAGGCCCTGCCGATCTCGATTGTCGAGGCGTTCCGCGTCGGGCTGCCGGTCATTGCATCAGACGCGGGCGGCGTGCGCGAGCTGCTGGATGACGAGGTGGGCGCGGTTGTGCGCATCGCCGATGTGCCCGAATTCACCCGCCAGTTGCTGCGTATCGGGTCGGACGCCGCGCTGAGATCACGCATGTCCGAGGCCGCACTTGCCCGCAGCCGGGAAGATCGCTTTGACCCGGCCTTTGTCCACGGAGAATTCGAAAAGCTCTATCGCGAAATGGTGGCCTGACCGCACCCGCGTCCTTCGCGCGCGGCGAGGGAACGCCGCCAAATCAAGGGAACTGCCCATGCTGCACCTGCTCAAGCCAGACCGATCTTTGCCGCGCTCTGCCGGGCGCAGGCCGCCTTGGATCGCGCGTGTTGCAGGGCTTGCGCTGGCGGCCTTTGGTTTGGGGGTGGCGGGGATGCTGGCCTCCTGCTCTGACGTGGTGGAGATCAGGATCGATCCGTCGGAACGGTTCCAGACCATGCGCGGATGGGAGGCGACAGCGGATCTGCCCGACGATCCGACCGACTGGCCGCTTGAGCCCTACCGGATGGATATCCTTGACAGGGCGGTCAATCAGGTCGGGATTGACCGCGTCCGCCTGGAAATTCGCGCGGGCGCGGAGAACCCGACGAACCGTATCGCAGAGTACATGGCGGGCAAGACCACCTATAAAGCGTGGAAGCCAACACAATACGACGCCCAGAACGACAATGACGATCCGCATGTGATCAACTGGGACGGTTTCGATTTTTCGGAACTGGACTGGCATGTGCAGACCTACGTGCTGCCGATGCAGCAGCTGCTATCGCAGCGCTCGGAGCGGCTTTTCGTCAATCTTTGCTATGTCTCCTTCCGCGATGCCGATTTCTTTCAAGCCGAGCCAGAGGAATACGCCGAACTGGTCGAGGCGACCTATAGGCATCTTCGAGACAAATACGGGCTGGTGCCCGAC
Source organism: Salipiger sp. CCB-MM3 (assembly GCF_001687105.1). NCBI lineage: Bacteria > Pseudomonadati > Pseudomonadota > Alphaproteobacteria > Rhodobacterales > Roseobacteraceae > Salipiger > Salipiger sp. CCB-MM3. Next base: position 2,759,286 of record NZ_CP014595.1, read on the forward strand.
AGTTGGGAGGTCATTCTCGAGCCCGATCTGCCGCGCGGCGGATGGACCGGAACTCAGATCGGCGAAGCGATGGTGGCCAGCGCCCGGCGGCTGCAGGCAATGGGGATCGAGCCTGCCTTCGTGGTGCCCTCGGTCACCAATATGGCCAATGCGGTGCCTTACCTCGACGAGATCGGGGCCGTTCCCGGGGCGCTCGAGCATGTGGTGGAGGTCTCTTACCACCGCTACAAGGGCCGCAGCCCGCGCACGCTCGGGCGCATCGCGACGCGCGCCGCCGAACTGGGGATCGAGACCTCGATGCTCGAGTGGTGGTTCGGCAAGGGCACCCAGCAGGTGCTGCTCGAGGATCTGACCGTCGGCAATGCCGCGTCGTGGCAGGGGCGGGTGATCAATGGGCTCTTTGACTTCCCCGCCGCCGACTTGGGCGATTTCAGCATGCAGCCCGAGGTGCGCTACACCTCGCAGTATTTCCGGCACATCCGGCACGGCGCGGTGCGGATCGGCGCTGACACCAGCCAAGGGCGGGATTTCTCTCCGGTCGCCTTCATGGGTGCGGACGAACGGGTGACCGTGCTTGTGAACGCGGAGGTTGGCGGCGAGCTTTCGGTGCGCGGGCTGCCGCCGGGGGAGTACCGCACCTCCTATACCACGCAGGATGAACACAGAGAAAGCGAGGACCCCCTGAAGGTCGGCGACGATGGCACGCTTTCGGCGGCCATCCCGAACGCCGGAGTGCTGGTGATCCATGCGGTGCACTAGCCAAATGTTCGGGCCCGAAGGCACGGCGAAATCCCGACCCGGCGACGGAGGGTAGGGGGCAGCGATGTCGACAGAGCGGCAATTCAGCCAAGGCGTCGCATGGATGGCGATCGGCGGGTGGACCGAGCAGGCGTTCAACTTCGCCATTTTTGTCGTGCTCGCGCGCATTCTTGGCGCGGAGGCCTTTGGCCTGCTCGCCATGGCTGCCGCCTTTGTGGTGCTGTCGGAGTTTCTCGTGCGGGACACGCTGTCGGAGTACATCATCGCACACGATGCGCCTGACCCTGACGATCTCAACGCGGTGTTCTGGATGCTGGCGGGGCTGGGCATCGCTCTGGTCGCTGCGCTGGTCAGCGCCGCGCCATGGATTGCGCGGTTCTACGGAGACCCGCAGATCGGCGATCTCATGTCGGCGCTCTCGCCGACCGTGGCGCTTGTGGCCCTCACTGCGGTCCCCGTAGCGCTGCTGCGGCGCGAGATGCAGTTCCGGATTCTCGCGCTGCGTGCCGTGGCGGGCGTGGTCGCAGGCGGCATTGTGGGGCTGGGATTGGCCATAGCGGGGGCAGGGGTCTGGGCTCTGGTTGGCCAGCGGCTCACCGTTGTGGGGGTGAATGTCGTCTTGGCGTGGGGTGCCAGTGACTTCCGCCCGGGCTGGGTCAAACAGCCCGATCCGAACCGCCGCCGCCGCATCATGGCCTTCGGCTATCCGGTGCTGTCGCTGCGCGCTGCCGAGCTTGCCACGGTACAGGTTCCCACGTTGATCCTTGGGGCCGTGGCGGGGCCGCTCGCCACGGGCTATTACGCCTATTCGTGGCGGCTGGTCGAGGCGGCCTCGATGCTGATCGTCACGCCGTTGCGGATGGTGTCGCAACCGGCCTTCGCCAGTCTGCGCCGCGCTGAGGGCTCGGCCAACGCCTTGTTCGACGATCTTGCGCGTCTGGCGAGCCTCTTGGCCTTTCCCGCCTTCACCGGCCTCGCGGTTCTGTCGGCTGCCTTTCTCGCCGTCATCGGCGGCGCAAATTGGATCGCGGCAGCACCGCTGTTGTCGGCGCTTGCGATCGTCGGAGCCCGCAGCGTCGTCGTTCAGATCGAGCAGAGTTTCTGTCTGGCGCATGGCCGTGTCACGCCGCTTGCCGTCACCGCATGGGCCGAAGTGTGCCTGATCGCGCTCGCAATGGCGTTGGCGGCACCTTATGGGGCGGCGTCGATGACATGGGCGATGACGGGCGTGCTGCTGCTGATGTGGGGCGTGCGCATCGTTATCGTGGCGAGGGTCGCGGATCTGCGCCCTCAAATCCTGCTGCGGCGGTACATCGAAGCTGCCGCGCTTGCGGCGCTGGTCGGCGTAGCGCTTGCGCTTTGGTGCCGCGTCGCAACGGGGTGGAGCCCGCTTGCCGTGCTGCTCTCGGGGGTGCTCATCGGTGCGGCGGCGTGCGCCGCGCTCGCCCGCGTCCTGCTGCCGCAAAGCCTCGCCGTCGCGCGCCGCTATACCCTTCAGGCAAAAAGGCGCGGCCCGACCGCCCGCGCTGCGTCAAAACCTGACTTGCCTGCGCCTGACTTGCCTGCGCCCCCCACCACCTCTGGAGATGCCTCATGAGATCCTTGCGCGTTTTGATGTTCACCACCTTCTACCCGCCGTATTCCTTTGGCGGGGATGCGATCGGGGTGCAGCGGATGGCGCGCGCCTTGGTGCAGCGCGGCCATCGGGTGACGGTGGTGCATGACGAGGATGCCTTTCTCAATCTTGGGGGCAAAGCACCCGAAGGGAGCGGCGAGGACGACGGTGTGCAGACCATCGGGCTGCGCAGCGGCGCGGGCGTGCTGTCGAACCTGCTGACCCAGCAATCGGGCCGACCGGTGATGCATCGCGCGAAGCTCAGGCAGATCGCAGAGCAAGGCGCGTGGGACATCGTGTGGTACAACAACGTCTCGCTCGTGGGTGGGCCGGGGCTGCTGGATTACGGCGATGGGCTGAAGGTCTATGAGGCGCATGAGCATTGGCTGGTCTGCCCCTCGCACGTCCTTTGGCGGCATGGGCGCGAGCTGTGCGACGGGCGCGAATGCCTGCGCTGTGTTCTGTCGCACCGCCGCCCTCCGCAGGTCTGGCGCCAGACCGGCTACCTTGATCGTCAGCTTGATAAGATCGACCTGCTGATCGCCAAAAGCGCCTTCAGCCGCGACAAGCACCACGAGTTCGGGCTGCGGCAACAGATGGAGGTCTTGCCCTATTTTCTGCCCGACCTCGACCATGCCGCCACGCCGCCGTTCAAGGGGCATGACCGCCCGTATTTCCTGTTTGTGGGGCGGCTGGAAAAGATCAAAGGACTGCAGGACGTCATCCCGGCGATGGATCGCTATGAGGCGGCGGATCTGCTGATCCTCGGAGATGGGGATTACGCCGAACCGTTGAAGCAGTTGGCCGCCGGGCATCCGCGCGTCCATTTTCTGGGGCGGAAGTCACCGGATGAGCTGGCCGCTTATTACCGCGGTGCTTTGGGCCTGATCGTGCCGTCGGTCTGCTTCGAGACCTTCGGTATCATCCTTATCGAGAGTTTCCGGCTTGGAACGCCGGTGATCGCGCGCCGTCTTGGGCCGTTCCCGGAAATCGTCGAGACGGCGGGCGCGGGGGCGCTCTTCTCCAGCGAAGACGAGGTCATTGAGGCCATGAGCGCGCTTCAGGGCAATGCGGCGCATCGCGATGCGCTGTCTCGCGCGGCACGCAGCGCCTTCGTTGCGCATTGGCACGAAGATCGGGTCATGGCCGCCTATGGCGAGGCGCTTGCTGCGGCGGCACAGCGGGCGGGCCGCCATGAGCTTGCCCGTGCGCTTGAGGGCGGAGCCTTCGAAAACGGGGCGGCTGCGGCGTGATCTGCGGTCGTTACACCTGCGCCGCGCCAATCCGATGCGCATTGGCCATGACCGAGAAGGTAATCGTCGTCGACGGCACCGTCGGCAGCACGCTGGCATCGACGATATGGATGCGCTGCGCCCCCTCTGGCCGGCCCAGCAGATCCGAGGTCGAGGGCGCAGGGGCGTTGGTCATCGGCAGGCTGCTCCCGACGTGAAAACTTGATCCCGGCGGCCCGTCGCGGCGGGCAAAAGTCAGCGCATGCAGCCCGGCAAGGCGCATCGCCCGCGCGAACCGTCCCGAGGCGGCATCAAGCACCGCAGCAGCCTCGGCGCCGGGATGAACTTTGGTATCCAGACGGCCATCGGGCGCAAGGCGCAGGTTGATCCGCGCCGAATGGGTCGAGTGCAGGAATATCTGGGCCACGATCAGCCTGCGCGCCAGGGCTTTCCACAGCGGCGCGCTGCCCGGCAATCGGCGTCCATATGTGGCCTGCATCTCGCGGGCGTAGAAATCGTTCCAGCTGTAGAGCTGCGCGTGCACCAGATACGGAGAGATCGCCGGGTCCGAAAGCTCGGCGAAAAGCTGGGGCAACGTGGTGAAGGGCTGGGCATCGACGGGCTTGGGGGGTGCCCAGTGATGCAGCATCGGCATGAAGGCCTGCTGGCTGTCCTTCAGGGTCAGCGTTCGCCCCCGCATCAGCGGCGATGACAGCAAGATTTGCGATGTCCCAAGCACACCGGCGGCAAGATAGACCCGGTCGCCCTGCAGCGGATCGCACTGAGCGCCCTGCAGAACCACGCCATCTGCGTCTTCGCGGACGCTTTGCACGATCATGCCGGGACTATAGCGGAAATTGGGATGCAGCTTCAGCCCGTTCAGCGTCGCCGTCGCCGACCAGATGTAGCCATAGGGGCAGCCGTGCTGGCACAGACCACATTCGGTGCAATCAGACGAGACGGCCTGCCGGGCCGCGCCGATCCGTATGCCAAGATCGCTCAAGTGGCTTTGCCTGAGGCTGAGCCGGCTCATGATCGTGCGGGCCTGCGGTGTCGGAGGGATTTGCCGGGCGCTCTCGGGCAGAGCGTCGGGGAAGTCTGCGCTTAGCTGATCCCGGGTTCCGGACACGGTCAGCAACTGCGCGACTTTGCGGTAATGGGGCCGCAGGTCAGCCTCGGTGAGGGGCCAATCCGCGATATCCAGCGCGGCATAGGGCAAGACCGCGCTGCCCCAGACATTCGAAAGCCCGCCGACCGCCAGAGACGCCCGCAGATCAACGCCCGTTGGGTCGGAAAAGGTCTCGCGTCCGGGGACCATGGCAAAATCCGAGCCAAAGCGCCGGACCTGGCCATCGCGAGGCGCCTCGTAGCAGGGGGCCGTATAGGCCGCAATGTCTTCGCGGCTCCAACTGTCCCACTGCATGGCACCCAGCTTGTCGCGCGCGGCCAGCGCGGCGGCTTCGGGGCGCCGGCCGCCGTCGAGCATCAGCACTTTGCGGCCCCGCGCCAGCAGGGCCGTTGCCACGGCCACCCCAGAAGGGCCGGAACCGACAACGATATCAGCCATCTGCATGACGACGATAGACCAAGACAGTGCCATCCCCAAGCGTGCCCTTGAAGGCACCGAGCTGGGACAGGCGGCCGCTTTCTTCCTCGGCGGAGAAGGCGGGAAAGGCGCGGAAGACGCGTCCCGGAAAGACCACCACCATGAGCGCGGGGCCGGTGGCCATCGCCGCAGCGTAATCATCTGACGGCGCAAGCATCGTCCAATCGGTGCCGAAATAGCCGTTGAAGATCTGCCCGCCCGGCCCGAAGGTGAAGACCCGTTCCCCCGGGAGCCGTTCGGCGGCAACGAGCCTCACCGCCCCAGCCAGATCCTGTTTGGGGCCGAGGTAATTTCGCAAGGCAAGCGCGGTGGAGGCGGCGACGAGGACAGCCGCGGTGACAGGCATCACCCAAGTGCCGCCGCCCGGCAGCTTTTGGCCGACCCAACGGCAGAGGCTTTGGACCCCCAGCACCGCCAGCAGGACGAAAAAGGCGGAATCGACGAAAAAGAACCGCGGCCAGACCCGCATCCCAAGGCCCACGAGCAGCAGCACCGACAGCGCCACATGCAGGCCGACCGCCGGGGCAAAGAGCGGCGCGGGTCTGCGGCTGGCGGCAGCGCCGAGCAACAGCAGCGCGCTGAGCATCAGCCCGGCGAGCACCGTGACAGGTCCGGCCGCGCCAAGGCCGGTGCGCAGGGCTTCAGCGATGGACCAGAGTGGCGTCTGATACTCGTGCATGACATCGACCGCCGAGGTTTCGGACACCGCAGTCACCGTCTCCAGCAATCCCGGCAGAACGGGCAGGTACAAAAGCGCGCTCAGCGCTAGTCCCAGCCCGTAGCCCACAACCGGCCACAGAAAATCGGCGCCCCCAGCGCGCCCGCGGACAGCTTGCCAAAGCAGCATCGCCAAAAGCAGCAGGCCCTGTGCGGCGAACAGAAAGGCCCCGGTCAGATGGGTGTAAGTGGCGGCGGCCAGAACGATCCCATAGCCAATCCAGAGCCGCGGGCGAGGGGCCTTCACCGCGTGCAGGAACAAGCTCATGCCGACGGTGCCCCAGAACGCCAGTTCCGTATAGCCGCGGGCGTTTTGCGAGAACCATATGTGGTGGTAGGAGACGGCGAGAAGCAGCGCCGTAAGATGCGCGGCATTGGGTCCGCCAATCGGGCGCGCCAGAAACCATGCGGCGGCGATTGCGCCGACGCCAAAGATCATCGCCGGAAGGCGCACCACCCAGTTCGCCTCTCCCAGCGCCTCTGTCGCCAGCTTGACCTCGAGATTGTGCAGGTAGTGATGGTTCATCGAGTAGGAATTGACGAAGTCGCTCCACGGCAGGCTGACATGGGTCTCCATGGTGAGGATCTCGTCGAACCACAGTGGCGCGTCGAGGCCGATCACCCTGAGCGCCAAGGCAAGCGCAAGGATCAATCCGAGCACAGCCAGATCGTAGGAACTTGCGGGCGGGGTTCGGGCCATCTCAGCCCGCCTTCACGGCACGAACCAAGAGCAGCATCTCGTAGTTGGGATCATGCACCGCCAGCTCGTCGGGATCGAGTTCGCCAGCGCCCAGCCCATGCAGGTTGCAGATGCAGGTGAACACATTTCCAACGCTCGAAACCGTGACATTCTCGCGTCCGAAGACCGCCCCAAACAGCCGCCGTTTCGATTGCGAGGTGAAGTGCCAATACTCGCCCCAATCGTCGACACCTTCGCGCCGGGCCACGCGGCTCATGCCGTGCGAGGTGCAGAGCACAACGCCGCCCGGCTTCAGGATGCGGTGCAGCGTTGCGATCGCCTTGTCGACTTCGAAGATCATTTGCAGCGTCTGGGTGATGATGATGCAGTCAAACGTGTTGTCGGCGATCTGTGGCGCGTCGGTCAGATCAGCGACGATGGTGGCCTGCGGGTTGCCCTCGACGTAGTTCAGCACGTCTTCTTGGGTGACCCGGTCACCGCCGAATTTGCGGATATAGGCCGGGTCGCCCATCTCGAGCACGCGTCCGCGGATGTCCTCGGAATGGGCCGCAAGAAACTCTTCGATGTAGAAGCGTTCGATCGTCAGAAGGTCGCGATCCTGCCCAAAAATCGCAGAGATGGGCGAGAGCCGCCGCAAGCCGCCAAAGTTCACAGAGCCCACGGGGACGGATTGCAGCTTGTGCAGGCGCTGCTGCTTGCGCACCCATTTGCGCAGGCTTTCGGGCAGAACCGTCGTCGCGGTGTCGCGGACGGTTTTCTCGATCCATGCGCCCGGGGTCATGTGCGGCCAGTCGCGGTGATGTCGGCACCGATCTGCGAAGGGCCGGTCTTTGCGCTGTTGGAGCGCTTTTCGGCGATGATGTCCTCGATGATGGTCGCCAGAGACCGCTCGGGCCGGAAGCCGGTGACGGACTTCAGCCGCTGCACATCTGGCACCCGCCGCATCATGTCCTCAAAGCCATGAGGATAGACCTCCTCATAGGGGATAAAGCGGATCTCCGAGGAGGAGCCGGTCGCCTCGATCACCTGTTTGGCCAAAGCCTCGATGGTGATCTCGCGGTCATTGCCGATGTTGAAGACCTGACCAATCGCGTCGGGGGTGTTCATCAGCCGCACCAGCGCCTCGACCACATCGAGCGCATGGCCAAAACAGCGCGACTGCTGGCCGTCGCCGTGGATCAGCAAGGGCGCGCCTTCCAGCGCAGCCTGCACGAAATTCGGCAGCACCATCCCATAGCGGCCGGTCTGCCGCGGACCGGTGGTGTTGAAAAAGCGCAGCACGACGACCGGCAGGTCCGCCTCGCGGGCGTAGGCAAGCGCGAGAAATTCATCGAGCGTTTTCGCGCAGGCGTAGGACCAGCGCAGATTGCGCGTGGCACCGATGGTCAGGTCATCGTCTTCATGGAAGGGGATCTTGGCGGCCTTGCCATAGACCTCGGAGGTAGAGGCGATGAACACGGGTGTCTTGTCGATCAGCGCCGCCGTCAGCACGTTTTCGGTGCCGTTGATATTGGTCATCATGGACCGGCTGGGCTGCTCCATGATCACCTTGACGCCGACGGCGGCGGCGAGGTGAAAGACCAGATCGGCTTCGCAGACAAGCTGTTCGACCAGAGGTTTGTCCAGAACGCTGCCTTCGACAAAGCGGACCCGCGGGTCGGCGATCACAGCGTCCAGATTCTCGATCATCCCGGTGGAAAGGTCGTCAAGGATACTGACGTCATGCCCCTCGGCAATCAGCCGCTCCGTAAGGTGGGACCCGATAAAGCCAGCCCCACCGGTCACCAAAATGCGCATTATTCAAATATCCTGAAAGCGTCTAAATAAATCCACGGTAGCATGGCCGCCCGGCAAACGCATAGACCGGCGTTGCGTCTTGGCATCCGGCGGCGCTTTCGTGCGACGTTCCCTGTGAAATATTCAGCACTACCGCCGCGAACGGGTGCTACGGGCGCTATTGCGCGTGCCCCAAACTGCACGCAGCGGCAGCAGAATATCTTTCACGCTTCCCCAAAATGCCCTCACAGCTGCGCAATCCTCGCTGCAACTCTTGAATTTGTTCGAAAGGTGTTGGCAACATTTGGGTGATTAAATCCTGCGCCGCCCTTGGGAGCGACAGGCAAGAAGATTTTAAACAACCGATTTGAATACCGACGGGGGCTGAGTCATGTCAGGCGGCGGAAGGCTTCCCGATTTCCTCATCATCGGCGCAGCGCGCTCTGGCACAACCGCGCTCTATTCCCAGATGCGGCAGGCCCCGGACATCTTCATGCCTGCGCTGAAGGAGCCTAATTTCTTCTCTTACGAGGGCGAGGCGCTGACCTGCCAAGGGCCCGGCGCGGAGTATATCAACAGCTCGATCACCGAGGTGGACGCTTACAGGGCGCTCTTTGCCAAGGCGCCGGGCGGGGCGATCTGCGGCGAGGCGTCGCCGCTGTATCTTTATGCACCGCGCGCGCCCGAGCGCATCCTTCACCATGTGCCCAAGGTTCGCATGATCGTCGTGCTGCGCAATCCCATCGAGCAGGCCTTTTCGCATTTTCTCTACGCCACGCGCCACCGGATAGAGAGCGAGACCGATTTTCTTCGCGTGCTCGATCAGGAGGAGGCGCGTCTGCGCGCTGGCTGGCAGCCGCTCTTCGGCTATTCCTCCTTCCCGCGCTATGGTGAGCAATTGGCTAGATATTTCAGGCTTTTCCCGCGAGAGAGCTTCCTGATCCGAAGGTATGAAGCCTTTCGCAACACGCCCGATGCGGTTCTGCGCGATGCGCTGGCATTTGTCGGAGCCAATCCCGATTTTCAGCCGGTCCAGACCGAAGGGGTCAATGCTGGCGGCACGCCGCGCAATAGGGCGTTTCAGGATTTTCTCATGCGACCGAACCCGATCACCGGCGCGATCGGCCTGGTGGTGCCGCGCGAGACGCGCTGGAAAATCCGCGATTGGCTGGCCGGGTTCAACACGCGCCGCGGCCTTGAGATGCCGGACGCGGCGCGCGCGATCCTGATCGAAAGGCTGCGCGACGACATAGGACGCTTGTCAGATATCCTTGGGGAAGATTTCAGCGACTGGCTCATGTGAGGCATATTTCGCGGGTTTGGCCACGAAGCATGGCAAACCGGCGGGGCGGTTCCATGAAGATCGTAGAACATCAGTCTTTGACAGCGATCTCGACCGAACGGTGGGAGCGGAGTTGGCGAAATTCTGATGTAAGCCCCTTCATATTGTAGTGCCAGGCCTCTCAGCTTAGCACCTATTGAAACCAACCAGCGTCAGAGTTCCGGTCTCGCTGCTGTCACGTGACTTAAGGTAGTCTGCTGAGAAGCGCTCGCGCGACGACATGGTCGCTGTCCTAGCCTGCGATGACGGACAGGCGTAGCGGCGTCTTCGCCTTTCGCAGTTGGTCTACAGCATTGTGTTTACGCCGCCCTTGGTTCGAGCGATCGAGCGACCGGGCCGCCTTCCTTGGCCGTCACGCTGATCGTAGTACGGCGCGCTTTGAGCTGTGTGGCAGCAAGAGCGTCACATCATCACTTGCCACCGCTCCGATGAGTGACCAACGAAACAAGGTGTGAGCGCAAAATCAATGCATCTCAAGCCGAGGTCGAAAGTCTTTCTTCCCGAGTACGCCATCCGGCGGTTCAGCCTGCGATGCGCACGTTCAGCAGGGCGCAGCGCCGCTCGTCGCGGATGACCTGCAGCGCAGCGTCGAGGGCCGGGCGCAGATCGTCCGGCGTCTCGACCGCGCGGGCCCAGGCGTTGCTCGCTTCGGCCACCTTGCAGAAGTCGGGCGCGGGCGCGAGGCCGGTGAGCGGCATCTGGTTGGCGCGGCTCGCGGCACCCTCGGGGTAGAGCCCGGTGACCGAGGCGCGCACCGCGCCCCATTCGGCGTTGTTGAGGATCACGATCAGGATCGGCAGCGAAAGCGCCTCGGCGATCTGATGGCAGGCCACGGGGTTGGCGAACATATAGCTGCCATCGCCGAGCGTGGCGACGCAAAGCCGGTCAGGCTCGGCCAATTGCGCGCCGAGCGCCGCGGGGAAGGACCAGCCGAGGCCGCCCGAATGCGGCTCCTGAAACCACGAACGGTGGGCGCGGCGGGGCAGCGGGCCCAGCATCGTGCCAAGCTCCGAGAACACCGTGCTGGGCCCCTCCTGCGCGTCGAGCGCCTCGCCGAGGATACGGCTGACCGCGGGTTTGGTGAGGATCCCTGCCTTGGGCTGCGCCGCCTCGGTTTGCGCCTGCCGGGCGCGGGCGGTGGTCTCGGCCAGCCGGGCGCGGCGGGGGGCGATGTGATCGCCCTTGGCCAGCCCCTCCATGGCGGCGATCAGCGCCGGGATGCTGCGGGCGTTCTCGCCGGTGATCGACAGGTCCGAGCGGAAGTTGCGCACCGGGAAGCGCGAGAAGATCGGGTCGGGGCCCATATTGATCACCTTCGCGCCGGGCTTTGGCGCATGGGCGTCGGGCATCCACGGCGCGAGGCAGTCAAGGATCAGCACCACATCGGCTTGCTCCAGCCACGGGCCGGGGTCGGCGCCCACGTGGCAGGGGTGGTCGGTGGCGATCGCCAGATGCGTCGCCCACCACGAGCAGACGGCAATCCCCCACGCCTCGGCCCAGTCGGCGAAGGCGGCGAAGCTCTCGCCATCGCCCGCGCCGCGCTGCGCGATGACCATTGGGTGCTCGGCCTCGGCCAGCCAATGCGCCAGCGTGGCGATCGCCTCGGGGTCCGGCGCGGCCTGCGCGGGCGCCATGGAGGCGGGGGCCTCGAGCCCCTCGGTGGACACCTGCTCGCAGAGCACCTCGCGCGGGATCGACAGGTACACCGGGCCCTTGGGGGTGGAACTGGCGATGGCATGGGCGCGGTCGAGCAGGCCCGTCACCTGCTCGGGGAATTTCAGCTCATACTCCCATTTGCTCGCCTCGCGCACCAAGGCGGCCTGATCGCGCATCTCCTGCCCCCAGCCGATCGGCACGGTGCGGGCGCCGAAGCGGCCTTGCTCGGTGACCGGGGTGCGGCCCGACATGAGTATCATCGGGATATGCTCGCAGGCGGCGTTGATCGCGCCGATGGCGCCATTGGCGAGCCCCACATTGGTGTGCAGCATCACCGCCTGCGCCTTGCCGGTCATCAGCGTGTAGCCATGCGCCATGCCCATGGCCGCGTGCTCATGCGGCATGACCAGCGCTTTTGGCAGATCGATGCCCTCGGCGGCGGCCTGCGCCAGCCCCTCGATGATCGGCGGAAAGTCGGTGCCGGAATTGGCAAAGACATAGTCCACGCCGAGCGCCTTCAGCCGGGGGAAGATCGCGCCCCCGGCGGTGACGGTTGCTTTGTCTTTCATCTCAGCCTCCCAGCAGCGATGGCAGCCAGAGCGCCAGAGCGGGGAAGGCCAGAAGCAGCGCCACCCGCACGAGCTCGGCGCAGAAGAAGGGCGCGACGCCCTTGAAGGTTTCGATCATCGGCGTGTCCTTGGCCAGCGCCGAGATGATGAACACGTTCATCCCCACCGGCGGGGTGATCAGCCCCAGTTCCGCGACGATGAGCGCGAGGATGCCGAACCAGACCTTGAGGTCTTCGGTGCTCATGCCGAAGCCCGCGCCATCGGCGGTGGCGTAAAGCCCGCCGTTGATCTCCACCAGCATGGGCCAGAAGAAGGGGATCACCAGCAGGATCATCGACATGCTGTCCATCAGGCAGCCCAGCAGGATCAGCGCCACGAGGATCAGCACCATCACCGTCATCGGCGCCATGCCGCTTTCGGCGATCCATAGGGCGGCCTGCTGCGGCAGACCGATGCGCGACATGAAGATCTTCATCAGCTCGGCACCGAGCAGGATCACATAGATCATCCCCGAGGTGCGGGCGGTGGATTTCAGCGCGATGACCATCTGCGCCAGGGACAGGCGGCGCTTGGCCATGCCGTAGACCCAGACGAGGAACACGCCCACCGCCGCCGCCGGGGTGGGGTTGAAGAACCCCGCATAGATGCCGCCCAGCACCAGCCCAAAGATCACCATGACCGGCAGAAGGCCCAGCGTCGCCGAGATGAACTCGGAGCGGTTCGAGGCGCCGCCCGGCGGGCCTGCCTCGGGGCGGATCATGACGTAGAGCGCGATGGTCAGGATGAAGAAGATCACCGCTAGGATGCCGGGCAGCATGGCCGCGGCGAACATGGTGACGATATTGGCCTCGACGATCACCGCATAGACGATCAGCACCACCGAGGGCGGGATCAGGATGCCCAGCACGCCGCCCGCGGCGAGCGAGCCGGTGGCCAGCGATCCGGCGTAATTGTAGCGTTTGAGCTCGGGCAGGGCGACCTTGCCCATGGTCGAGGCGGTGGCCAGCGACGAGCCGCAGACCGCGCCAAAACCGGCACAGCCCGCGATGGCGGCCATGGCGGTGCCGCCGCGCATCCAGCCGAGCCATGCGTTGGCGCCGCGAAAGAGCGCCTGCGAGAGCCCCGCGACGGTGGCCAGCTCTCCCATCAGCACGAACATCGGCACGACCGACAGGTCGTAGATCGAGAACTGCCCGTAGGCGAGGGTCTTCAGTTGGCTCATCAGCAGCATCGGCCCGTTGACCAGCGCGATGCCGACGCCGCCGACAAGGATCATGCCGTAGGCGATGGGAATGCGGATGGCGATGAGCACCACAAGGATGACCAGCGACAGGATGCCAAGGGTGATGGGATCGCTCATGGCCGCACCTCCGACAGGCTTTCCTTGAAGGTCAGAGCGGCGGCGGCGATCAGCAGCACCAGCGAGACGAGGATCGGCACGAAGGCCCACCAGATCGGCAGCTGCAGGATCGTCGTCGTGTAATTATAGGCCTTCTGGTCGAGCATCCCGAGGTACATGCGCCACACCAGGATGCAGGCGAAGCCGAAGGCGATCAGCGAGGCGAGGGCGCGCAGCACCGCCAGCACGGGGCCGGGGGCGTTCGCGGTGAAAATGTCGGCGGTCACATTGGCGTCCGTCAATTGGCAGTAGGGCAGAAAGGCAAAGACCGCGACGGCCACGCCCATTTCGGTCAGTTCGAAATCGCCGGGGAAGGGTTTGGCCACCACGGCACCGACCACCGAAGCGATGTTGATCAGCACGATCACCAGCAAGAGCGCGCCGCCCAGCAGCGCCCACAGGGTGACGAGACGTGCGACCGCAGCGGAGATCCCGCTGCGGCCTTCGACTTCTGCGGCGAACATCAGTTGCTCATGCCCGCGTCGGCGTTTTCCTCGATCAGCGCGCGCGCTTTCTCGACCATCGCCTTGCCGTCGATGCCCTTGGCGGAGACATCTTCGATCCAATGGTCGACCACCGGCTCGAGCGCGGTCTGGAAGGCCGCGGTTTCTTCTTCGGTCAGCGTGACATGGGTGTTGCCCGCGTCGGTCGCGACCTTGATGCCGCGCTCGTCGATGTCGCGCCAGATCTGGCCGACCTTTGCCACCCAGTCACGATCCGAGGCGTCGCGGAAGGCTTTCTGCACATCTTCAGGCAGGCTGTCCCAGCGCGCCTTGTTCATCGAGACCTGGAAGGTGGTGGTGCCAAAGCGAGTCTTGTCGGCCCCTTCGATCTGATACTGGGTCTGGTCCTGAATCTTCAGCGCCGGGATGATCTCCCACGGGATGAAAGCGCCATCGACCACCTTCTTAGAAAGTGCCTGCGGCAGATCCGGCACCGGCATCGAGACCGGCGACGCGCCAAGCGCCTCGATCACCCATGCCCCGGTGCGGGTGGGGATGCGCAGCTTCAGCCCTTCCAGATCGGAGGGCATGTGCACCTCGGTGTCCACCGTCTGGATCGCCTGACCGGCGTGGACATGCAGGAACATCGGCTCGACGCCCTTGAAGTCGTCCTTCAGGTACTCGTCGTACATATCGTAAAGCGCGAGGTTCGCGGCCACCGGATCGTTCTTGTAGACGAAGGGCAGTTCCATCACCTCGGTGCGCGGGAAGAGACCCGGCGTATAGCCGTTCACCGTCCAGATCAGGTCGACGACACCGTCGCGCACTTGGTTGATCAGTTCGGGCGGACGCCCGCCGAGGGTCATCGAGGGGTAGATCTCGATCTTCACCTTGCCGCCGGAGTTCTCCTCCACGGCCTTGGCCCAAGGTTCCAGCATCTCGGTCTGCACCGGGGCCTTTGCGCCAAGGAAATGGTGCAGCTTGAAGACATGCTCCTGCGCCCATGCGCCGCTTGCGGCGGCGCTGAGGGCGAGGGCCGCGACAGCGGTTTTTGCCAGTCTCAGTTTCATGGTTTCTCCTCCCATTTATGGTCCGACTTGATCCCTCCCCGGATCAGATCGGGTAGTGCAGATCACCGTCCTGCGTCGTCAGCCAGCGCAATTCGGTGAACTCGGCGACTCCCCACGTGCCGCCAAAGCGACCGTAGCCTGAATCTTTCACGCCGCCGAAGGGCATTTGCGCCTCGTCATGAACCGTCGGGCCGTTGACGTGGCAAATACCACTCTCGATGCGCCGGGCGACGGCCATGGCGCGGGCCTGATCGCGGCCAAAGACCGCTGCCGACAGGCCAAATTCGCTTTCGTTCGCCACGCGCACCGCCTCGTCGACGCTGCCAACGCGGATGATCGAGGCGACGGGGCCAAAGCTCTCTTCGGTGTAGAGGCGCATCTGCGGGGTCACCCCGTCGAGCGCCGCGGCGTTGAGGATGGTGCGCGAGCCGCCGCCACCGATCAGCCGTGCGCCCTTCTGCACGGCGTCTTCGATGAGGTCGCGGATGCGGTCGGCAGCGCCCATGTTGACGAGGCTGCCAAGCGGCGCCTTGCCCTCGCGCGGGTCTCCGGCAGTGAGGCTTTCGACCTTTTCGGCAAAAGCCGAAACGAAGGCATCAGCGATCTCATCCATGACGATGATGCGCTCGGTCGACATGCAGATCTGGCCTTGGTTCATGTAAGCGCCAAAGCCAGCGGCGGCGACGGCGGCGGGGATGTCGGCGTCATCGAGAACGATGAAAGGCGCCTTGCCGCCCAGTTCCAGCAACGAGGGTTTGAGGTGCCGTGCCGAAAGCTCGGCGACGATCCGGCCCACGCGGGTCGAGCCGGTGAAGTTCACCCGGCGCACGGCGGGATGGGCGATCAGCGTCTCGACCAGATCCGGCGCATCTTCGGGCGCGTTCGAGATGGCGTTGACCACGCCCTTGGGCAGGCCCGCCTCCGAGACTGCCTCGAGGATCAGCGCATGGGTGCGCGGGCACAGCTCCGAGGTTTTCATCACCACGGTGTTGCCGCAGGCGAGCGGCGTTGCGATCGAGCGCACGCCAAGGATCACCGGCGCGTTCCACGGCGCCATGGCCAAGACCACGCCCGCCGGCTGGCGCACCGCGTAAGCGGTGGAGCCGGGGCGGTTCGAGGGGACGATCTCGCCTTTGATCTGGGTGGTCAGGCTGGCCGCTTCGAGCAGCATGTCGGCGGCGAGCATGACGTTGAACCGGGCCCATGCCTCGGTTGCGCCGATCTCGGATTTCATTGCGGCCACGATGTCGTCACCGCGCGCCGCCAGCGCTTCCGAGGCCTTGATCAGCAGCTTGCGGCGCTGGCCCGGCGGTACGGCGGCCCATTCGGGAAAGGCCGCGGCGGCGGCATCCACGGCGCGGATCGCGTCGGCCTTGCTGGCCGCTGCGGCGCGGGTGGCCAGCTCGCCCGTCACCGGGTTGGCGCGCTCGAACTGGCGCTCTTCCTCGGCGGGCACATGTTCGCCGTCGATAAACAGGTTGAGGCTGTCCATGCCTGTCTGTCTCCTTGTTAAATGAATTCGTTTTTAAGAGGTTCAGAGGTGCCGCCCAGAAAGGCGCGCTGCACCGCCGGATCGCTCTGCAACTCTGCCGCGCTGCCACCACCGACCACGCGCCCGGCTTCCAGCAGGTAGCCGCGGGTGGCGAGGGCGAGGCTGGCGCGCACGTTCTGTTCGACGATCAGCAGCGTCAGCCCGGTCTCGCGGATGCGCCCGAGCGCGGCAAAGACCTCCTTGGTGACGATGGGCGCAAGCCCGAGGCTGGGCTCGTCGAGCAGCAGCAGATCGGGGTTCGACATCAGCGCGCGGGCGATGGCGACCATCTGCTGCTCGCCGCCCGACATGGTGCCGGCAAGCTGTTTCTGCCGCTCCGCCAGGCGCGGGAACAGATCCAGCACCTCGCGGCGGCGTGCCTCGGCACCGCTGCGCGCGCGCGCCGGGTGGCAGCCAAGCGCGAGATTGTCGGCGACGCTCATCCGGGCGAAGATGCCGCGCCCTTCGGGGACCAGCGCGATGCCGCGCTCGACGATCTCATGCGCGGGCACCTGCGCCAGATCCTGCCCCTCGTGGCTGATGAGACCCGAGGCCGGGCGAACCACGCCGCCCACCGCCTTCAGCAGCGAGGATTTCCCCGCGCCATTGGCGCCGAGGATCACCACGCATTCGCCCTTGTCCACCGCCATGCTCACCCCGCCAAGCGCGGTGTGCTTGCCGTAGGTCAGACGCAGGTTGTTGATCTCAAGCATCCTCTTCTCCCAGATAAGCGGCGACCACATGCGGGTCCGACAGGACTTGATCCGTGGGGCCGTCGGCGATCAGTGTGCCGGAGTTCATCACCGCGCAGCGCGGGCAGAGCGCGCGCACCGCGTCCATGATGTGCTCGACCATGACGATGGTGATGCCGGTGCGCTCCAGCTCGCGGATCAGGTGGATGCCCTCGTGCAACTCGGTCGGGTTGAGCCCGGCGAGCCATTCGTCGAGCAGCAGCAGCTTGGGCGCGGCGGCCAGCGCGCGCGCCAGTTCCAGCCGCTTTTGGTCGATGTAGGTCAGTTCTGACGCCTGCTGCCCGGCGCGCGCGTGCAGCCCGACCAGATCGAGACACTCGGCCACCTGCGTCTTCAACGCGCGCCCCCAGAGCCGGTCCGGGCCAAAGGCGGCGGGCACCATGACGTTCTCTTCCAGCGTCAGAGAGGGCAGGATCTTCACCAGCTGGAAGGTCCGCGCCACGCCCGCTTTCGCGATGCGGTGGGGCGGGGCGCCGGTGTGGTCGCGCCCGTCGATGACCAGCGCGCCCTCGGTGGGTTTCAGCGCGCCCGAGATGAGGTTCATCAGCGTGGTCTTGCCCGAGCCGTTCGGCCCCAGCAGCCCCAGAACCTCGCCGCGCCGAACGGTGAGCGAGACCTCGTTCACCGCCGTCAGCCCGCCGAACCGCTTGGTGAGCCCTTGGGTTTCCAGCAGCACGCTCATGCGTTCACCTCCTTGCGCTCATCTTTCGGCGCGCCATTGCCGCGCGGGCCGCGGAACTTCTCCAGCGCCGCCAGCACGCCGTTCGGCAGCGCATAGACAACCGCCATGAACATCAGCCCCAACAGGATCGAGAAGTGATCCGGGAAGCGCGCCGAGAGCCATTCGAAGAGCAGGAACAGCGGCACCGCGCCACAGATCGGCCCCCAGAGCCGGGTCGCCCCGCCAAGCAGCGCCATGATCACCGTCAGGAAGCTGACCGTCGGGTTGAAGACGATCGAGGGCTCCACATAGACCCAGCGCGGCGCTTGGATCGCGCCCACCAGCGTGATGATCACCGACGAGGCGACGAAGAGCACCAGCTTGGTCCGCGCGAGGTTGATCCCCGAGTGCGCCGCCACGGTCTCGTCATCGCCGATCACCCGCAGCGCAAGGCCAAGGCGCGAGCGCCGGACCCATGCCGAGAGCGCCAGCGTCGCTGCGCCGAGCGCGAGCAGTTGCCAGTAGATGTGCTTGGCCTCCAGATCGAGGAAGATGTAGCGGCCCAGCGTGCCGGTCACATTGACCTCGAACCACGTGATCAACTGGCGCACCAATTCCGCAAGGCCGAAGGTGAAGATCACGAAGTAGATGCCCGCAAGGCGCAGGGTCGACAGGCCCACCAGTAGCGCCATGATCCCGCCGATCCCGGCGGCGCAGAGCAGCACCAGAGGGTAGGGCAGCACCTCGTTCAGCACCGCCACCGTATAGGCGCCGACGCCGAAGAAGGCGACCGTGGCGAGCGAGATATAGCGTGTCGGTCCCGAGAACATGGCCCAGGCGGTGGCCAGCGTCACATAGCCCGCAAGACCCACCAGCAGGCCGGTGCCATAGTCTCCAAGCCAGAACGGCAAGGCAGAGAGCAGCCCCAAGCAGACGGTTGCGATCAGATAGTGCATCGTCTCAACCCCCCGCCTTGCCGAACAGCCCCGTCGGCCGCCAGAGCAGCACGGCGAGGAACAATGTGTAGGTTGCGGCCAGCGTCAGGCCCGGATCGATGAAGGCGGCCACGAAGGTCTCGGCCAGCCCCAGCAGCAGCCCCGCGATGAGCGCGCCGAGGATATTGCCGACGCCGCCCATGATGACGACGATCAGCGCCTTCATGGTGAAGACCACGCCGTCAGTGGCCGAAAAGGTCTGGAACATCGAGATGAGCGCGCCACCGGCAGCGGCCAGCGCGCCGCCAAGAGCAAAGCCCTGCCGGCCCAGCTTGTTCACGTCGATGCCGACGAGATAGGCCGAGGCCGGAGCAAGCGCCACCGCGCGCAGCGCACGGCCCCAACGGGTGCGGATCATCATGGCGTAAAGGCCAAAGCCGATGATCAGCGACACCGCGAAGGCGATCAGCCGGTTGGCGGCGATGGTGGTGCCAAGGATGCCGACGCCTTGATCGAGATAGCTGTAGGAGGTGAAATCGCTGCCAAAGGTGATCAGCATCAGCCCCTGCACGACAAAGAGCAGGCCGAAGGTGGCCAGAATGGTGTCGACCTCAAGTCGTCCGCCGCCGCCCGAGCGGTTGATCAGCGGGCGCATCATCACCGCGTGGATGATCCAGCCGAGCGCATAGCCCAGCGGCACGACGACCAGCAGCCCCCAAAGCGGACCGAGACCCCAGCTGGTGAACATCATCGTCACCGCGAAACAGGCGAGCAGCATGAACTCGCCGTAGGCGAGGTTCATGATCCGGGCGATGCCGTATTGCAGCGACAGACCCAGCGCCAAAAGCGCATAGGTGCCGCCCAGCACCAGCCCGAGAAAGAGCGTGGAAAGAAACATTTATCGTCCCTGCTAGAGGGTTGGGGCAGGGCGGGCGCGGGGCCCGCCACCGCCGATTACCATTCGGGTTTCGGGATGACCGGGGCAGAGGCGCCGGTCTGGTCAGCGGGGCTCACGGCGACGAAGTGCTCGCCCTGCCACTGACCGACCCACCACAGCTTGCGCAGCTGGTTGTCTTCCAGCTTCACCTCGCCGATCACCGTCTCGAAGCTGCCGGTGGAAAGCTCTTGCGCCAGCGCCTCATGGTCGAGGCCGACGCGCTTCACCGCCTCTTCCAGCATCTCCAGCGAGGCATAGGTGATCGCGCTCGCCCAGCTGTCGGGCGCGGCGCCCTTGGCTTCGGTGTGCTTGGCGAAATACTCCTGAATGGCGGGGCTGGAGGCATCGACGCCGCCAATGGACATCACACCCTCTTGCTTGCCTTCGGTGATCTTGCCGTAGATCGGGAAGGCGCCGCCGACGCCGATGTAAAACACCTTGGGATTAAAGCCCGTGGTGATCGCCTGTTTGGTCACGCCAAAGCTGCCCGGCGGGTAGGAAAAGGCGACGAAACTGTCAGCGCCCGAGCCCTGCACCTCGTTGAGGATCGCGGCGAAATCGGAGGTGCCGAGTGGGTAGCTCTCGTCGTAGACCAGTTCGAACCCGGCTTCCTCAAATGCAGGGCGCGCGGCCTTCACCAGATCGATGCCAAAGCCGTCGGCGACCGAGATCATCGCGACCTTGTCGTTGATCGTCCCGGCCTCCTTGGCGGCGGCCAGCGTCTCGACCAGCGCGGTGGCGTAGTCATGCCCGCCGCCCAGCATCCAGAACGAGCGGTCCCAGCGCTTGGCAAACTCGGGCGCCTTGTCGGTCACCGAGGTGACGGCCAGTTGCGGATAGCCGAAACGGTCCATCAGCGGCGCGATGGCAAGATTGCCCCCCGTGCCCCACGGCGGCAGGATCAGATCGACCTTATCCTGCGTGGCAAGCCGTTCGATGGCGCGCACGAGGTCTTCGGCGCTGGAGCGGTCGTCATATTCGATCACTTCGATGGGGCGGCGGCTGCCGTCGGGCATCTCGAGCCCGCCTGCGGCATTCACCTCGCTCACCCAAAGTTCGTAATTGGGGATGGTGGTGATGCCCGCGCCGGTAGCGCTGGGGCCGGATTTCGACACGGCATAGCCGATGGTGACAGGGTCTTCCTGTGCCGCCAGCGGGGCGCTGAGCGCCAGCGCCGAGACCATGGCAAGCGGCAACGCGCGCAGCACGGCGCGCCTCGTGTTGTGTAACATGCAGTCCTCCCGTTGATGCATTTGCAGCATCCGATTGCGCCACACGCGTCCCCCTCCTCGAGGCGTCCTGTGACGGGTGACGAAGAAGGTATCTGAAAAAAACATTGATAAAATGCACTAGTGCGGGGAAGAATTGTACGCATAAGGACCAAAGCGCGCCCAAATCATGAGCATGATGAAAACTTACCCGCTGCGGCAGGCCACGCATCACGGCATTACCGCGCATGAAATCCGCAGCCCGCTGGCGGAAACCACCTACGGTCTGCGCGAGGAAAGCGCCTGCCTGCTGCTGCTCGAGGCCGGGCGCGCGCGGGTCGAGGGCGCGGCGCGCGACATGGCGGTGGAATCGCCGCGCTTCGTCTGGCTGGCACCGGGGCGGGCGGGGGCGCTGCGGCTATCTCCGGGCAGTCGCGGCGAGATGCTGCAACTCAGCAAGGGCGCGTTGGCCCGGGTGCTGCCCGCCTCGGCCTTTGGCGACGAGTTGAGCCAGGTTCTGCGCGGCGATCTGTCGGTGCCGGTGGGGACGGAGCGCGCGCAGATCGTGCGGTGGCTGGCGGAACTGCGCGAAGAACTGACCGGCGGCGCACCGGGGGCCGAGATGATGGCGGGCCACATCCTGTCGCTGCTGCTGATCCAGCTCTGGCGCGGGGTGAAGGCCGGGCGGCAGCGCCCCGATGTGGCCACCGGCGGCCTCGTGCAGGGGTTCGTGCAACTGGCCGGGCTGCATCTGCGCGAGCATTGGCAGGTGGGCGACTATGCCGCCGCGCTGGGGGTTTCGCGCGACCGGCTTTCGGACGCGGTGCGCCGCGCCACCGGGCGCGCACCGCAGGTCTGGCTGCATGAGGCGCTGCACCGAGAGGCGGCGGAACTGCTGACCAACTCCGGCCTGCAGGTGGCGCAGGTGGGGTTTCGGCTCGGGTTTTCGGATCCTGCCTATTTCAACAGGTTTTTCAAACGGATGGAGGGCGTTCCTCCGAGCCGGTTCCGACGCCGCGCGGCGCGGCGCAGCGCGCCGTCCACGTCTTATGCGGCGTGGCCGTGAGGGGGTGCCTGTGACCTGGGGTGGCGCGGGGCGACCAGCCCCGGGCCGCGCCCGACCCTTCCCCGGGAGGGCGCATTTGCGATCTCAGTCTCAGCTCACGCCGCGTCCGGGCTGGAGGGATAAAGCGCCTCGCACATGCGGTGCAAAGCGCCCACCCAGGCTCGGGCGCGTCCCTCATCGCGAGGGATGAGGGGTCAAGCCCGCCGCCGCCGTCCGCCGCGCCGCCCGCCGCGGGCCTCGGCACCGCTGTCTTCGCCCTTGTTCATGGCGATCCATGCCGCGCCGTGCGGGTCTTGGTTCACGAGGAAATTCGCCGCACGGATCGCGATCATCTCGGCGCCGGGACCGGCCTTCATCGCGCCCAGCCCGAAGAGCCGCACGAAACTTTCGTCGTCGATCTCGGGCAGGGCGATGCCCGCGGCGGCAACCTCGGCCTTCTTCGCGGCGATCTTCGCCTGCGTCACCGGCAGGGCGACGGGGTTCATGATTGCCGAGGTCATCCCCGCGCCGATCGCCATGGGCAGGAAGGCGGTGTTGATGCCGTGGCGGTTGGGCAGACCGAAAGAGATGTTCGACGCGCCGCAGGTGGTGTTCACTCCAAGCTCTTCGCGCAGACGCCGCACCAGCGCAAAGACCTGCTGGCCCGCCGTGGCCATGGCGCCCACCGGCATGACCAGCGGATCGACCACGATGTCATGCGCCGGGATGCCGTAATCCGCCGCGCGCTCGACAATCTTTTTCGCCACGGCAAAGCGTATTTCGGGGTCTTCCGAAATGCCGGTATCGTCGTTGGAAATGGCCACCACCGGCACGTTGTATTTCTTCACCAGCGGCAGCACGCGCTCCAGCCGCTCTTCCTCGCCGGTGACCGAGTTCAGCAAGGGGCGGCCCTGCGCCGCTGCCAGACCTGCCTCCAGCGCGCCGGGCACCGAGCTGTCGATGCAGAGCGGCACATCCACCAGATCCTGCACCAGTTCGATCAGGCTGCGCATCAGCGGCGGCTCGGTCTGGTTCGGATCGGGGTTGGAGTTGTAGACCACGCCCGCGTTCACATCGAGCACCATGGCCCCCGCCGCCACTTGGGCCAGCGCGTCGGCCTCGACGGTGGAGAAATTCCCGGCCTCCAGTTCCGCCGCCAGCTTCTTGCGGCCGGTAGGGTTGATCCTTTCGCCGATGACGCAGAACGGCTCATCAAAGCCGATGGTCACGGTGCGGGTCCGGGATTCCAGAACGGTGCGTGTCATGTGGGGCCTCCTCCCTGGTCGAATGCTATTCCAGCCGTGCGAGCAACTCCTCGAGGGCCGGGTCGGTGTAGTCGCGGATCACGGTCTGCGCGCCTGCAGCGCGAAGCTGGTCGGCGCTCAGGCCGGACGACAGGATGCCCACGGTGTGCGCGCCCGAAGCAGCGGCGGCGCGCATCCCCGAGGGGCTGTCCTCGAAGGCGATGCATTCCTGCGGCGGCACGCCAAAGGCGCGCATGGCCACGGCATAGGGCTCGGGGTCGGGCTTGGCGCGGGCGCATTCGTCGCCGATTACCAGCGTCTCGGCGAAGGCGCGCAGCCCGGTGGCACCGAGCATCGCCTCGGCATTGTCGCGCGGGGCATTGGTCACCACGGCGATGCGCCAGCCCTGCGCCTTGGCCCGCAGCATCAGCGCCTCGGCGCCCGGCATCGGCGCATGACCATCGCCCAGCTTGTCGCGGAAGCGCGCTTCTTTGTGGTTCGACAGCGCCTGCGCGTCCTCGCCGGGAAACAGCTCGGGAAAGCTCTCGAGATTGTGCCGCCCGTGGATGTCCGACAGGTAGCCCGCCTCGGTCAGCTCGCGCCCGCGTTCGGCGAAAAGATCGGCGAAGACCTCGAAATGCAGCGGATCGGAATGCAGCAGCGTGCCGTCGAGATCGAAGAGAAGTGCGCGGATCATGCGGTGTATGCCCTTTGCCTGCGGTGGGGGCCGCTGGCTCAGACTGCCCGCGCGGCCGGTTGCGCGGCGGCGCCCCCATGCCGGGCCGCCCATGCCGCAGCCGCAGGGATGCCCCCCAGCGGGAAGAGATGCAACTGCGCGATGGGCAGATCGGGCTCGGCGGTGCGGGCGCGGGTGATCTCGGCGATCAGATCGTTGGGCTCGTAGGGCAGCATCAGCTTGCTGACGTCGCGGGCGCGCTTCTGCAGCACCTTGAGCGACGGGCCGACACCGCAGGTGACGGCGAAGCGGATCAGCGTCTGAAGCTTCGCAGGCCCGGCGATGCCCAGATGCACCGGCAGATCAATGCCCTCGTCGCGCAGGCGGCGGCCCCATGCGAGGATCGGCGCGGCCTCAAAGGCAAACTGCGTGACCAGCGCCATCTGCGCATCGCTGCGCTGTGCGAAGTCTTTTTTCCAGCGCAGCGCCTGCATCACCGCGCGGTCCGAGCCGTCGGGGTCGATGTCGCGGCTTCCCTCGGGATGGCCCGCCACATGCAGCCGGGTGAAGCCTGCGCGGTCGAAGACCCCGGTCTCGAGCAGCTGCATCGAGCTGTGGAATGTGCCGCGCGGCTCGGGGATGCCGCCCGCGAGGATCAGCCCTTCGGTGACGCCCGCCTCGCCCTGATAGCGGGCGATCCAGTCGCCGAGGGTTGCGGCATCGGCGATCGAGCGGGCGGGGAAATGCGGCATCACGGCAAAGCCCTGCGCCGCGAGCCGGGCGGCAGTGGCCACCATGTCCTCGATCGGTGTGCCGTCGATATGGGCGATATAGACGCGGGTGCCCTCGGGCAGCAGGGCGCGGAAATCGGGGATCCCGGCGGCGGTGCGCGGCATCACCTCGATCGAAAAGCCGGCGAGCGCAGAGAGCGGCGTTACAGGGGCGGCGGCACGGGACTTGCGGAAGCTCAGCAGGGTCATCAGGGTCCTTTCACATCGGCGGTCTGCGCGGACCAGCCGCCGCGCTCGACGAGCGCGCGCAGGCGCTCGGGGTCATACTCGTGATCGAGCTTCGCGGCCAGCGCAGCGGCGCTCGGCGCGGCTGTGTCTTTGGCGGAGGCACGCCGCCACGCGGCGAGATAGGTGTCGGTGCCGCTGGCCCCGCTCTTCATCGCGGCGCGGTCGATGGCCGCCTCGAACCGCGGCGGCAGCACGCATTTCTCGGCGCGCCGACCGGTGCCCGCGATCACCTGCGCGGGAATATCGCGCCAATAGAGGATGGTCATCTCGGTCATGCCGCTGGGCTCCCTTGTGCCTGAACTTCAGTCTAGGGGCGGGCAGGCGCGTGCCATGGTCGGTTTTCGACCGCGTAGCGGCCTTGAGCGACAGGCGGGCCGGGCCAAAGACCCGATGCCGCGTTGCCGCGGGCGGGATGGGGCGGTAGGCTTGTCGGTGTTTGTTCGGCAGTTGGGGCGGCGCTTTATGGTCATTGCGGTGGAAACCCACAAGATCGCCTATATGGCGCTGCCGAAGGCTGGCTGTTCCACCGTCAAGGCCGCTCTGGCGCAAATCGACCCGCAGGCGAGCCTGCCGCCCGAGGCCGGGCGCGACGTGAACATCTGGCACGCGATCTATCCCACCCGCCGCTTTCGCCCGCACCGCTGGGAGAAGGTCGCGGATCATTGGCGCTTTTGCGTGGTGCGCGAGCCGCTGAAGCGGCTTCTTTCGGTCTACACCAACCGTGTCGTCGATCTGCGCGAGCTTCACAATTCGCGGCGGCTGCGGCGCGCGGAGGAGGGGCTGCCGCTGGATCCGGACCCGGATTTCTTTTTCCAGAACCTCGCCGCGTATCGTGACAGCGCATCGAGCGTGAAGCACCATGTGCTGCCCGCATGGCTGTTCCTTGGCCCCGACCTCGATGCATATGACAGGGTCTATACCACCGCCGAATTTCCGCAGCTTGCCGCCGATCTGTCCAAGCGCAGCGGAGAGAGTGTGGTGATGCCGCGCGAGAACCGCAGCGCCGCGCCGCTCGATCCCGAAAGCTTGCAGCCGCAGACGTTGCAGGCGCTGGGGGTCTTCCTCGAGGCAGAGTACGAATATTTGAACGCCTTCTACCCGAACCCGTTCAAACCGGGCGGAAGGTTCTCTTGCGCCTCGTCTTTGCGCCGCGTATCCTGAATACAACTACATATACGGAAAGGCGCAGAACATGGCGCCAAGGCGTCCCAGAGGTGCGGGCGCTTTCCCGAAACCGGTCGAGAGCCCCGCGCCGAACAAACCCGATCCGAATGCGCTGTATGCGGCGCTGGATCTGGGTACGAACAGTTGTCGCATGCTGATTGCCCAACCCAAGGGCAGCCAGTTTCATGTGGTCGACTCGTTTTCCAAATCCGTCCAGCTTGGGCATGGGCTCGAGCGGAGCGGCCGTTTGTCCCGTGCTTCGATGGGGCGAACGGTGGCGGCCCTGCGGGTCTGCCAGCAGAAGATTCGACGCCACGAGGTGTCGCGCATGCGCTTGGTGGCCACAGAGGCCTGCCGGCGGGCGAAGAACTCGCGCGAGTTCATTCGCCAGATCAAGCGCGAGACCGGCCTTGAAATGGAGATCATCCAGCCCGAGGAAGAAGCCCGGCTGGCGGTGATCTCCTGCGCGCCGCTGGTCTCGACCCGTACCGAGCAACTGCTGGTGGTGGACATCGGCGGCGGCTCGACGGAACTGGTGTGGATCGACCTGTCGTCGGTGCCGCACCGCGACCGTCCGCGCGCGATCATGCGGCTGCACTCGGGGTTCCACCCGCCCGAAAGCCCGTTTCCCGCCGCCAAAGTGGTCGACTGGATTTCCGTGCCGCTGGGGGTCGCGACGCTGCGCGATCAGTTCAACGACGTGCAGGACGACGCGGCGCGCTATGCGCTGATGAGTTGGTTCTTCGAAGAAAACCTTTCGGAATTCGCGCCTTACAAGGACGCGCAGAGCCGCGAGGGTTTTCAGATCATCGGCACCTCGGGCACGGTGACGACGGTGGCGGCCTCGCATCTTGGGCTGCGCCGCTATGATCGCACCAAGGTCGACGGGCTGCGCATGTCCTCGGACCAGATCGAGGCGGTGATCCGCAAATACCTCGAACTGGGCCCCGCCGGGCGGCGGCGCGATCCGCGCATCGGGCAGGACCGGCAGGCGCTGATCATGTCGGGCGCGGCAATCCTGCAGGCGCTTTTGCGCATCTGGCCCACCGACCGGCTGTCGGTGGCCGACCGCGGGCTGCGCGAGGGGCTGCTTTATGCGCAGATGTCGGTGGATGGCGTTCTGGAAGACGGGCCGTTATAGGGGCGGCTGAAACTCCGGCAGGGGGCGCTGCCCCCGTCCGCTGACGCGGACTCCCCCGGGATATTTGCATCTAGACGAAGAGCGGGACGATGGCGAAGAAACCTGACGGCAAGAACACATCGGGGCGCGGCCAGCGGGACCTCAAGGTCCAGGTGAAATCCGCGCGTGGCCGCAAGCTCAGTTCGACCCGCTGGCTGCAGCGCCAGCTTAACGATCCTTATGTGAAACGCGCGCAGACCGAGGGCTATCGCGGCCGGGCCGCGTTCAAGATCCTCGAGTTGGATGAGAAGTACCGCTTCCTCGTGCCCGGCGCGCGGGTGGTCGATCTGGGCTGCGCGCCCGGCGGCTGGTGTCAGGTGGCGGTGCCGCGGGTCAACGCGCTTGGCGAGAAGAAGGGCAAGGCCGTGGGCACGGTGCTGGGGGTCGACCTGCAGGAGGTGACGCCCATCGCAGGCGCCGAGATTCACCAGCTCGATTTCATGGAAGATGGCGCCGACGACAAGGTCAAGGAATGGCTCGGCGGCAAGGCCGATGTGGTCATGTCCGACATGGCGGCCTCGTCTTCGGGCCACAAGCAGACCGACCACCTGCGGATCATCGCGCTTTGCGAGGCGGCGGCCTATCTGGCGTTCGACGTGCTCGACGAGGGCGGCACCTTTGTCGCCAAAGTGCTGGCGGGCGGGGCCGAGGGTTCGCTGCAGCAGCTTCTCAAACAGCGCTTCGACAAGGTCGCCAACGTCAAGCCGCCGGCAAGCCGATCGGATTCCTCCGAGAAATTCGTCGTCGCCACCGGGTTCCGGGGCTGAGGCGCGCGCAGCACCCTGCCGCGGCTTGCGCCTGCGGGTGGGCTGCGAGAGGCTGGCGCTCGAAACCTCGGGAGCGTGCCGCAATGTCCATCCAAAAGCTGATACGGAATTTTGCCGCGCTGCCCGCGCTGGCGCTTGTGGCGGCCTGCGCTGCCAAGGCGCCGCCGCCGCCGGTGGAGATTCCCTTGCGCAACCCGACCGCCCCCGTGGGCTCGCAGGCCGATGCGCGGCTGGAGCGGCTGCAGGGCGGCTGGACGGTGACCGAAGGGGCGGGCATGGCACCCGGGGCGCGGATCGAGGTGTCGGGCTCTGAAATGCGCATCGATGGCGTGGCGCTGCCGCTGCAGGAAGAGGCGCCGGGCCGCCTGCAGGTCGCGGGCGAGACGCTTTGGGTGCATTGGATCGACGCCGACGACCGCACCGCGGCGCTTGGCGATCCCGCGGGCGGACGGGTGTGGATCATGGACCGGACCGGCCGCCCCGGCGAGCGGCGCACGGCGGCGCGCGAGATCCTGACGTGGTACGGCTACGATCTGTCGCGCATGGCGGGCGGCTGAGGGCTGCGCGCTGCCGGGTGGTCGCGGCAGCGCTATGCCGGAGATGTGACCGAAACACCCGCAGCCCATGAACAACCTGTGACCTGCGCTCGTTTTCCGCTCGCAACCCGCTGCGTTTTCATATGAAATCGGCGGAGTAAGACACCGGTAAGGCCGCATGACCCAGCGAGACAGCCGCATATTCGCCCCGCGCTCGATTGCGCTGATCGGCCCCGTCGCAGAGCTTGCGCCGGTGATCGAGGCGCAGCGCGCGCAGGGCTATCCCTGGACGATCTGGCCGGTGCCGACGGATGCGCAGGACGCGGGCGCAGCGGTGGCCGGGGTGCGCGGCTTTGCAGGCATCGCAGCGCTGCCGCAAGCGCCGGATCTGGCCTTTGTCGCGCTGCGGGACGGGGCCCTCGGCGCGGCGCTTGCGGACTTGGCGGCCAAGGGGGCGGGGGCTGCCGTCTGCCCGCATCTGGCTGCCGCACCCGAGGCGCCGCCGCTGCCGGTGTTTCCCGGCGGCTTGCTGATCCCCGCCGAGCGCGTGGCGCTCTGGCCAGGCGCGGAAGAACAGGCGCAGATGCGCCGGGGCGTGGCGCTGCTCTGCGCCGCTCCCGAACAGGCGGAGCGGGTGCTGGCGCGCGCGCGGGGCTTGCCGCTATCGTATGTTTTGCCCATGTCGGGCAGCGGCGCGACCGCGCTGCACAGCCTTGCGCCGCGGCTTTTGGCCGACGAGCGGGTGACCGCGCTGGCGGTGCAGACCGAGACCCTTGGCGATCCGGCGGCGCTGGTGGACCTTGGCCGTATCGCGCAGCAGCACGGCAAGGCGCTGATCTTTCTCAGCACCGGGCTGGGGCCGGGCCGCAAGGCGCTGCTGCGGCGCGCCGGGGCGGCGCATGTGGGCGGGCCGAAGGCTTTGGTCGAGGCGCTGTGGATCCTGCATATGGTGGGACCGCTGCCCGCGAATGCGCTTTCGGCCATGGCCTGCGCGCCCGGGCTGGCGGCGCAGATCGACGCCGTCGGGCGGCGCAGCGGGCTGCGCTTTGCCGCGCTCAGTGATCTGCAGCGCGAGGCGCTCTCGCGCGATCTTCAGGCGGGGGTGGCCGCGTCCAACCCGCTCGATTGTGCCGGGCTGCTGAACAGCGAAGATGGGCGGCTGGCGCGGGTGTTTGCCGAGATGATGACCGGCGAGGCGGTGCTGTCGCTGGCGGTGGTTCGCAGCGGTGCGCGGGGCGCAGGCGGCGTTTGGGGCCGGGCCGGGCTCGCGGCGGCGCAGGCACGGCAGCGCATCGGCATGCCGCTGGCGCTGCTGGCGCTGAACCGGGCCGAGATGACCCGCAGCCGCTCCGAGGCGCTGATGCAGGACGGGGTGATCCCGCTGGCCGGGCTCAAACCGGCGCTCGAGGCGCTGCATGCGGTGATCGAGATCGGCACGCTGCGGCCCGGCGGTGAGCCGCCGCTCATGCCGCGCCCGGGCGAAGAGGCACCGGTCACCGTGGATGGTCCCGAGGCGCGGGCGGTGCTGGGTGTCGGCGCAGCGCAGGCGGGGGATGAGACCGGCGCGGCGGTGACGCTGGATCTGCGCTCGGGCCCGTCGTTTGGCTATCTGCTGCGGCTGTCGCGCCCCGGCGGTGCCCGGGTGAGCGCGCTTTTGCCGCTGTCGCCGCGGGCGCGGCGCGATCTGGGGCTCGAACTGGGGCTGGAGACCGGCGCGCAAGAGGCTCTGGTCTCCGCGCTTGGCGCGGTGCAGGATCACGTGCGCGCCGCAGGCGGCGCCATTGCGGCGGTGGAGGCGGATCTGTCGCTGCCGGAGGGAGGAGAGCCTCGGGCCCATGCGGTGCGGATCAGCGCCTGGCCCGAGACAGACACGACACGGCGGAGGAGCCCGGAATGAACGAAGAGACGCGCTTTCTCAGTAGCCTGTTCGAGGCGGCTGTCGCGGCAGCGGACCCGGAACAGGCGCTGCGCACGGCATTGCCCGCAAAGCCCGAGGGGCGCACGGTGGTGATCGGCCTCGGCAAAGGGGCGGCACAGCTGGCGCAGGCGTTCGAGGCGCTCTGGGACGGGCCGCTCGAGGGCGTTATCGTCACCCGCTACGGCTATGCCGCGCCCTGCGCACAGCTCAAGGTGATGGAGGCCTCGCACCCGGTGCCCGACGCGGCGGGGCTCGAGGCCAGCGCGGCGCTGTTCAAGGCGGTCGAGGGGCTTACTGAAGAGGATCTGGTGGTGGCGCTGGTCTGCGGCGGGGGCTCGGCGCTGCTGCCGTCGCCGCCCGACGGGCTGACGCTGGAGGATGAGCAGGCGCTCAACCGCGCGCTGCTGGCGTCGGGCGCGCCGATCGGTGTGATGAACGCCATTCGCAAACACGCCAGCGGCATCAAGGGCGGGCGGCTCGCGGCGGCCTGCGCACCGGCGAAAGTGGTCAGCCTGATCGTCTCGGACGTGCCGGGGGATGATCCGGCGCAGGTGGCCTCGGGGCCGACCGTGCCCGACGCGGTGGATGCGGCGGCGGCGCTGGCGATGATCGAGGCGTGGAACATCGCGCTGCCCGACAACATCCTTGCGCATATCCGCAGCCCCGCCGCGGCGGCGCCAAAGCCCGATGACGCCTGTTTCGCCCGCAACGAGGTGCATGTGGTGGCCTCGGCGCGGCTGTCGCTCGAGGCGGCGGCGGCCCGCGCCGAAGCCGAGGGGGTGCCAGCGGTGATCCTGTCGGACGCGATGGAAGGCGAGGCGCGCGACGTGGGCCGGGTGCATGCGGCGATGGCGCGCGAGGTGGTGCTGCACGGGCGGCCCTTCACCGCGCCGGTGGTGATGCTCTCGGGCGGTGAGACCACTGTTACCTTGCGCGGCAGCGGCGGACGCGGCGGGCGCAACACCGAGTTTCTGCTGTCCTTTGCCCATGCGATCGACGGTCTGCCGGGGATCCACGCGCTGGCGGCGGACACCGACGGAATCGATGGCAGCGAGGACAACGCTGGCGCCTTCGCCGATGGCAGCAGCGCGGCGCGGCTGCGCGCGGCGGGCGGCGATGCCATGGCCGCGCTGTCGCGCAACGACGCTTGGGGGGCCTTCGATCTCTTGGGCGACCTTTTTGTGCCGGGGCCGACGGGCACCAATGTGAATGATTTCCGCGCTATCTTCATAAAAAGCTGAGCGCCGGGGCCGGGCCAACGTCCTTCGAAGGACGTTGCAAAAGCCTTCGAAGGCTTTTGGCCCCAGCCCTCGGCGCACTTCCGGCGTCATTGCAACGTCATGGCGGCGTCACGAATCCGTGACGGCGAGGCGGCAGATTTACCGCGACCGGCACGAGGGTCGCGCCGGCGCTGCTGCATTCCGGGGACATTACGCCATGATGGTCATCAATCCTCTGCGCTTCGTGCTGATCTGCTGCTTCCTGCCCGCGCCCAACGGGCTTTTGGCACATCTGATGCGCCGTTTGCGCGGCTGACGGGCCGCACAAGGACGTTGAAGAGGGGCCCCGTGCCCTCATCCATGCGCGGTTCGGTGCCATTGCGCACGGGCCGGGCGCTCAAACCGCTTGCGAAGCCTTCAAGATGGTGGAGAATTGCCTGAACCGCGCTGGCCTTTGGTCCGCGCCTTCAGGTGAGCCGATCCACGGAGGGAATGCAGCGATGATCCCCGTGCTCGATTATGACGATCTGAACGACGATCCCGAGGGCTTTGCCTTCGCGCTGGGGCAGGCCTGCCGCGAGGATGGGTTCTTCCTTCTCGCCAATCCGCCGCTGCCGCCCGAGCTTTTGCCCGCCGTTTTCGACCGCGCCGCCGCGTTCTTCGACATGCCCGAGGCGCTGAAAGCGCCGCTGTCGATCGCCGGCAACGCGCGCAACCGGGGCTGGGCGCGGATCGGCTCGGAGCAGGCCGGGGGCGCCGGACTTCCCGACCGCAAAGAGGCGTTCAACGTCGGGCTCGACCTGCCGGAAAACGATCCGAGGGTTCTGGCCGGAGAGCCGTTTCGCGGCAGCAATCTCTGGCCCGACCTGCCGGGCTTCCGCGAGGCGATGCTGGCCTGCTACGGCCATATGCTGTCGCTGGGGATAAAGCTGCATGAGGCGATCGCCATGGATCTCGGCCAGCCGCCGGAGTTCTTCGCGCCGCATTTCACCCAGCCGATGGCGACGCTGCGGCTGCTGAGCTACCCGCCCGGCACCGGGGCCGCCGATGAGCATGGGGCTGCGGCGCATACGGATTACGGCGCGCTGACGCTGCTGGCCACCGATGGCGAGCCGGGACTGCAGGTGCTGCCGCGCGGCGGGCACTGGATGGATGTGCCGCAGCTTCCGGGGGCGTTGATCGTCAATATCGGCGATTGCCTGATGCGCTGGACCAATGACATCTATGTCTCGACCACCCACCGCGTGCTGCCGCCCGCGCGGCGCAGGCAGTCGGTGGCCTTCTTCCTCGATCCGAACCCCGAGAGCATGATCGCCGCGCTGCCCGGCACCGGCACGCCGGTCTATCCTCCGGTGCGAGCCGCCGATTATCTGCGCTCGCGGCTCGAGAGCACCGGCGCCCTGCGCCCGCAGGAGCAGGAGCTGCTGGAAGAGGACAGGGCGCGCGACATCGCGTCCTGAGCGTTTGCGGAGGGGCTCAGTCCTCGAGCGGGCGTTCGCGCAGCATCAGGCCAATGGCGCAGGCCAGCAGACCACCGCAAGACGCAATCCAGAACACCGGATGCAGCGCCGCGCTGAAGCCTTCGATGATCTGCGCCTGCTGCTCGGGCGGCAGTCCTGCGATCATCTCGGCGCTCATGCTGCGGATGCCGCCGCTTGCGCCTTCGGGCAGGGCACCGTCGAGATTGCGCGCAAGGCCAAGGCCGAAGATCGCGCCAAAGGCGGCGGTGCCGATCGAGCCGCCGATCAGCCGGAACATATTGGCGCTGGCGGTGCCGATGCCGATCATGCTGCGCGGGATCGAGTTCTGGATCGCCGCCACGCCGACGCTGAACACCGGCCCGAGGCCGAGCCCGACGCCGACCATGCTCAGCGCGATGCGCCAGAGCGGCGTCTCGCCCGAAACCTGCGTCATCGTCAGCATCGCCAACGCAAGAAGCGCCGTGGCGGCCACCGGCAGCGCCTTGTAACGGCCGGTTTTCGACATCACCCGCCCGGCACCGATCGAGGCGGCCAGCAGCCCGCCCATCATCGGCACAAGGAAAAGCCCCGACTGGGTGGGCGAGATGCCCTTGGCCACCTGCAGGAAGAGCGGCAGGAAGGTGATCGTGCCGAACATCGCCATGCCCACCAGAAAGCCCATGGAATTGACCACCAGAAAGGCGTTGTTGCGGAACAGCGAGAGCGGCAGGATCGGCTCGGGCGCACGGCGCTCCACCGCGATGAAACCGACCAGCGCCCCAAGGCAGAGCGCCGCCAGCGCCAGCACGCCCGGATGGCTCCACGCCAGCACGCTACCGCCCATGTTGGAGATCAGCACGGCGCTTGCCAGCAGCGTGGTCAGCAGCAGCGCGCCTAGATAGTCGATGGGCTTGTGGCTGTGGTCGGTGCGGCTCGGCAGGGCGATGCCCAGCACGACGAAGGCCAGCGCGCCGACGGGGAAGTTGACGAAGAAAATCCAGTGCCACGACCAGTGCTGCACGATGAAGCCGCCGAGCAGCGGGCCGACCACCGTCGAGATGCCGAAGGCCGCGCCCATCAGGCCCTGCGCCTGTCCGCGCTGCCGCGCTGGCACCAGATCGCCGACCACCGCCATGGAGGTGACGATCAGCGTGCCCGCCCCGGCGCCCTGCACCAGCCGCCCGGCGATGACCATGCCCATGTTCGTGGCAAAGCCGCAGAGCACCGCGCCCACGAGGAAGACGCCAATGCCGGTCTGCAGCACCGCCTTGCGCCCAAACAGATCCGACAGTTTGCCCGCGATCGGCGCGCCAATGGTCGAGGCCATCAGATAGGCGGTGATCACCCATGTGATATGCTCCATCCCGCCCAGATCGGCCACCATGGTGGGCATCGCGGTCGAAACGATCGTCTGCCCCAGCGACGCAAAGAGCAGCGTCGAGGCCACGGCGATCAGCGCCAGCCGGATCACCGCCGGATCGGTGTCGGAGCGGGCAGGGGCCATGGGCTCGGGGCTGTCCAGCGGGTCGGCGCGATGGGTCATGCGGGGGCTCCTCGGTGGCGGTGATCGGGGCAGGCAGTCGTCTGGTCAGTCTGCAGCTGGGGCAGGCAGAGGGCATACACACGCAAGGCGCCGCGCGCCGGTCTGGCTCGGGTCGCTTCGGACCGGCCACGGCGGGGCACCTTGCGATTGGTAGCTGTCGACGGCATATATGTGACAAGAGCAAATACATGTCAACAGCACGTAATTCGGAGGGCCTGACCTTGCCCGACAAAGACGCCCGGATCAGGGATCACCTTCGCCGCGCGGGGATCGACGATGCCTCGGCGCAGGCGGCGATCGACATCGACGTCGCGCTGCAGAAGTGGCGGCGGCGCGTGATGAAGCGCGAATTGGGTGAGCGGGCGCTGGCCGATCTGGGGCTGTCGATTGATCTTGCTCAGCTTGACGTGCTGCTGGCGGTGCGCGCGCCCGAAGGCGAATTCGAAGACGCGCGCGGCGAGGAAACAATGGTATCGACCGTGGCGGCGCGGCTGCGGATCGACCCTTCGCGCGCCAGCCGCATCGCTTCGGAGTTGATCCGCATGGGGCTGGTGCGCCGCGCGGTCAGCCAGAAAGACGCGCGCCGCACGGTGCTGGAACTGACCACATCGGGCGCCGAGATCGTCTCGGCGGTGCGCAGCTACAAGTTTCTGGTTCTGGGAAGTTTTCTCAAGGACTGGGACCCGGAGGAGATCGCGCTTTTCCTGCCGCTGCTCGACCGGTTCAGCGCGTGGTCGGACCGCGCCGGGCAGCACAGCGCACCGGTGGCCGAGCGGATCGCCGATCTTCGCGCGGCGCTTGCCGAACTGCCGGAACCGCCCGAGGCGTGACCGCGCAGAACGGCGGATTGTCTTCACATTGCGAATAATGCAGGCGTTCGCGCTCTGCCACTGGCGGGAAGCTGCCGGTGGCCGCCGCGGCGCGGCATGCCGGGGCATCAAGCCCTTTGGCTGCGTTGACCAAATCCGCGAGATTTGTCCTGATTGAAGGGATCGGCCCCCGCGTACGACGCTTGGGCGAAGCGCCTTGATGCGGCGCTTGTGCCATGGCCCCGCGGGACGGCCGTCTGAGCTGACCCAGGCTAGCTGACCGAAACCAGGAGCGCCCACCCATGCCCGCCGAGCCCGTGATTGACTATTATTTCGCGCCAATGTCGGGCTACGCCTATCTTGGGCATCACGATCTCATGGCGCTGGCGCGGCACTCCGGGGCGCGGGTGCGCTTTCTGCCGCTCGACATGGCGCGGGTCTATGCCGCCGCCGGGGTCACGCCGCCCTATGAGCATGGCGAGGCCCGCCGCAGCTACAGGATCGAGCAGCAGGCCCGGCTCGCGCGGCTGCGCGGTCTGAGGATGGAGGCGATGCCGCCAAGCTGGCCCACCGATCCGCGGCTCTCCTGTCGCTGCATTCTGGCCGCCGGCGTGCTTGGCCTCGATCAGGATGCGGTGACCTTCGCCTGCCTGCGCGGGGTCTGGGCCGAGCACCGCAATATCGCCGATCCGGGCGATCTGCAGGAAGCCTTCGAAGCCGCCGATCTGCCCGGCGGGCGCATCCTTGCGCGGGCGCAGACCGAAGAGATGCGCGATGCGGTCACCGCCGTGACCGACGCTGCGATCGACGCGGGGGTCTTTGGCTCGCCAACCTATGTGCTGCACGGCAGACGCTATTACGGGCAGGATCAGATCGACTGCCTGCGCGCGGCGCTGCAGCGCGACGCGGCCTAACGCGCCTCCTCGGGCAGCTCACCGGGCGCATAGGTCAGCATCTGGCCGCCAAGGTCGCGGAAGGCGCGCTGGCGGCAGGTGAGCACGAGGATCTGCTGATCGCCCGACTGCCGGTGCAGCGCGTCGAACATGCGCTCGATCCGCGCATCATCGGTATAGACGAGCGCATCGTCGAGGATCACCGGCGCATGCCGCCCGCCGCGCGCCAGAAGCCGCGCGAAAGCCAGCCTCACCAGCAGCGCGATCTGCTCGCGCGTGCCGCCCGAGAGCACCTCCATCGGCTCTTCGAGCCCGTCGCGCGCCAGCGCACGGGGCAGGGCGCTGTCTTCGTCGAACACCAGTTCGGCCTCGGGCCAGAGCAGCCGCAGAAGCGGTGTCAGCTCGCGCGTGACCGGCTCAAAGTAGTGCTCGCGGGCCTCCGAGCGGGCGGTCTCCAGCGTTTCTTTCAGCAGCAGCAGCGTGTCGCGCTCGAACCCATAGCGCTCGGCGCGGGCGCGGGCGCGGGTCAGTTGCTCTTCGGTTGCGGCCAGTTCCTCCTCGACGCCCTCACCGGCGCGCAGGCTGATCTCGGTGTCGAGCGCGGCCTGCCGCTCGGCCAGTTCGCGCTGGCGCTTGGCGGCCTGATCGAGCACCGCCTGCGCGCGGGCAAGCGTCGCCTCGGCGCTCTGCAGATCCGGAGCCTCGCCGGCCAGCGCAGCGGCGGCATCGCGGGCTGCGGTCAGCGCGTCTTCGGCCTGCTGTAGTGCTTCGGCCAGCGGGGCGGCGGCGGCTTCCGGGTCCTCGGGCAGCGTGGCCTGCAGATCCGCGAGCCGGGCCTCGGCGGCCTCGCGCGCGGTCAGGGCGCGGACCTCGGACATGCGCGCCTGCTCATCGCGGCTGCGCGCCGCTTCGAGCTTTGTCTCGGCGGCGGTGAGCGCGTCTTCGGCGGCCTGCAGCGCAGCGGCGGCGGCT
Source organism: Salipiger sp. CCB-MM3 (assembly GCF_001687105.1). Lineage (NCBI taxonomy): Bacteria > Pseudomonadati > Pseudomonadota > Alphaproteobacteria > Rhodobacterales > Roseobacteraceae > Salipiger > Salipiger sp. CCB-MM3. Next base: position 2,796,640 of record NZ_CP014595.1, read on the forward strand.
TCGGGATCGGGGGCGGCGGGTGTGTCTGCGCTCTCGCTCGGGTCATCGGGCAGCGCCGCCAGCGCCGCCTCGATGGCGCGCAGGCCGTCGGGCGCCACACCGCGCAGGGCGGCGCGGGTCTCTTGCAGGCTGGCCTCGGCCTTGCGCCGGGCGCGGGCGGCATCGCGGGCGGCTTCGGGCGAGGCGCATTGGGTCGCGGCCAGAGCCGCCTCGAACGCCTCGCGGGCGCGCTCGAGCGCATCGCCTTGCTGCACCGCGCCGGGGCTCAGATGCAGGGTGCCAAGGCCCGGCAGATCAAGCGCGGTGTCGCCCTGCAGCGGGCGGTCTTCGCCGCCGGGCAGCGGGCAGCCGTCCAGCAAGACCTCAGGCGCGCCGGGCAGGTAGTCGAGCCGCAGCCGCGGTGCGCTGCGCGCGTGCAACTCGCGCTGGACGCGCAGTTCCGAGGCGGCGGCCTCGAGTCGCTCCAAGGCGGTGTCGTCCGGGCCGTGACGGGCGGCGCTCAGCGCGTCCTGTTCGGCCTTTGCCAGCGCCCGAGCCTCGCTCAGACGCTTTTGCAGCGCGGCGCGGTCGGCGCGGGTGCGGGCACGCAGCGCGGCCTGCTGCGCCGCCGCCTGATCCTTCTGCGCGGTCTGGAAGGTCTGTCGCGCGGCCTCGCGGGCCTCGCGCGCGCCTTGCAAGGCCTGTTTGGCGGTCAGCGCGGCGGCGGCCTGCACCTCTTCTTCCTCGCGCAGCGCCTTGAGGCGCGCCTCGGCCTCGGTGGCGGCGGCGCGGGCGCGGGCGAGGGCGGCGGATTTCTCGGCGGCGCTGTCGCGCTGCGCCTGCCGCACGGCCACCTGCTCTTCGGCGCGGTGCTGGCGGTCGGCATGGGCGCGGGCGGCATCATAGGCGGCGCGCGCCTCGGCGAGACGGGTTTCGCGGGCCTCCTGCGCTTCGGGGTCCTGTAGCTCGGCCAATTCGCCGCGCAGACGCCGCCGCTCGTCGATCGCCCGTTCCAGCGCCTGCGCGGTGCGCGAAAGCTCGGCCTGCTGCTCGGTGAGCGTGGCCAGATCATCCTCTGCGGCCTTCAGCGGGCCGCCCGCCTTGGATTTGCCCGAGGCGGTGACCAGTTCGGCCAGCGCGGCCTCGGCGGCCGCCAGCGCGCGGTCCATCCGGCGCCCGCCGGTCAGCGCCTCGACCTCACCGGCGACCGAGGCGAGCAGATCGCGGCGCGCGCGCTGCGCATTGTCCTGCTCGCGCTTTTCGCCCTGATCGAGCGCCACCAGCCCTTGCCGCACCCACAGCAGCCCCGCCGGGCCGCCCTGTTCCGGCGCCTCGGTGAGCGCGGCGATCCATTCCTCGGCAGCCTCGCCCTTGGCGATCAGCTTGGCACCCTCATGGACCTCGGCCATGGCGCGCGAGAACCAGCGTTTGGTGAGGCGGAAGACCGTGCCGTCGCGCTCGATCTCCGCCGACACCGTGGGCGCGCCGCCCGCATGGGGGCGCAGCGCGGTGACCTCTTTGGCGCGGCTGCGGTGGGGCACGAAGAACAGCGCTTGCAGCGCGTCGAACAGCGTCGACTTGCCGTCCTCATTGGGCGCCGAAAGCACGTTGAGCCCCGGACCGAAGCCCTGCAGCGTGACCGGGCGGGAAAAGCGGCGGATGTCGGAAAGCGTGACCGAGCGCAGCTTCATGCCTCACCCTCCTGCAAGAGCCCATAGAGCCGGTTGAGCGCGGCGCTGGCGACCTGCCGGTCGCGCTCGGTGGTGGCGGTGTCTTCGGCTGCCTCTGCGAGGCGCTCGGCGGCGATGCGCAGCGCCCCGGCGCGGTCGATGGCGTCGAGATCCGACAGCTCGTGTTCGGTGCCGAGGCCGGAAGTGTCGAGTTCGAAATAGCCGAAGTCGGGGCTCGCCTGCGCCGCAGCGCCCTCGAGCGCGGCGCGTCCGGCGAGCGTGGTGCGGCCGGTGGCGCGCAGGCGCAGCAGATGATCGCGGCGGCGCGCGCGGCCCTCGGGCAGCGCTTCGGTCAGGGCCTCGGCTGCGTCTTGGCCGGGCAGCAGGCTCAACTCGGTGTCGGCCCAATGGTAAAGCCCGGTGTCGACGGCAGCGACCTGTGGTGCCGCACCGGGGCCGGGCAGGGTGACCGCAAGACAGGCGCCGCGCCCCTCGTGTCGAAAGCCGTCACGCTCGGGCGTGCCCGCGTACCATGTGCGCGGCCCCAGCGACATCTGCCCGTGCCAGTCGCCAAGCGCGAGATAGTCGAGACGCGCCGTCTCGGCCCGGTCGGGCGGGATCACCTCGTCGACCCGCGCATCCTCTTCGTCGAAGCTGCGCACGGCGCCATGGGCAAGCCCGATGCGCAGCGCGCCCTCGGGCGTCTCGGCGCCGGTCATCCAGCCGGTCAGATCATAGCCAGGAAACTTGCGCGGCAGCGGCGCGGGCAGCAGCCAGACCCCGGCGGCCATCTCTACCGGCTCGGCGCGGTCGAGCAGCCGCAGATTCGCCGGAGCGCGCGCGGCGACCTCGGCCCAGAGCGCCTCGGCACCGAGGCTGTCGTGGTTGCCGGGCAGTACCCACCACGTCAGCGCCTCTTCGGCCCCAAAGGCGTTGAGCGCCTGCACCAGAACCCGCGGGCTGGGCGTGGGCGTGTCGAAGACATCCCCGGCGAGCAGGACATGCGCCGCGCCATGCGCGCGGGCGGCCTCGGCCAGACGGGCGATGGCGCCGTGGCGGGCCTCGGCGAGATGCGGGCGGATCTCTTCGGGCATGGCGGCAAAGCGCCGGCCCAAGTGAAGGTCCGAGCTGTGGATGAAGCGGAATTCGGCCATTGTCTCCCCTTTGCGCAAGTGATCGCGCATCTGCACAGCGAACGCAACGCGAACAGGGCGGGAATCCGCACGGTGTTGCGCGGGTTTGTGAATTCTGACGGAATTTGTCGGATTGACAAATCCGATTCATTTGCTCAGTTTTGACCACAAGCCAGCCACTCCGCGGATCCTGCGGGGAAGCCGATACCGGGAACGCAGGGACGAGGATTCCAGAATGCACAGCGACATCGGCACCCCCGAAGCAGCATCGGCGCGCGGTATGCGCGCTGAGCTTCTGGATATGGTCTTTGGCGGTCTCTGGCCGATCGACGCGACTTTCGAGGCGCTGTTCGACCGGGTCGAGGCATCCCGGGACGGGGACAAGGCACGTACCGCACGAGGAGTGAGATAATGATGATCGACAGGTTGAAGGCCGATGCCGTGCAGCCCGCAATTCCGCGCCACGACGCGCGTCAGCTGACCGAAGCCGGAAATCTGGCCGAGATCGAGCTCGACGGGCAGATCTACACGCTGCGCATCACCAAGGCCGGCAAGCTGATCCTGACCAAGTGATCCACCCCCGCTAGCCGCATCAAAAATAACAAGCCACGAGGGAAGAGACCGAGATGAAATTCCTGACCACATCCGTACTTGCGCTGACCATTGCCGCACCGGCGCTGGCCGCCACCGACAAGGCAGAGGTCATCGACACCTACGCCGACATCGCGCAGGCAGGCTATGAGGACAGCCTGACCACCGCCAAGGCGCTGCAAGAGGCGGTTGCCGCGCTGGTGGCCGAGCCGTCGGAAGAGACGCTGGCCGCCGCCCGCGAAGCATGGCTCGCGTCGCGCAACCCCTACCAGCAGACCGAAGTGTTCCGCTTCGGCAACCCGATCGTGGATGACTGGGAAGGCAAGGTGAACGCATGGCCGCTCGACGAGGGTCTGATCGACTATGTCGACGAGACCTACGGCGGTGCCACCGACGAGAATCCCTTTGCCGCATCCAACGTCATCGCCAATTCGACGCTGGAACTGGCAGGTGCCGAGGTGGACGCGTCGGAGATCACTCCCGAACTGATCGCCGACACGCTGAACGAGGCCGACGGCATCGAAACCAATGTGGCGCGCGGCTATCACGCCATCGAGTTCCTGCTCTGGGGACAGGATCTCAACGGCACCGAGCATGGCGCGGGTGAGCGTCCCTACACCGATTACGTCACCGGCGATGCCTGCACCGGCGGCAACTGCGACCGCCGCGCGGATTATCTGACCGCCGCGACCGACCTGCTGGTGTCCGACCTCGAAGAAATGGCTGCCAACTGGGCCGAGGGCGGCGCCGCGCGCGAGGCGGTGTCGGAGAATGCCGATCAGGGCATCGTCATGATGCTGACCGGCATGGGCTCGCTCTCCTATGGCGAGCAGGCGGGTGAGCGTATGCGCCTTGGCCTGATGCTCAACGATCCCGAGGAAGAGCATGACTGCTTCTCGGACAACACCCACAACTCGCATTTCTATGACGGCAAGGGCATCCAGAACGTCTACCTCGGCCAGTACGAGCGGGTTGACGGCTCGGTCGTCTCGGGCCCGTCGCTGAGCGATCTGGTGGCCGAAACTTCGGGAGACCTCGACACCGAGATGAAAGCCAAGCTCGACGCGACCATGGTGGCGCTCGGCGAGATCAAGACCGCGGCCGAGGGCGGCTTCAGCTACGACCAGATGCTCGAGGCCGGCAACGAGAAGGGCGAGGCGCTGATCATGGGCGGCGTCGACGGTCTCATCGACCAGACCCGCACCATCGAGCGTATCGTCACCGCGCTCGAACTTGAGGACATGGAGTTCGAAGGCTCCGACAGCCTCGACAACCCCAACGCCGTCTTCCAGTAAGAAGGACTGAAGCGATGATCGTCTGCCACTGCATGGGTATCTCTGACCGCGACATTCACGCCGCGATCGACTGGATGCGACAAGCTGATGCGCAGACGATCATCACGCCCGGAAAGATCTACCACGCGCTGGGAAAAGCAGCCGATTGTGGAGGTTGCATGCCGCTCTTCTTGCAAACCATGCGACGCAACGACAATCTGGAGGTACCCATGCACCTGCGCGGCCTCCGGCGTCGCGCGCAACCACAGGAAGACGGATATGAAGGGCGACGAGAAGGTCATCGAGTATCTCAACAAGGCACTCCGGTCTGAGCTGACGGCGGTCAGCCAGTATTGGCTGCACTACCGGCTGCAGGAAGACTGGGGCCTTGGTCACATGGCCAAGAAAAGCCGCGAGGAAAGCATCGAAGAGATGAACCACGCCGACAAGCTGATCACCCGGATCATCTTCCTCGGCGGGCACCCGAATCTGCAGAAGCTCGACCCGCTGCGGATCGGTCAGGATCCGAAAGAAACCCTTGAATGCGACCTCGCTGCCGAGCATGAGGCACGGGCGCTTTACAAAGAAGCCCGCGAGCATTGCGAGTCGGTGGGCGACTATGTGAGCAAGAACCTGTTCGAGGAACTGATGACCGACGAAGAAGGTCATATCGACTTCCTCGAGACGCAACTGGAACTCTACGACCGGGTCGGTGCCGAACGCTATGCGGTCATCAACGCCATGCCGATGGATGAAGCCGAGTAACCTCGTGCTCTGCGCCGCCCTTCTGGGCGGCGCATCCGCTGCAGCCGCTGCCGACACGCCGGGCCCCGGCGCAGCGCTGCGCGATCTGCACCTCAACATCATTCCCCGCACCGAGGCCGAGGCCGCCCGCATCGCCGCCGTGACGGCTCTGCCGCAGGATTTCAGCGCGCCCGAGAAGTTCGAGGATCTGCCCGGCGGTGCCGCCACCGTGCGCGTCCGGCGCAACGCCGATGCCTTCTCGCAGCCTTCGGGCAATATGGAGTTCGACCGCGAGCTCGACTTCAAGGTCGGCAATGGGCTGTTCCGCAAACTCTGGGTGTCCTCGCCCTCGTCGACGCTGGCCTCGGACGGGCTGGGGCCGCTCTACAACGCGCGCGGCTGCCAGAACTGCCATCTGAAGGACGGGCGGGGCCATCCGCCTGCAGGGCCAAATGACGGCGCGGTGTCGATCTTCTTGCGGGTCTCGGTTCCTGCCGCGCCCGAGGCGGAGATGCCCGCCATCGAAGAGTGGATCGCCACGGCCCCCGATCCGGTCTACGGCACGCAGATACAGGATTTCGGCACGGTCGGGCAGGGCGCCGAGGCGCGGTTCTCGGTCACCTACGAAGAGGTCGAGGTGCCGCTTTCGGGCGGCGAGACCGCCGCGCTGCGCGCGCCCAGCTATGCCGCCGAAGACCTTGCCTATGGCCCGCTGGCGAAAGGCGCGATGCTCAGCCCGCGCGTGGCGCCGCAGATGATCGGGCTTGGCCTGCTCGAGGCGATCCCGGCAGAGGACATCCTCGCGCTGGCCGACCCTGAGGATGCGGATGGCGACGGCATCTCTGGCCGCGCCGCCATCGTCTGGTCGCAGGAATATGACGCAGCCATGCTGGGCCGCTTCGGGCACAAAGCGGGCATGCCGACGCTACGCGAGCAGTCGGCCTCGGCCTTTGCCCATGATATCGGCATCTCGACGCCGCTCTTTCCCGAGGTCTGGGGCGATTGCACCGCCGCGCAGGAGGTCTGCCGCGCCGCGCCCGGCGGCGACAGCGAGGCGCATGGCGGCTTCGAGGCGGATCAGCAGGCGCTCGATCTCGTCACTTTCTACAGTCGCAACCTTGCCGTGCCCGCGCGGCGCGATGCGGACGATCCGCAGGTGCTGCGCGGCAAGCAGGTCTTTTACGAGACCGGCTGCCCGGCCTGCCACACCCCGAAATTCGTCACCCACCGGCTCGACGCCCGACCCGAGCAGAGCTTTCAGCTGATCTGGCCCTATTCGGACATGCTGCTGCACGACATGGGCGAGGGGCTGGCCGACCACCGGCCCGAGGGCCGCGCCACGGGGCGCGAGTGGCGCACCGCGCCGCTCTGGGGCATCGGCCTGACCGAACGGGTGAGCGGTCATACCACCTTCCTGCACGACGGACGGGCCCGCAGCCTGCTGGAGGCGATCCTCTGGCATGGCGGCGAGGCCGAAACGCAGCGCGCGCGGGTGGTGTCCATGGCGCCGCCGGACCGCGCGGCCTTGATCCGATATCTGGAGAGTTTGTGAATGAAACACCGTCTGACCCTCTGCGCCGTGCTGGCCGCAGGTCCGCTTTGTGGCCCGCTTCACGCCGGGGTGCCCGAGGCGCTCTCCGAGCAGATCCTGCCCAGCTTCATGGCCTTCGCCGAGGCCACTGGGACGCTGGCCGAGGCTGCCGAGCAAGATTGCACCGCCGCAAGCCTGCGCGATCCGTGGAACCACGCCTTCGATCGCTGGAACGCGCTGGCCGACATTCACATCGGCCCGTCGGAGACCGGTGCGTTGCCGGTGGCCTTCTGGCCCGACAGCCGCGGCTTCACCCCCAAGACGCTGTCGCGCTTCATCGCGTCCGAAGACCCGGTGGGCACCGACCCTGCCGCCTTTGCCGATGCCTCGATCGCGGTGCGCGGGCTCTACCCGCTGGAGTTCATGCTCTATGATGAGGAGTTCTCTGGCTACGCGCAGGGCAGCTACGCCTGCACGCTGGTGCAGACCATGACCCGGGATCTGGCGCGGCAGGCGGCAGCGCTCGAAACCGGCTGGACCGAGAGCTTTGCCAATGTGCTGCTGACCGCCGGGGAAGAGGGCAACGCGACCTATCTCGCCGAGGATGAGGCGATGCGCGCGCTCTTCACGCAGGTGGTCTCGGGGCTCGAGTTCACCGCCGACACCCGCCTTGGCCGTCCCTTGGGCAGTTTCGAGCGCCCGCGTCCGACCCGCGCCGAGGCGTGGCGCTCGGGGCGCAGCCTGCGCAACGTGCTGCGCGATGCCGAAGGCGCCTATGCGCTCGCCAAGGCGCTGGCCGATTGGGAGATGCCGGTGACCGATGCCGCCATGGAGCAATTGCGCGAGGTGGCGAGCCGGGTCGAGGACCCCTCGTTCCAGCAGGTGGGCGATCCGTCGGAGCGTCTGCATGTGGAGATCGTCCAGCAGCAGGTGCGCGCGCTGAAGGACGCCATCGAGGCCGAACTGGGCGCGCCGCTCGGCATCGCCGCCGGGTTCAATTCCGCAGACGGAGACTGACGCCATGACCACACGCCGCAGCTTTCTTGCCAGCCTGCTTGCCGTCTCTGCCGCGCCCGCGACGGGCTGGGCGGCGGTGGGTGATCCGGCCTATCTGGCCGCCGCGAAACAGGGTGACGGCAGCTTTACCCTGATCGGCCTGCGCGACGATGGGGCCGAGGCCTTTCGTGTGCCGCTGCCGGCGCGCGGCCATGCCGCCTGCGCCCACCCCAGCCGCGCCGAGGCCGTGGGCTTTGCCCGTCGTCCGGGCACCTATGCGCTGGTCATCGACTGCATCACCGGCGCGCTGCTGCACGAGCTGAGCGCCCCCGAGGGCCACAGTTTCAACGGCCATGGCGCGTTTTCCGCCGATGGCACCGTGCTTTTCACCTCCGAGCAGGAGGCCGAAGGCAGCGCCGGGCGGATCGGTATCTGGGACGTCGAGGCGGGCTACAAACGCGTCTCGGATTTCCCCACGCACGGCCTTGGTCCGCATGAGATGCGCCTGATGCCGGACGGGCAGAGCCTTGTGGTGGCCAATGGCGGCATTCAGACCGACGCATGGGACCGCACCAAGCTCAACATCGACAGCATGAAGCCGAACCTGTCGTATGTCGGCTTGAATGGCACGCTGATGGAGATGGTCGAACTGGAGGAGGACCTGCACCAGAACTCCATCCGCCACCTTGCGCTGCGCGCTGACGGGCTGGTGGGATTCTGTATGCAATGGCAGGGCGAGCCCGGCGCGGCGACGCCGCTTCTGGGGCTGCACCGCCGTGGTGAGGCGCCAGTGCTCTGCGAGGCACCGCTGGCCGACGAGCTGGCGATGAACGGCTATGCGGGCAGCGTCGCTTTCTCGGGAGACGGGCAGGAGATCGCCATCACCTCGCCGCGCGGCGGGCGCATCCACCGGTTCTCGGAGGCGGGCGCTTTCCTTGGCGCCGTGTCGCGGACCGATGTCTGCGGTCTGGCCACGCATGAGGGCGGCTATATCGCCAGCGACGGGCTTGGCGGGCTCATCGAACTGCGCGGAGATGCCCCGAGGGCGCTGCGCCGCGCCGAGGTGGCGTGGGACAATCATCTGGTGCGCATCGCGGGCTGAACCCGGGCACCGGCATCGCAGGGTGCCGGTGCTTCGTGCGGTATACAAAGGTATTCCGCTAATATACTGAAAACGCTTGCGTAATTTCTTTACTTCGCGGGGTGTGTGGCTACTGTCGGGAAAAAGACTCCCGGAGCCTGCACTATGCCGCCGATCCAAGACCACCCGCTGCGCTATCAGCTTGCCAATGAGTTGCATGCAAGGCCGTTCCCGGCGCTAGAGGCGCCATGCCGCGCCATCTATCTGGCAATCAAACGGCCCAGCGATGCCGCCTCGCGCGATCGCAGCGCGGATCTGGCGCATCTCATCGACCTGCTTGATCGTCACGGCGCGCCGCATCCGCAGCCCGACGCCAAGCATTACTCGGGCAAGATCGGCAAGGCCGAGATCAAATGGGAACTGCACACCGAGTTCGTCACCTACACCGCCTTTCTGCCGGGGCTGGGCGACACGCCCTTTGATCCGCGCGACTTTGGCATCTTCCCCGAGGACTGGCTCGAGAAAGCCCCGGGCGTGCGGATGACCTCGGCAATGATCCGCATCGCGCCGCGTCCCGCCGATCCCAACCAGATGAACGATGTCTTCAGCGATTGGTTCGTCGCCGACAGCGTGGCGGTCAGCCGAATGCTGGACGATGCGCTGGTGGTGGGCGGCGATTTCCGCATCGACCCGGCTGGGCATCAGCGCTTTGGCATCTTCGTCAGTCCCGGCGTCGGAGAGCGGCGGGTGGGCCGCGTGGTGCAGCGGATTTGCGAGATCGAGGTGTATAAGACCATGGCTATGCTCGGGTTTACCCGTGTCACCGCCATCCGCTCGGACCTGATCCGCATCGACGAGGATCTGACACGGCTGTCGACCCAGATGACCCATGGCGACACCCCCGAAGAGGACACATTGCGCGCGCTCCTGCGGGTGTCTTCCGAGCTAGAGACCGTGGCGGCGCAGAGCGCTTTCCGCCTCTCGGCCACGGCGGCCTATGAGGCGCTGGTGGGCCAGCGCATCGCGGTGCTGCGCGAAGAGCGCTTCGAGGGGCGGCAGACCTTCCGCGAGTTCATGGCGCGGCGCTTCGATCCCGCCATGCGCACGGTGAAAAGCAGCGAAAAGCAGCTTTCGGACATGTCGGCTCGCGCCATGCGCGCCGCCGAGCTTCTGCGCACGAGTGTGGAGGTCAAACGCTCCGCCCAGAACCAGGACATCCTTGCCAGCATGGACAAACGCGCCGACCAGCAGCTGCAACTGCAAACCACGGTCGAGGGGCTGTCGGTGGTCGCGATCTCTTACTACGCGGTCTCGCTGGTGGGCTATCTGCTCTATCCCGTCGCCGATGCGGTGGGCATCTCGAAGGGTATGCTGACCGCCATGTCGGTGCTGCCGGTGGTGCTGCTGGTCTGGCTGGGGATCCACCGCATCCGGCATAAGGTCGAAGGGCACTAGCGCGCCGCCGCGGGCGGTTTTTCCTCGAAAGGTTGGCACTTTCCCGCGCCTTGCGATAAAGCGCGGGAAAGACCGTTCGGAGGGCACCATGCGCGCCAATATCTTCTGCATCAAATGGGGCACCGCCTTTGGGCCGGAATACGTCAACCGGCTGTATTCCGGCGTGCGGCGGCATATGGATCGCCCGGTGCGCTTCTTTTGCATGACCGAACACGCCGAGGGGCTGCACCCGGATATCGAGATTATCGACCTGCCGGTCGAACCCTTTGCCGAGCCCATGGCCGCCGCGCTGGCCGTCGCCAACCGGCAGGGCGCTATGCGCAAGGTCTCGCTGTTCCGGCCCGGCCTCGTGCCCGATCTGGAAGGGCCGGTTCTGGGCTTTGATCTCGACGTCGTGATCACCGGCCCGCTGGGCGAAATTCACGATCTCGCGCCCGGCACCATCGCCATGCGCCACGACTGGACCGAGAAGCGCAAGGGGCGGCCCACCGGCCATGGCTCGGTGTTCCGTTTCGATCCGGCGCAGCATGGGTTCCTGTACGAAGACCTTGCCAAGGACGCCTATGCAGAGGTCGAAAAGGCCCGCGGATCAGAGCAGCGCTATACCTCGCACAAAGCGATGGATCGCGATGTTTTCACATATATCCCAGAGCCTTGGGTCGTGTCCTTCAAGTATGACTGCAATCCGTTTCCGGGCAATTGGCTGCATGCGCCGCGCCTGCCGGAAGAGGCGCGCGTGGTCTGCTTTCATGGCCACCCGAAGATGTCCGAGGCGCTGGAGGGCTACAACGGCAGCCTGATCCGCCATTCCAAACCCTGCGATTGGCTGCGCGAGCATTGGATCGACCGGGCACGCGCGGATCTCGGCCAAGACTGGGCCTGATCCTTCGGAAGATTAACCGTTATGCTTGCCGACTATGCCGCCCGCGCGGTAAGAGCGGCGTCAACATTACGAACTTGAGAGAGAGGCAGAGCAATGCGTCGCGTTGTGGTTACCGGGCTGGGGCTTGTCACGCCGCTGGCGGATGGTGTCGAAAAGAGCTGGGAACGTATTCTTGACGGCCAGTCGGGCGCTGGCCCGATTCAAGGCTTCGATACCGAGGGGCTCACCACCACCTATGCCTGCGAAGTGCCGCTGGGTGACGGCTCGGACGGGACGTTCAATGCCGATGCCTATATGGAGCCGAAAGAGCAGCGCAAGGTCGATACCTTCATTCTCTTTGGTATGGCCGCCGCGCAGCAGGCGGTCGAGGATTCCGGCTGGACCCCCACCGAGAAAGAAGATCTGGAGCGCACCGGCGTTCTGATCGGCTCGGGCATCGGTGGCCTCAACTCCATCGCAAACACCGCCGTGATGATGGAACAGAAGGGCCCGCGCCGCGTGTCGCCGTTCTTTGTGCCCGGCGCGCTGATCAACCTCATTTCGGGTCAGGTCTCGATCAAATACGGCTTCAAGGGTCCGAACCACTCGGTGGTCACCGCCTGCTCGACCGGCGCGCACGCCATCGGCGACGCGATGCGGCTGATCAAATACGGCGACGCCGACGTGATGGTCGCGGGCGGCGCCGAGGCGGCGATCTGCAAGATCGGCATCGCCGGGTTCAACGCCTGCAAGGCGCTGTCGACCAAGCGCGCCGACGATCCGCAGAAGGCCAGCCGTCCTTATGATGCCGACCGTGACGGTTTCGTCATGGGCGAGGGCGCGGGCATCGTCGTGCTCGAGGAATACGAGCACGCCAAGGCGCGCGGCGCGAAGATCTACGCTGAGGTCCTCGGCTACGGTCTGTCGGGCGACGCCTATCACATCACCGCCCCCTCCGAGGATGGCGAGGGTGGCGAGCGCTCGATGCGCGCGGCGCTGAAATCCGCCGGGCTCGAGCCGTCGGACATCGACTACATCAACGCCCACGGCACCTCGACCATGGCCGACACGATCGAGCTTGGCGCGGTGGAACGGCTGCTGGGCGATCACGCCAAGAACGTCACCATGTCGTCGACCAAATCGGCCACCGGCCACCTGCTGGGCGCCGCCGGTGCGATCGAGGCGATCTTCTCGATCCTCGCGATCCGCGATCAGGTCGCGCCGCCGACGATCAACCTCGACAACCCGGCGGTGGAGACGCCCATCGATCTCGCCCCCAACGCCAAGCGCGCGCGCAAGGTGACCTACGCCCTGTCCAACAGCTTCGGCTTCGGCGGCACCAACGCGAGCGTGATCTTCGGGAAGGTCAGCTGATATGTGGCGCAACATCGCCTCCAACGCGATGACCTTTCTGGTGGTGCTGGTGTTCCTCGCCGGCGGGCTGCTGCTCTGGGCTCAGAACGAGTACAGCGCCGAGGGTCCGCTGGAGCAGCCCATGTGCCTGCAGGTCGAACGCGGCTCGAATTTCACCCGCGTCTCGCACGATCTCGCGGAACAGGGCGCGATCAGCTCTGACATGATCTTCCGTCTCGGCGCCGACTATGGCGACAAGACCGATCTGCTCAAGGCCGGGTCCTATCTGGTGCCCGAGCATGCCTCGATGACGCAGATCACCGACATCGTCACCAAGGGCGGCGCGTCGACCTGTGGCACCGAGGTGGTCTATCGCATCGGCGTCAACAGCGCTGAGGTGCAGGTGCGCGAACTCGACCCCGAGACCGGCCGCTATGTGGAGCGCATCGAGTTCGACCCCGCCAGCGACGAGCCGCGCCCCGAAGGCTATGAGGCGATCAAATCCGAGGTCGGCACGCGCTTCCGCGTGGCGCTGGCCGAGGGTGTGACCAGCTGGAAAGTGGTCGAGGAACTGGGCCAGATCGACGTGCTCGACGGCGAGGTCGCCGAGCGTCCCGCCGAGGGCGCGCTTGCCCCCGACAGCTATGAGATCAGCCCCGGCGACAGCCGCGCCGATCTCATCGCGCGTATGGAGCAGGCGCAGGAGGCGATCCTCGCGCAGGCGTGGCAGAACCGCGCCGAGGGCGTGCCCTATGACAGCCCCGAAGAGGCGCTGATCATGGCGTCGATCGTCGAGAAGGAAACCGGTGTCGCCGAGGAGCGTCCGATGGTGGCTTCGGTCTTCGTCAACCGTATCGAGCGCGGCATGCGCCTGCAGACGGACCCGACGGTGATCTACGGGCTGACCAATGGCGAAGGCGTGCTGGGCCGCGGGTTGCGCCAGTCCGAGCTGCGCAAAGAGACGCCGTACAACACCTATGTCATCGACGGCCTGCCGCCGACCCCGATCGCCAACCCGGGCCGCGCCAGCATCGAGGCGGCGCTGAACCCGGCGCAATCGGACTATGTGTACTTCGTGGCGGATGGATCGGGCGGCCATGCCTTTGCGGCGACGCTGGCCGAGCACAACCGCAACGTCGCCGCATGGCGCAAGATCGAAGCGGAGAAGGCTGAGGGCAACTGAGCACTCTCTGTCGGAAACAAGAAAAGGCCGGGCGCGATGCCCGGCCTTTTTCGTTTTGGGGATGAGAGCACGGTATGAAAAACGCCCGGGATCAAGGCGAAGCCGCCGGGCGAGCGGTCGTTTATCGTGGCGCCATCGGTCCAAGCGCGATGGACGACGCCGTCCGGGCGGGCTGGCGCTTTGGCGACCTCGCCAAACGTTCGTATGTGCTTCGGATTTGGCGGGCATAAAGCGCGCATGTCATTGGTTGCGGCGCCACCCCACGGTCCGGCGCACGCACGACTGCCGTGGCTACTTTAAGTTCAGCCCTTCAGCACCCGCGCCAGTGCGCAGAATTGCTCGAGCGAGACCTGCTCGGCGCGCTCGGTGGGCTCGATGCCCGCCGCCCGCAGCTTGTCCTCGATGTCCGGCGTCAGCCCCTTCAGCGCGGCGCGCAGCATCTTGCGGCGCTGGTTGAAGGCCATGGCGACGACCCGCTCCAAGGTCTTGGCGTCGGCGGGGTAGCGCGGCTCGGGCAGGGCTTTCAGATGCACCACCGCCGAGGACACTTTGGGCGGCGGGGTGAAGGCCGAGGGCGGCAGGCTGATTACGATACGCGCCTCGCAGCGCCATTGCGCCAGCAGAGCGAGCCGCCCATAGGCCTTCGAGCCGGGCTGCGCGACGATGCGCTCGGCCACCTCGCGCTGGAACATCAGCGTCAGGGTCGACCAGAAGGGCGGCCAGTCGGTCGGCGTCAGCCAGCGCACCAGCAGCTCGGTGCCGACGTTGTAGGGCAGGTTGGCGCAGATGGCGATCGGCGGGGTGAGCCGCTCGAGCGGGTCGATCTCCAGCGCGTCGCCGTTGATCACCTCGAGGCGGCCGTCGTAGTGCAGCACGATCTCGTCGAGCGCGGGCAGGCAGCGCGCGTCCTTCTCGACCGCCAGCACCCGCCGTGCGCCCTCGGCCAGCAGCCCGCGGGTGAGCCCGCCGGGGCCGGGACCGATCTCCAGGACATCCATATTCGACAGATCGCCCGCCGCCCGCGCGATCTTGGCGGTCAGGTTGAGATCGAGCAGGAAGTTCTGCCCGAGCGATTTCTTGGCGCTCAGCTGATGGGTGGCGATCACCTCGCGCAGCGGGGGCAGGCCGTCGATACCGCTCATGTCTTCATTGTTCTCCAAATACGCCGGGGGTGAGCCCGAAGGGCGAGGGGGCAGCGCCCCCTCTATACCTCTACCCCTGCGGCGCGCCAGCCGAAAGCTCGGCGGCCATGCGCAGCGCGGCGAGCGTCGAGGAGGGATTTGCCAGCCCCTTGCCCGCGATGTCGAAGGCAGTGCCATGGTCGGGCGAGGTGCGCACGAAGGGCAGGCCGAGCGTGACGTTGACGCCCTCGTCAAAGCCCAGTGTCTTCACCGGGATCAGCGCCTGATCGTGATACATGCAGACCGCCACGTCATAGCGCGCGCGGGCGGCAGCGTGGAACATCGTGTCGGCGGGCAGCGGGCCGATCAGATCCATGCCCTCGGCGCGCAGCCGGTCCAGCAGCGGCGCGATCATCTCGATCTCTTGCCGGCCCATGCGCCCGCCTTCGCCGGCATGCGGATTAAGCCCGGCCACGGCGATGCGCGGGCGGGCGATGCCAAAGCCCGCCATGGCCTCATGGGTGATGCGCAGCCGGGCCTCGAGCAGCTCGGCGGTCAGCGCCTGCGGCACCTCTTCGAGCGCGATATGGATGGTGGCGGGCACCACCTTTAGCTCGGGACAGGCGAGCATCATCACCACCTCGGGCACATGGCCGAGATGGGCGAGAAATTCGGTATGGCCGGGGAAAGCGAAGCCGCAGCCGCTCGCCAGCGCTTGCTTCGAGATCGGCAGGGTGCAGAGCGCCGCGGCCTCACCGCGCTGGCACAGGGCGACGCCGCGCTCGATGGCGGCGACGACACCAGCGGCCTGCGCTGCCTGCGGCACGCCCGGCACGCGGGGCCCGGGCATCTCCTGCACCAGCACCGGCAGGCCGCGCGTGGCGGCCTCTGGCGCCTCGGCGGGGCGCTCGATGATCACATGCGGCACAGTGCCCGGCAGGTGGTGCGGCGCGCCGATCCAGAAGAACGGCAGCTCGGTCCCGAGCGCCTGCCACGCGGCCTCGGCCAGTTCCGGCCCGATGCCCGAGGGCTCGCCGCACGACAGCGCGAGGGGCAGAGCGGGCCGGTGCGGGCTCATTTCTCGACGATGCGCGCGTTGGCGCGCAGCTGCGCGAGATAGGCCTCGGAGAGCTGGTTGAGCCGCTGGTTGCGCAGACCGACGCTCACCTGCTGGCGGTCGGCGTCGGCGGTGACCTCCGGCGTGCGGCTGCACATCATCAGGAACATCAGCGTCTGGCCGTTGGAGCGCGTCAGCGCGGTCGAGACCTCGCCCGCATCGAGCTTCGACAGCTCATAGGCGATGTCGGTGGGGATCTCCGAAGGTGCTTGCTGGTGGCGCTGCAGCACCTCGGCGGGCTGGCCCTTGGCGACGCCATAAAGATCGTCGCAGCGGTCGATCTTGCTGGCCAGAACCCGCGCCTTGGCGAGGGTCTCGGCGCTGCGGCCACCGGCCATGTAGTAAGTGGCGTAATCGACCGAGGCGATCTCGGGTTCGGAATAGCCGCTCTCTTCGACCTGACGCATCTGGAAGAGCGCCACGGCGCCTTGGATCGGGATCGGATCGGTGACCTCGCCGGGGGCGAGACCGATCACCAGCGGGCGCAGCACGGGCGGCAGGTCGTTGAGATCCTGCCACGGCAGCCGTCCGCCTTCACCGCGGGTGGCGGTGGCCGAATATTCGCGCGCGGCGGCGGAGAAATCGGCGGTCGAGCGGTAGTTCGAGATGCGCTCGGCGAGGTTGTTCACCTGCGCCTCGGTGCCGGGACGGATCGGGATGATGATCTCCGACAGCAGCACACGCACGTTCGAGCCGGTGCCGGTGCCCGAGAGCGCGCGGTCGACCTCTTCGTCGCTCACCTGCGCGCGGGCCTGAAAGCGCGCCTGCACCAGTTGCCGCCACGCATAACCGGCGCGGACGAAATCACGGAAGGTCTGCTCGTCGACGCCGTTCTGCGCCAGCAGGGCGACGAACTGGTCGAGGCCGAGATTGCCGCGTTGGGCAAATTCGCTCATCCCGTCTTCGATTTCCTCGTCGGTGGGGGCGATCCCCGCGTCGGAGGCGGCCTGCATGCGCAGCCGGTCGTCGATCAGCTGTTCGCGTGCCAGCTGCTGCGGGTTCTGGCCGGAGTTGAGCACCTCAATCATCCGTGCGCGCTGCTGGATCTCGTAGTTGGTGATCACCATCTCGTCGACGGTGATCGCGGGCGAGAACAGCCCCTGCGCGGGCAGCGCGGCAGGAGCGAGCGCCAGACCGGCCGCCAAGAGGACGGAACGGAGGAGGCGGGCCGAAAAGCGGACGGGGGTCACTTGCATGTGCGTCGATACTCCTTGGCGCTATCCGTGGTGCCGAAGCCTGTCAGCGCGACGGAAAGGCCGAAATCGGTTGACGGTTCCAGGTTGCTCGAGGACGCGTATTTGCGCGTTACCGAGAAATCCACCTGGACGCATTCATTGCGGTATTGCAGGCCCAGACCAGCGCGGTCAAGCCGTTGATCGGCAAGGTCGTAGCGCCATTCTGCCGAGCTGGTCCAATTGCGGGCGAAGCGGTAGCTGCCATCGAGCGACCATTCCGATTGCGTCTCGTCGCGGTCCTCGTCGGGGTCCTGCACCAGCAGCAGGTAAGAGGCGCCAAGATCGATGCGCGCATTGCTCCAGTCGACACGCGCTTCGGCCTTGTTGAAATCGGTGATCCCGCCGAGCAGGCCGCGCGCCGAGATGGTCAGCCCGGCGTCATTGCTGAAGCCTGCGGCGATCAGCCAGTCGGACAGGCTGCTGTCGAGACCGGACGAGCGGCTGAAGTCTTCATCCACATCCGCCTGCCAGACCCGCCCGACGGTCATGCCCGCGCGCCAGCCATCGGGAGCCTCGTGCAGCCAGCGCAGGCCAGCGGCCACCGACTGGCCATGCTCGCGCCGGTCGGCAGCGGGAAAGCGCGACAGCGACAGCAGGTTGCCCTCGTCGAACTCGACACGGGTGCTCTCATCCGAGACGATATTGACCCGCGTGCCGCCGACCAGCGCGTATTGCGCCACCGGCTCGAGCAGCGTGCGCGCGCCATCGGCACCGCGCCGGATCAGTGGCCAGCGCAATTCGACGGCGGTGGCTCCCATCACGCGCGAGACGTCGCTGTCCGAGCTGCTGTCCTGACTGTAGTCGTAGCGGTCGAACCACAGGCTGTTGGTCCAGCCCATGCGGATGCCGCCCGCCAGCGTCCAGCGCTTGCGCCAGCTCGCCTCGGCGGTCAGCCGCGCCACGTCGCGCCCGATGATGTCCTCGTCGGAGGTGCGGTAATGCCCGTGCAGCTCGGTGCCGAGCCGCAGCTCGCCGCCGATGCGATCCGGGAAGAACCGCTTCTCGTAAGATCCGTCAAAAATCCACGACGGCAGTTCCTCGTCCTTTTCCGAGGCGCGCAGCGATTGGTAATGCGACAGCCCAAAGCGCAGCAGATCATCGGACCGGGCACGCGACAGCTCGATGGTGCTGCCCAGCCGGTCGAGGTCTTCATAGTCGTAATCGTTCAGATAGGCCTCGTCGCTGACCATCTTGAGATCGAGATCAAGCTGGAATTCGTTGCGCAGCCCGAATGTGCCTTCGGCAAAGAGATAGCCGCGGGTGGTGTCATCGGTCAGCGTGTCGCGGGTGAGCGCGCCGTTGAGTTCCAGATCGCCCCGCGCGAAGGCGCGGCGATAGCGCGCCTCCAGAGTCTTTGTGACGGGCGAGATATAGGGCGTCAGCGTGACGTCCTGATGCTCGCCGATCGGCACGAAATAGGGCAGTTTGACCCCGAAGCCGAGCAGCGTGGAGCTTCGGAACGTCGGGATCAGGAACCCTCGGGTGCGCTTCAGCGTGGGGTCGGGCAGGCGCATGCTGGGCACCCAGAACACCGGCACATCAAGCACCCGCAGTTGCGCGCCTTCGAAATAGATCTGCTTGGCTTCCTCGTCATGGACCACGCGCTGCGCGCGGATCGACCAAAGCGGAACCTCTTCCCTGCCGCAGACCTGACAGGAGGTCACCGCGACGCGGCTGAGTTGCGTGAAACGGCCCTCGGCGCGGCGCGCCTCGACGGCGGCCAGCTGCAATTGCTCGTTCATCACCATGCGCGCGCCGCTGAGGATGCCGTTGCGCAGCCCTTCTTCAAGCTCGGCGCTCTCGGCCAGCATAAGGTTACCCGAAGCATCGGTGATGCGAATCGGCCCTTCGATCTGCAGGCTGTCGGCCTCTTGATCGTAGATGATACGGCTGGCGGACAGCCGGGTGCCGTCCTGCAGCGCCTCGACATTGCCTTGGGCGATCAGCCGGTTACCGCTTTCGACATAGACGCTATCGGCGACCAGCAGGGCGGCCGTGGCGCTCTGTTCGCCGCCGGTCGGGGAAACGGCGGTCTGGGCGCGCAGCGCATCGGGAAGGGTCGCGCAGAGCGGCAGGCCAAGGGCCAGTGCCGCCGCGAGCAGGCGGGTGTGGGGGGTCATCCTTCCTCCATCTGAAGCACCAGACCCAGCGCCAGCAGCAAGGCGGCGACAGGCGGCACCCAAGCGGCAAGCAGCGGGTTCAGCTGCCCGTTTTCGCCGAGGATCTGCGCGAAGTTCCTGACGTAGTAAAGCCCGAAGCCGAGCATGACGGACCCGAGCACCGAAAGCCCGGTGTTGGCCAGCCGTGCCGGGCGCATGGTGAACCCGGCGGCGACCAGCACCATAGCCACCAGAAACACCGGCTGGGCCAGTTCCGACTGCAGCCACACGATGTGCCGCCGCGCCGAGAAGCCCGCGTTTTCAAGCCCGCGAATAAAGGCCGGAAGCTCCCAGATCGGGATCGCCGAGGGCTGGCCGAAACGGTCGCGGATGCCGTCTTGGGTGAGGTTCGAGGGCACCCGCATCTCGTCGTAGCTGAGCGCGGCGGCCTCGGGGTTCACCGCGCCGCTGAGCGGCCATGTCTTGGCCTTGGTCAGCACCCAGTCGCCGCCTTCCAGCCGGGCGCGCTCGGCGATGATGCGCTGGTCCGGTCCGCCGCCCGGCGCGTAGGAGACGAAGCTGACATCGTAAAGCACCGTCGCGTCGGGGTTGGTGCGGCTGGCGCGGATCACCGTCTGGCCGTTCTCGTCGCCCTGCCGCAGCCACAGGCCCTCGGAGCCGATCGACAGCACCGAGCCGCCGTCGCTGTCCCATTCCTGTTCAAGATCGGCGGCGCGCTTCGAGGTGGCAGCGACGATGGGATTGACCATCGCCACGGCAAAGCAGCCGATCGCCAGCGCCACGCCCACCGGCCCCATGAGCGCCGCCAGACCCGAGCGCCCCGCAGCGCGGCTGACCACCAGTTCGGAACTGCGCGCCAGCGAGATGCAGAGCGAGATCGCCGCAAGGATGATCACCAGCGGCAGGATCGTGTAAACGCCCTCGGGCAGCTTCAGCAGGGTGATGTGAACCACCTGTCCAAAGCCTTCGCTCTCGCCGAATTTCCGCAATTGCTCGACCAGATCGACGAGGAAGAAGAACAGCGCGAAGATCAGGCCAATGGCGAGAAAGAGCTTCAGGAAGCGGCGGGCGAAATAGTAGTGCAGGATCATGCGGCGGCTCCGGAAGCGGCCTGCCGGCGGCGTGCGGCGCTGGGACGGCGGGGGCGGGCGGCACGCCAGAGCATCAGCGCGCTGATGGCGAAACCGGCGATGCTGGGCAGGTAGATCAGCGGCCAGAGCGCGCCATTGGCCCGCACCGGGGTCGAGACCGCGCTTTCGATGATCTTGATCAGCACCAGCAGGAAGATCGCGCCGACGATCTGCCGGGTGACGCCAAAGCGCGAGAAACTGCCGGTCATCAGCGCCGCATAGCCGATCAGCGCCGCGACAACGCAAAGCAGCGGCTGCTCAAAGCGCATATGCGCCTCTTCCAGCACTTCGCCGACCGAGTCGTTGACCTCTTCGGCCACCGCTTCGGTGTCGGTCAGCAGTTCCAGCGTGCCGATCTGCCGGGCGCGGCGTCCGGGGCGGCGGTCGGGGGTGATCAGGCCAGAAATGTCGTAGGTGAGATCGGTGAACGTGGTGGTCGACAAGCTGTTGTCCGACAGACGCAGTGTCTCGGCGATGCCCTCGACCATGGTCAGCATGGTGTCGCCACCGTTGCCGCGCAGAATATAGGCGGTGCGCGCGGTGTAGATCACCTCGCGGCCTTCCTGACGGCGGTCCGACAGAAAGACGTCGCGCAGCTCTCCCTCGGGCGAGATCTCGCGGATGTAGAAAGTCACGCCCTTGGTGGGGTGCAGGAAGGTGCCCTCATGCAGCAGTCGTGCCGAGACAGAGCCCGAGATCTCGGCCTCCCGCTCGCGCAGCTGGGCGATCGACAGCGGCACCAGAGCATGGGTCAGCACCGCCATCATCGCGCCGATGATCACCCCAAAGACCAGCACCGGACGCGCGAGGCGCCACGGCGAGAAGCCCGCGGCCTGCACCACGGTCAGTTCCGAATCGTTGCTGGCGCGATTGGTGACGTAGACGGCGGCGGCGAAGGCCGCGATGGGCAGCACGATCCCGATCACCGCGGGCAGGCTGAGCAGCGTGAACTCGAGGAAAATACCGCCGGTGTGCCCATCGGCGATCAGGTCGCCAAAGAGGTTCACCGCACGGTTCACCCAATAGACCATCACCAGCACCAGCGAGAAAAATCCGAACAGGATCATGAGCTGCGACAGCATGTATCTGTCGAATCTCTGCACTCGATTTTCCCCCGGCTTTCCTTTGGCGACGACCCTAGACGATCGGTCATCGTCGGAAAAGGTGCCTCTGGTCAAGCCGATTGCGGCGAACTAGGACTCGGAGACAAACACAAACACGACAGACAACGGGAAGGACGGCGGATGAGCGAGCTGCGCGGTTTCGAATTTTCGGCGGTGGAACTGGATGGGCTGGCCGAGCGAGAGGGGCGCTTGGCGCTGCTGATCAACGCTGAGGGCCGGATGAGCCCCGGTGCCCGGCGCCTCAACCGTCTTTCGAAGGGCGCCGTGGCGCGGCTGCTGGAGTCGGACCGTTGGGAAAATGCAAAAGCGGGTGAAGTGATCACTCTTGCCTTTCCGACCGGCCTCGCCGCCGAGGCGCTGGATGTCGTGAAGCTCGAGCGCCGTCCGAGCGTCGCCGAGGCACGAAAGGCCGGGGCCGCGCTGGCGAAAACCGCCGGAACGGCGGCGCTGACCATCGTCGGGGAAAGCACCGCGCGGCTGCCGCATCTGGCGCTGGCGCTGGCGCTGCGCGGCCACGCGGTGGTCAATCACAAGTCCGAGAGCGCCGAGACCCCGGCGAACGCAACCATCCTGTGCGCAAAGCCCGAGCAGACCGAAACCGCTGCGACCTCGCTCTTGGCGGTGGCCGAAGGTGTCGCCTTTACCCGCGATCTGGTGAGCGAGCCCGCCAACGTGCTGACCACCGAAGAGTTCGCCGCCCGTCTCGAGGCGCTGACCGCGCTTGGCGTCGAGGTTGAGGTGCTGGACGAGGCGCGTATGGCCGAACTGGGCATGAACGCGCTGCTGGCCGTGGGGCAGGGATCTGCCGCGCCGTCGAAGATGGTGGTGATGCGCTGGAAGGGGGCCGATGGCGATCCGCTGGCGCTGGTCGGCAAGGGCGTGGTCTTTGACACCGGCGGCATCTCGCTGAAGCCGGGGCCGGGCATGGAAGACATGACCATGGACATGGGCGGCGCGGGCACGGTTGCGGGCGTGATGAAGGCGCTGGCCCTGCGCAAGGCGCCCGCCCATGTGGTGGGTCTTGTGGGGCTGGTCGAGAACATGCCCTCGGGCACCGCGATGCGGCCCGGCGATATCGTGAAATCCATGAAGGGCGACACGATCGAGATCCTCAACACCGACGCCGAGGGCCGCCTCGTGCTGTGCGATGTGCTGTGGTACGCGCAGGAGCATGTGAAGCCCGCCGCGATGGTCGATCTGGCCACGCTCACCGGCGCCTGCATCGTTGCGCTGGGGCATGAGAATGCCGCGGTCTACGCCAATGAAGACGATTTCGCCCGCGACTTCCTCAAGGCCGCCGAGACCGAGGGCGAGGGCGCGTGGCGGATGCCGCTGGGCCAAGCCTATGACGACATGCTGAAATCTCCGCTGGCGGACATGAAGAACATCGGCGGGCGTCCCGCCGGGTCGATCACCGCGGCGCAATTCCTCAAGCGCTTTGTGCGTGACGATGTGCCGTGGATCCATCTCGACATCGCCGGGGTCGCCAAGGTCAAATCGCCGACCCTGCTTGCGCCCGCCGGGGCTACCGGCTGGGGGGTGCTGTCGCTCGACCGGCTGGTGCGCGAGCGTTTCGAAAAGACCGAGGGCTGAGATCATGGGCGCTGCCGCGCTGCGCTTTCGCGAGCCCCTTCCACACGCCGATCACGGAGCCTGAGCCATGGGCGTTGCGATGTTCTATCACCTCACCCAGAGGCCGCTGGAGGAGACCCTGCCGATGCTGCTGGAGAAATCTCTGGCGGCAGGCTGGCGGGTGGCGGTGCGCGGCGTCGATCCGGGGCGGCTCGACTGGCTGGACGAGCGGCTGTGGCTTGGACCCGAGGAAGGTTTTCTTCCGCATGGCAGGGCCGGGGGCGCCCATGATGCGCAGCAGCCGATCCTGCTAACCGAGCGCGCCGATCTGCCCAATGGCGCGAGCTGCCTGATGTCGGTGGATGGCGCCGAGGTCTCTGCCGAAGAGGTCGCGCAGATGGAACGTGTCTGCATCCTTTTCGACGGTATGGACGAGCGCGCGCTGACGCAGGCCCGCGGGCAGTGGCGCGCGCTGACTGGCGCGGGCTGCACGGCGCAATATTGGTCAGAAGGGTCGGGGCGCTGGGAGAAAAAGGCCGAATCCTGAGCGGCACCTCCTGCGAATACTGACGAATTCGCGGGCATATTTTTTCCGCCCGCGTGTCCGCGGATTTGATCATTCCCGTGTAGCGAGAATAAATGCTTGCATAATTGCAACAGCATATAAAGATTATCAAAATTATAACTTTTCCACGGAATTTCGACCAGAAATGTCACCTCGCTTACACTGCGGTGGCGGAAAATTTCCTACAAGATGTTCACACCGCTTGGCGTGCGACTCGTGCGTTGCGGCGGTGTCTTGCGCGGGTTTACCCGCAAGAGGGTGAGGGTATACGAGTAACGGCTGTTTCAATTCCGGTCTTGGTCGATTTGGGCGCATCGGGTAAATTCCCGAAAGCTCGAAGCGCAGGGCGGGTTGAAACGGCCATTTACCTATTTCATTCTATAAAGATGACTGCTTTTATGAACGACGTTTGCAATAGCTTGCAACTTTCCGCACATGACATGCGTGTTTTGTTCTTGCACAAGTCGTCAATCCGGGTAACGGACTGATCTCATGACATCTTTGATCGATCATCAGGCGCTGCTTGGCTGTCCGCTCCTCGAAGGGCTGACGGTTGCGCAGAAAGAGGCCTTCCTCGCCGATTGTACCGTGCATCGCTTTGATGCGCCGACGGACATCCTCAAGCAGGGTGAGCCGACCCCGGTGTTCTACCTGATCGGTCGCGGCCGGGTCGAGGTGATCTATCTCGACAAGCAGGGCAATGCTGCGGTGGTGCATGTGGCCGATCCCGGTGAAGTGCTGGGCGAGGTCGAAGGTCTGTCGGGCACGCGCTGCGCCTCGACCTGCCGGACGCTCCCGGATGCCATCGTGCTGTCGGCCACCGACGAGCTGTTGTTCCGGCACATGCCGCCGCGGCTGATTGTGCGGAACACTGCCGCGATCCTGCAAAGCCGCCTGACACGCGACAACGAGCTGCGGGCCATTGCGCAGTTCTTCTCGGTCGAAGAGCGGCTGTGCATCTACCTGCATCAGTTCACCACCGACGAGCATCCCGAGGCGCGGCTCAGCCAGTCCTACCTTGCCGCCATGGTGGGGTGCTCGCGGCAGACCATCAACAAGCTGCTGGGTGATCTGCGCCGAGAGGGGATCATCGAGCTGCGGCGCGGTGCGATTCTTGTGCTGGACCGCGAGCGGCTGAAGATCGACGTCTGAGCCTCAGCCCCGCTGCAGCACCATCTTTCCACCCGCAATCTCCAGCCGGTCGAAACGCTGCAGATAGCTCATCCCAAGCAGAGAATTGTCCATCTCGCCGCCGTTGACATAGGCGGGCAGATCGCTGTCCGCGAACCGTCCGAGCGTGACCTTTTCAAGCCTCACCGGCGCGGTTTCGACAGAGCCATTGGCGGTGCGCGCGCGCGAATGGAAGATCAGCGCATCGGGATCCAGCCCGGCACGCTCGGCATCGCGGCGGGTCAGCACCACGCCACTGGCGCCGGTGTCGACCACAAAGCGCACGGGCACGTCGTTGATCTGCAGGGTCAGGTAATAATGCCCGTCGGGCGCGCGCGGCAATTCGATCCGCCCGGTCTCGGCAAAGACCGACTGCTGCGGCAGGACCGTCTGACGGATGTCTCCCCAAAGGCCGATGGCCGCCAGCACCGCGACAAAGATCAGGCCCCAGGCCGCCAGTTGCTGCAATTTCTGACCGATGCGGCCCCGGTGCTGCACGAACATCCAGATCACCAGCGCCGTCAGCAACAGCCCCAGATAGCCCAGACGTCCGATCTCATAGCCCGACACGGCGCGCTCCTTCTGTCATTGGGTTAATGTAGGGGGTCTTGCGGCAGCTTACGAGTCCCGCGTGGGGCGGCATCTCGCGGCAGGAGCCTAGAACACGCCGGACCAGTCGATGCCGCGGATGCCGTCGATGACAAACTGCACCGAAAGCGCCGCCAGCAGCATGCCGAAGAGCCGGGTGATCACCACGATGCCCACATGGCCAAGTGCGCGCTCCATCGGGCCCGCCACAAGGAAACAGCCCAGCACCATCAGCAGCACGACGCCCAGAACGCCCAGCACCATGGCGGTCTCGAGCGCGCCGTCCGACTGGCCCATCAGCAGGATGATCGAGGCGATGGCGCCAGGACCGGCGATCAGGGGAATGGCGATGGGAAACACCGAAGGGTCGGGCATCACCTCATCCTCGACCTTATCCTCGCGGCGCTTGGTGCGCCGCTCGAACAGCATGTCGAGCGCGGTCAGGAACAGCAGCAGCCCGCCCGAGATGCGGAAGGCGGGCATGGAGATGCCGATGAAGCCCAGCACCGCCTCGCCGAAGAAGGCAAAGAGCATCAGGATCACCAGCGCGGTGATACAGGCGCGAATGCCCACAGCCCGGCGATGCGCGCTGTCCGCCCCTTGGGTCAGCGCGATGAACACCGGGGTCAACCCGATCGGGTCGATCACCACGAAAAGCGTGGCGAAGGCGCTGATGAGAAAGGCCATGTCCATGACTAAGGGCTATGGGCTCGACGCCCGCCTGTCCAGAGAAACGAAGGGCTCAGCTGGCCTGAGCGGTCTCCAGCTTCTCCATCGCCGCCTCCCACAGCGCCTCGGCGCGGTGCAGCCCGTCCATGACTTCCGCATATTTGCGGTTCCAAGTCTCCAGCTCTCCGGCGCGGCCATCCTCATAGAGCGCGGGATCGGCCAGTTTCTTGGCCAGCTTCTCACGCATCTCTTCGATCTTGCCGACCCGTTCCTCGCATTTGCGCGCCTCCGAGCGCAGCGCCTGCATCTCGTCGCGGCTCGGGCGCTTGGGCTTGGCGGCGGCGGCCTTTTCGGCAGCCTTTGCCGCCTTGCCGGGTTTCTCGGGCTTGTCCTGCGTCAGCAGCAGCTTGCGGTAGGCTTCGAGGTCTTCCTCATAGGGCGTCACCGTGCCGTCCTTGACCAGCCACAGCCGGTCGGCGACCAGCCCCAGCAGGTGCATGTCGTGCGACACGAGGATCACCGCGCCGGAATAGGCGGTGAGCGCCTCGACCAGCGCCTCGCGGCTTTCGATGTCGAGGTGGTTGGTCGGCTCGTCGAGGATCAGCATATGCGGCGCATCGAGCGTCGCCAGCAACAGCGACAGACGCGCCTTCTGCCCGCCCGAGAGGCGGCCGACTTCCGTCTCCGCCTGATCGGCGCCAAGCCCGAAGCCCGCCAGTTGCGCACGCAGCTTCGGCGGCGCGGTCTCGGGGCGCTCGCGCTGCAAGTGCTGCAGCGGGGTCTCGACGAGATGCAGCTCGTCCACCTGATGCTGGGCGAAATAGCCGATGCGCAGTTTCGAGCTCGACGTCATCTTGCCGCCCATCAGATCCAGCCGCCCGGCAAAGAGCTTCGACAGCGTCGACTTGCCCTGACCGTTGCGGCCCAGCAGCGCGATGCGGTCGTCCTGATCGATGCGCAGCGACAGTTTGCGCAGCACGACGGTCTCGCCATAGCCGGTGGAGGCATCCTCCAGCGCCAGAATGGGCGGCGACAGCTCGTCGGGCTGCGGAAAGGTGAAGACGCGCTTTGCCACATCCTCGGGGGCGGTGATCCGCTCCATCTTCTCCAGCATCTTCACCCGCGCCTGCGCCTGCCGGGCCTTCGAGGCCTTGGCGCGGAAACGGTCGACGAATTTCTGCAGGTGGGCGCGGCGGTCGTCCTGCTTCTTGGCCATGGCGGCCTGCACCGCACGGCGCTCGGCGCGGGTGCGGGCGAACGTGTCGTAATTGCCCTGATAGAGCACCAGCTTGCGGTCTTCGAGATGCAGGATCGCACCGACGGCCCGGTTCAGCAGGCCGCGGTCGTGGCTGATCACGATGACCGTATGCGGGTAGCTCTGCAAATAGCTCTCGAGCCAGAGCGCGCCTTCGAGGTCGAGGTAGTTGGTCGGCTCGTCGAGCAGCAGCAGGTCGGGCTCGGCAAAGAGCACGCCCGCAAGTGCCACGCGCATCCGCCAGCCGCCCGAGAAATCCGAGCAGGGGCGCTGTTGCGCCGCCTCGTCAAAGCCAAGGCCCTTGAGGATGGTGGCGGCGCGCGCCTCGGCAGACCACGCGTCGATATCCGCCAGCCGCGTCTGCACCTCGGCGATACGATGCGCGTCGGTGGCGGTCTCGGCCTCGGCCATCAGCGCGGCGCGTTCAAGATCGCAGGCTAGAACCGTCTCGATCAGCGAGACATCCGAGGCCGGCGCCTCCTGCGCAACGCCGCCGATCTTGGCGCGGGCGGGCAGCTCAAGCTCGCCGCCGTCGAGCGTCAGCTCGCCGCGGATCAGGCGGAAGAGCGTGGTCTTGCCAGCGCCATTGGGGCCGACGAGGCCGACCTTGTGGCCGGCGGGAATCACGGCAGAGGCTTCCTCGAGCAGAGGGCGGCCTTCGACGGAATAGGAGATGTCTCGAATACTCAGCATGAGGCTGCCCATAGCAGAGGCCGCGGGCGGGCAACATCCCCCTTTGCACGCATAGCGCCTTTGCCGGGGCGCGCCTCCCGGCGGTCACGTCGCGCGGTGCGTATTTTCAAAGAGAAGAAGACCAAGGGGCGTCCGCTTCTTCTCTTTACAAATACGCCGGGGTGAATTGGCCGCAGGCCAAGAGGGGCAGCGCCCCTTTTTTGCCTATCAATGAGGCATCGGCGGGCAGCAGGGTCTTCCCAATCCATCAACCCCATGGTAACGCCCTGCGCAGAGAATACTGGCCGGGCCGTCGCCCGGCCTTGCGATATTGGAGAGACCAAAATGGCCGTCGAACGCACCCTGTCGATCATCAAGCCCGACGCAACCCGCCGCAACCTGACCGGCAAGATCAACGCCAAGTTCGAAGAAGCTGGCCTGCGCATCGTCGCGCAGAAGCGCATCCAGCTGACCCCGGCACAGGCCGGCGAGTTCTACAAGGTCCACGCCGAGCGTCCGTTCTACGGCGAGCTGTGCGAATTCATGGCCTCCGAGCCGGTCGTCGTGCAGGTGCTGGAAGGTGAAGGCGCAATCGCCAAGAACCGTGAAGTGATGGGCGCCACCAACCCGGCAGACGCCGCAGAGGGCACCATCCGCGCAGAGTTCGCCGAGTCGGTCGGCGAGAACTCGGTGCACGGTTCGGACGCGCCGGAAACCGCCGCCGAAGAGATCGCCTACTTCTTCTCGGGCCTCGAGCTCGTCGGCTGAGCGATTTCGCTCACCCCGGTCGTGAGACCGAAACATACGAAAGGGCGCCCCTCGGGGCGCCCTTTTGCGTTTGGCAGGTTCATCTGGCGCGGCAATGCAGCGTCAGGCAACTGCAGGGCGAACAGGCCTTGCGGGGCCGCTGCCCGCTGCCGCCACGCGGCTCTGCGCCCAGTCGCGCAGCAGCATGGCGTTGCGGGTATTGGCGCGGTAGCCGATGTCGAGAATATCGCCCACCAGCGGCAGCAAACCGACGATCCAGTCGACCGCGATATTGCCGCCCATCTGCGCCAGCAGCGGCGCGGGCGCGCCCATCTCGCGGGCCTCTTTCACGATCCAGACCGCCGGCGCGAGGGCGAGCGTGTCACCCACGCCGGGCACGAGGCCCAGCACCGCGTCCCAGCCGAACCGGATCGGCGTGAAGGGGATGCGGTAGGCCCGGTCCATGCGCCGTGCCCAGCGATCGATGCGGTCGAGCCGCGCGAGATCAGACTGTGAAATGCTCATGGCTGGGGCCCTCCGCGCTTACACGCTCTGCTGCTTGGGGCCGGTGCGCGCGATGATCCAGATGGCGTGCACGATGCCCGGGATATAGCCGAGGATGGTCAGCAGGATGTTGATCCAGAAATGCTTGCCCAGACCCACCTGCAGAAAGACGCCGAGGGGGGGAAGAATGATCGAGAGGATGATGCGGATCAGGTCCATGTCAGTCTCCGTTGCGGTTGTGTTCGTCGTTGCAGGGCCAACACGCAAACTCGGGGGCTGGTTCCTTGAGGGTCGATGGAATGCGCCTCAAGGTATTGAAATATATTTAAATAATGTGATTTAGCGGGTTTTCTTGCCGGGGTCTACGACGCCGATCTCGTCAAGGATCGCCTCGATCCCGGAGAGCGGGGCTTGGGCTGTGTGCTCTGCGACCAGCGCGTCGAACCGCAGGCGCAGGGCCTCTTTCTCCTTGCCGCGGCAATCGTTCCACGGACGCCCCTGCAGCGCCATATGCAGCACGTAATAGCCGATGAAATGCGGCTTGGTGCCTTGGGCGAGAAGCCGCCCGTAAGCGGCATCCGCGCCGATCTCGCGCAGGGTTTCGGCGTCGGGAATGCCCGCGTTTATGCAGGCGCCCTCCATCGCGGGCCCAAGGTTGCGGATGCTCGAGATCGGTGTGCCGGACATGCGCTAGGCTGCCATTGCTCAGGCGGCCTTGGCGAGACCGGCGGCGAAACCGGCCAGCGTCGAGAGCGCCTCGGAAAACTGCGCGTCGGGCAGGGTGAGCGCGACGCGGATGAAGCCCGCTGCCGAGGGGCCGAAGCTCTCGCCCGGCATGACCGCAATGCGGTGCGCGTCGAGCAGAGCGTCGGCGAAAGCGATGCCGGAAAGGCCGGTCGCGCGCACGTCGAGGAAGAGATACATGGCGCCGCCCGAGGGCACGAGGCCAACGGTGGTCTGCGCGGCGAGGATGCCCTGCGCCAGCGCGCGGCGGCGGCGGAACGGCTCGGCGACGCGCGGCTCCAGCGTGGCATCCGCGGTGAGCGCATAAAGCGCGGCGTCCTGAATGTAGCCGGGCACGCCGTAGGTGGTGTTGGTGGCCAGATCGATCAGCGCCGAGATCGCCGCTTCGGGCGCGATCAGCCAGCCGATGCGGCTGCCGGTCATCGCGTGGCTTTTCGACAGCGAGCCGATCACCATGGTGCGCTCGGCCATGCCGGGCAGGGCGCGGGGGCTGAGGTGGGCGCCCTCCCAGATCTGCGTGTCGTAGACCTCGTCGGAGATCACCCAGAGGTCCTGCTCTCGTGCCAAATCGGCGATGCCGGTCAGCGTTTCGCGGGGGTAGACCGCGCCGGTGGGGTTGTTGGGCGTGTTGATCAGCAGCGAGCTTGCGCCGCTGGCGACGGCGCTGCGGCGCAGGTCGGCAGGATCGGGAAAGAAGCTGCGCTCGGGGCGGGTCTGCACGCTGTGGGGGATCGCCCCGGCGGCGCGGATGGTGCCGGGATAGGTGACGTAATGCGGCTCGACCATCAGCGCGGCGCCGCCCGGAGTGCAGGCCGCCATATGCGCGGCGAAAAGCGCCGACTGACCACCGGGGGTGACCAGCACGTTCGCGCGCGTGGTCGGCACGCCGCTGCGCTCGGTGACCCGCGCGGCGATGGCATCGCGCAGCGCAGGGGTGCCGGGAACCACCGCATAGCCGGTGTGCCCGGCGCTGGCGGCGCGGTGCATCTCGGCAAGAATCGCGGGATCGGTCTTTGTGTCGGGCTCGCCGATGGTCAGCTCGGTGACCGGCTGCCCTGCGGCGACCAGCGCGCGGGCCTTGTAGAAGATCTCCCAGCCGTCGCCGCCCCCGGCGTTGAGAGAGGTGATGCGGCTGGAAAGGGTCGGCATGGCGCGGCTCCGGACTGTGCTATGGGTGACTTTGTGCCAGAGCGTCCGGGGGGCGGCAAGAGCGTAGGGGGCGCGTTGGAGC
This sequence comes from Salipiger sp. CCB-MM3, assembly GCF_001687105.1. Lineage (NCBI taxonomy): Bacteria > Pseudomonadati > Pseudomonadota > Alphaproteobacteria > Rhodobacterales > Roseobacteraceae > Salipiger > Salipiger sp. CCB-MM3. The sequence continues at coordinate 2,828,056 of NZ_CP014595.1, forward strand.
GGGCGCTGCGGTGGTCTATTATTATCAATCATTAACAGTGGTTTAGATATGCTCCGTGCGGCCCGGTAACTTGACTTGGCGTGCGCTGCCGCGTAGCTTTTTAGACATGCTGGACGAATTGAGCAGGCGGCCCCGGGGGTGATCCCGGTGGCCGTTTTTTCGTTTGGCGGGCCTGCATCCAAAAAAACCAAAGCAGGCCGAGCAGAGGCACTTTCCACAGGCAAGAAAGGTATCGAGCCATGGTTCTCATCCATCTCGACGAGGAACTGACCCGTCTCGAAGAAGAGCGGGAGATGATCGCCGACATGCTGCGGCATCTGGGCGCCGACATGCGGCGTCTGCGCGGGCAGTACGAGGAAAGCGGCACTTTGGACAAACCCGAGACCAGCAAGGCGGTGGCGGATCTGCGCTACTGGCTCAAGGTCGCTCATGAAACGGAGGCACTGATCACCAATGTCAGACGCAAGCAAAAGGGAATTGCAGGGGACTGGGCGCTCGATCTCGAGCGGGCCCGGCTTGAGGTCGGCTGCCGCATGGCTCGCCTCCGCCGGTGCTGCGGTGCAGGAGAGCTTTCTGACTGAGCTGACCGAGGGGGAGCGCCTTGCGCTCCCCTTTCTGTTCGAGTTCTGGGCCATGGAGCACCAGCTGCCGCCCGAGGGCGATTGGCGCTCTTGGGTGATCATGGGCGGGCGCGGGGCGGGCAAGACCCGTGCCGGGGCCGAATGGGTGCGCGCCATGGTCGAAGGGGCGCTGCCGCTCTCGCCGGGGCAGTGCAAACGCGTGGCGCTGGTGGGCGAGACGCTGGATCAGGCGCGTGAGGTGATGGTCTTTGGCGACAGCGGCATCCTCGCCTGTTCTCCGCCCGACCGGCGCCCGGACTGGAGCGCCACGCGGCGTTGCCTGACGTGGCCCAATGGCGCCGAGGCGATGGTGTTTTCGGCGCATGATCCCGAGGCTTTGCGCGGCCCGCAGTTCGATGCCGCATGGGCGGATGAATTGGCGAAATGGCGCAAGGCGCGCGATACATGGGACATGCTGCAATTCGCGCTGCGGCTCGGCACCCATCCGCGCGCCTGTGTGACCACCACGCCGCGCAATGTGGCGGTGCTCAAGGAGGTGCTCGACCTGCCGAGCACCGTGGTGACCCGTGCGCCGACCGAAGCCAACCGCGCCAATCTTGCGGCGTCTTTCCTTGACGAGGTGCGGGCGCGTTATGGCGCGACGCGGCTGGCGCGGCAGGAGTTGGATGGCGAGATGGTCTCTGACGTGGATGGCACGCTTTGGACGCAGGACATGCTGGAGCGCGCGCGGCTGGCCGAGGTGCCGGGGTGCTTTGACCGGATCGTCGTGGCGGTGGATCCCCCAGCGGGCGACGGGCAGAGCGCGGACGCCTGCGGGATCGTGGTCTGCGGCGTGGTCAGCGACGGGCCGCCGCAGGTATGGCGGGCCTATGTGCTCGAGGATGCCTCGGTGCAGGGAATGGGGCCGACCGGCTGGGCGCAAGCGGCGGTCGAGGCGCTGGAGCGCTGGCAGGGGGACCGCATCGTCGCCGAGGTCAATCAGGGCGGCGCCATGGTCGAGGCAGTGCTGCGGCAGGTGGCGCCCAATGTGCCGCTGCGCAAGGTGACGGCGACCCGAGGCAAGGCGTCCCGCGCCGAGCCGGTGGCGGCGCTCTACGAGCAGGGGCGGATCGGGCACGCGCGGCGGTTCGAGGCGCTCGAAGAGCAGATGGGGCTGATGACGGTTGCGGGGTTTGCCGGGCAGGGCTCGCCGGACCGGGTGGATGCGCTGGTCTGGGCGCTGACCGAACTGGTGACCGGCCCGGCGGAAAGCTGGCGTCGGCCCCGGATGCGGCTTTTGTGACTTGCCGCAGGGTCATCGGCTTTGGTGGGTGACCCTGCAAATCCGGATTTCGACGCGATTTTCGCCGGTTGGCGGGCGTTTTCGATGCACGTTCCCGAGATTGCGGCGCTGCGGCGGACCCTCAGGCTTGCGCGGCGTCAATTTTCACGCAAGGCTCGCGCCGCGGTCTTTGCCACATTTTCGGCTGTCACGAGACCGTCAAGATAAGAACCTACACGCGCGTCACGGCCAATCGGGCCGGGTCCGGATACCGGGGAGAATGATTGTGAAAGCAAATACAAAGATTTGGCTGGCTGGCGTCGCCGCGCTGATGGCCACGACGTCGATGGTACAGGCGCAAGACCTGTCCGAGCTTGAGGCGGCGGCGATCGAAGAAGGCATGCTGACCACCATCGCTCTGCCGCACAGCTGGTGCGGCTATGGCGACGTGATCGCGGGCTTCAAGGCCAAATACCCCGACATCGAGGTCAACGAGTTGAACCCCGACGCGGGCTCGGCGGATGAGCTGGAAGCCGTGCGCGCCAACAAGGGCAACACCGGCCCGCAGGCGCCCGACGTTCTGGACGTGGGCCTGTCGTTCGGCCCGCAGGCCAAGGAAGAAGGCCTGCTGCAGCCCTACAAGGTTTCGACTTGGGACGAGATCCCCGACGCGGTGAAGGATGAGGAAGGCTACTGGTACGGCGACTATTACGGCGTCATGTCGTTCATGGTGAACAAGGACCTGATCGACACCACGCCCGAGGATTGGTCGGACCTGCTGAAGCCCGAATATGCGGGCTCGGTGGCGCTGGCGGGCGATCCGCGCGCCTCGAACCAAGCGATCCTCGCGGTGCTCGCAGCGGGCATGGCCGAGGGCGGTGCCGCTGGCAAGGATGCCGGTGAGAAGGGCCTCGATTTCTTCAAGAAGATGAACGAGGCGGGCAACTTCGTGCCGGTCATCGGCAAGGCGGGCACGCTGGCGCAGGGCGCGACCCCGATCACCATCATGTGGGACTATAACGCTCTGGCGGCCCGCGACACGCTGAACGGCAACCCGCCGGTCGATGTGGTGGTGCCGAAGTCGGGCGTTCTGGCCGGTGTTTATGTGCAGGGCATCTCGGCCCACGCGCCGCACCCGAACGCCGCGAAACTGTGGATGGAGTATCTCTATTCCGACGAGGGCCAGAGCCTGTGGCTCAAGGGCTACTGCCACCCGGCGCGGTTCAACGCGATGGCCGCCGATGGCAAGATCTCGCAGGAACTGCTCGACGCGCTGCCGCCGGCGGAAAGCTATGAGGCCGCCTATTTCCCGTCGCTCGGCGAGCAGGCGGGCAACAAAGAAGCGGTCGTCGGTGGCTGGGATGCCGTCGTGGGCGCCAACGTCCAGTAAGACCGAACTCTCGGGGGCCCACCGGATGTTCCGGGCGGGCCCCTGTCCCGCCGGCGTGTGTCTGCAAGCAAAGGCACCGGGGCGGGAGTGGCGTTTTCCGTCCTGCCCTTATCCGGACCTTGTGTGACTGACCTGACATCCCCCCCGCCAAAGCGCCGCTGGCGTCCAAGCCTGACATGGCTGGGCCTCCTGCCCTTCGCGCTGTTCATCGCGCTGTTTCTGGTGATGCCGACGATGAAGATCGTCATCGGTGCCTTCCAGCGTGCCGACGGCTCTTTCACCTTCGAGAATATCGCCGGGCTGTTCACCGCGTCGATCCTGTCGTCCTATTGGATCTCGATCAAGATTTCCGTCGCCTCGTCGGCGATCGGCTGTCTCATCGGCTTTCTGATGGCGGCGGGCATGGTGCTGGGCGGGCTGCCGCGCGGCATCCGCTCGCCGCTGATGACCTTCTCTGGCGTCGCCTCGAACTTTGCAGGCGTGCCGCTGGCCTTCGCCTTTCTGGCGACGCTCGGCCCGCTGGGTCTGGTGACCATGTTCCTGCGCACCGAGTTCGGCATCAACCTGCGCGCCATGGGGTTCAACATCCTCAGCTTCTGGGGGCTGACGATCACGTACCTCTTTTTCCAGATTCCGCTGATGATCCTGATCATCACCCCGGCGCTGGACGGGCTGAAGCGCGAATGGCGCGAGGCGGCGTCCTGCCTTGGGGCGAGCGGCGCGCAATATTGGCGCATCGTGGCGCTGCCGATCCTCTTTCCGACCATCCTCGGCACCTTCGCGCTGCTCTTTGCCAATGCCTTCGGTGCCGTGGCGACCGCCATCGCTTTGACAGGAAGCTCGCTCAACATCGTGCCGATCATGCTGTTCGCGCAAATTCGCGGTGACGTGCTGGGCAACCCGCATCTGGGCTATGCCATGGCCTTTGGGATGATCCTCGTCACCGGGCTGGCCAACGTCATCTACATCTGGCTGCGCATCCGTTCCGAAAGGTGGCTGAAATGACCAAGGCTGCCTCTTGGGCCATCCTGCTTCTGGGCCTGACCTATTTCATCCTGCCGCTGGTCGGCATGGTCGAATTCTCGCTGTCCATGCGGCGGGGCGAATATAGTTTCGACGCCTATGCCGCGGTGCTGGCCGATCCGCAGTTCCGCGAGACCTTTTCCTATTCGGTGGTGATGGCGCTGCTGACCATCGTCTTTGGCATCCTGCTGGTGGTGCCCACCGCGTTTTGGGTGCGGCTGAAGCTGCCGCGTCTGCGCCCGCTGGTCGAGTTCGTTACCCTGCTGCCGCTGGTGATCCCGGCGATCGTCACGGTGTTTGGCTATATCCGGCTTTACAACACCTCGAGCTGGCTGCCGCTGACCGGCACGACCTTTGGCACCAACCTGCTGCTGATGTTCGGCTACGCCATGCTGTCGCTGCCCTATATGTACCGCGCGGTCGACACCGGGCTGCGCACCATCGACGTCGCCACGCTCACCGAAGCGGCGCAGAGCCTTGGCGCGGGGTGGTTCACCATCATCGCCAAACTGATCCTGCCCAATGTGCTGGTCGCGGTGCTGTCGGGATCTTTCGTGACATTCGCCATCGTCATGGGCGAGTTCACCATGGCGGCGCTGCTCAACCGTCCAGCCTTTGGCCCGTATCTGCAGCTGATGGGGGCCAACAAGGCCTATGAGCCCTTCGCGCTGGCCACCATCGCTTTCATCATCACCTGGGCCTGCATGGGGCTGATCCAGCTGGTCACCAGATTTACCAAACACGACAAGGCGGGCCGATGAGCTTCCTGACGATTTCTCACCTGGAAAAGAGCTTTGGCGCCACCCGCGTCGTGAAGGACTTCAACCTCGATGTGCAGAAGGGCGAGTTCATCTCGCTGCTCGGGCCGTCAGGCTGTGGCAAGACCACGGTGCTGCGCATGGTGGCGGGCTTCGAGAGCCCAAGCGCCGGGAATATCACCATCGAGGGGCGCGAGGTCTCCAGCCTCAAGCCCAACCAGCGCAACATCGGTATGGTGTTTCAGGCCTACGCGCTGTTCCCGAACCTCACCGTGGCGCAGAACGTCGGCTTTGGTCTGCGGGTGAAGGGCACCCCCGCGCGTGAGATCGCGGCACGGGTCGAGGAGATGCTGTCGCTGATCGGCCTCCCGGAGCTGGGCGATCGCTATCCGTTTCAGCTTTCGGGCGGGCAACAGCAGCGCGTGGCGCTGGCGCGGGCCCTGGCCCCCAAGCCGCAGGTGCTGCTGCTCGACGAGCCGCTCTCGGCGCTCGACGCCAAGGTGCGGGTCAGCCTGCGCAACGAGATCCGCAGCATTCAACGCGAGCTGGGGATCACCACCATCTTTGTCACCCACGATCAGGAAGAGGCGCTGTCGATGTCCGACCGTATCGTGGTCATGCATCAGGGGGTGGCCGAGCAGGTGGGTAGCCCCTTCGAGATCTACAATGCCCCTGCGACCCGCTTCGTGGCGGGTTTCGTGGGGACGCTGAACACGCTCGACGCCAAAGTGATTGATCCGCAGGTGGGCCGGGTAAAGCTGGGTGAGAACGAGCTGGTGCTGGGACGCGCCGTGCCGCCCGGAGAAGCGACCTTGGGGCTGCGCCCGGAAATGCTGCGGCTTGGCGCGCATCCCGGAGAGACAGCACTCACCGGCACGATCACCGAGCTTGATTTCCTTGGCTCGGTGATCCGCCTGCGCATCGACCTTGGCGGGCAGCCGCTGGCAGTGGATCTGTTCAACACCACGCGGCAGGCACCGCCGCAGGTGGGCGAGACGGTCTCGCTGGCGCTCAATCCCTCGGACGCGCTGGTGATCGGCGCCTGACGCTTCACCTCACACATTGCACCTGCCTTAGAGGGTGTTGCCATGGCGGCGGGCGCTGCCTGCAAGCGTGGTTAACCAACGCTCTCTAGGGTTCTTCTCAACGCGCAACACGGCCGGGTGGCCGATGTTCCGGGGCGAAGCGAGGAGCGTGCAATGGTGTTCGAATTTCTGCGGCGGACGCGCGAGGGGGAAACTCTGCCCGAGGTGAAGGCCTCTGCCGTCGGGCCGCTTGTCGCGATGCAGGCGGTCGGGCGCGTGGCTTGGACGCCGCGTGACACCGGCTCGCTGACCCGGCAGGGGTTCTCTGGCAACCCCGTGGGCTTTCGCGCGGTGAAGCTGATTTCGGAGGCTGCCGCCGCGCTGCCGCTGGTGCTGCAGGACAGCGAGATGCGCTACAGCACCCACCCGATCCTGCGTTGCCTGAACGCGCCCAATCCCGCGCAGGGCCGTGCCGAGCTTTTCGAGGCGCTGTATGGCCAGCTGCTGCTGTCGGGGGATGGCTACGTCGAAGCGGTGGGCCAGGGACGCGGGCTGCCCGTGGAGTTGCATGTGCTGCGCTCGGAACGGATGCGGCTGGTGCCGGGGGCTGATGGCTGGCCCGTCGCCTATGAGTATCATGTGGACGGCAGGCGCCATCGCTTTGACGTGCAGGACACGCCCGCACCGATCTGCCATGTGAAGAACTTCCACCCGCAGGACGATCACTATGGCCTCTCGCCGCTGCAACCGGCGGCGCAGGCGGTGGATGTGCACAACAGCGCCTCGCGCTGGTCCAAGGGGCTGCTCGACAATGCGGCGCGGCCCTCGGGGGCGATTGTCTGGACCGGGGCCGACGGGCAGGGCACGCTTGCGCAGGACCAGTACGAGCGGCTGGTGGCGGAGATGGAGAGCAACCATCAGGGGGCGCGCAACGCCGGGCGGCCGATGCTGCTTGAAGGCGGGCTCGACTGGAAGCCCATGGGGTTCTCTCCCTCGGACATGGAGTTCCGCCAGACCAAGGAGGCCGCCGCGCGCGAGATCGCCATCGCCTTTGGCGTGCCGCCGATGCTGCTGGGCATCCCAGGTGATGCGACCTACGCCAATTACCAAGAGGCCAACCGCGCCTTCTACCGGCTGACCGTGCTGCCACTGGCGCAGCGGGTGAGCGCCGCGCTGGGCAGATGGCTGGCGGGTTTCACCGGCGAGGAGGTGGAGCTGAAGCCAGACCTCGATCAGGTGCCAGCCCTGTCGGCAGAACGCGAGACCCATTGGCGCCGCGTCTCCGAGGCGGCCTTCCTCACCGTGCCGGAAAAACGCCGGATGCTGGGGCTGCCGCCGCTCACCGAGGATGGCGACCGACCGGGGGGGAATATGGGGGAAGAACCCGGTGCGTGAGCGCGATCTGCCCTATGAGCCCTTCGCCTGCGCCCCGGCGCTGAAACTCGATGCCCACGAGCGGCTGCACAAGCTGCAGATCGACGCTTTGGAGGGACGGCTCGCCCGGCTCGAACTGGTGCTGGAGCGGCTCGAGAAGCGCCTGTGGCTGGCGGTCTACGGGGTGGCCGCGGGTCTGCTGGCGCAGGCGCTGCAGGGACTGGTCACCATGGCGCCCTGAGGGGCGGAACACGAAGGGATGCAAGCGATGCAACTGGAGCACAAGTTCTGCCGGCTGGGCACAGAGATTACCGCGCAGGTCACCGAGGCCGAAGGGACGCGGATCGAAGGTTACGCCTCGCTCTTCGGCGCGCCGGATCAGGGGGGCGATATCGTGGCACCCGGTGCCTATGCCGCCTCGTTGAAGCGGCTGGCAGACGAGGGGCGCGCGGTGCGTATGCTCTGGCAGCACGACCCGGGCCAGCCCATCGGCATCTGGGACGAGGTGCGCGAGGACGCGCGCGGCCTGCACGTGAAGGGACGGCTGCTGGAGAGCGTCGAGAAGGGACGTGAGGCGGCGGCGCTCATCGCTGCGGGGGCCATCGACGGGCTGTCGATCGGCTATCGCACCGTCACGGCGGTGAAAGAGCACGGGGGGCGCAGGCTCATCAAGGAACTGGAGCTTTGGGAGGTGTCGCTTGTCACCTTTCCGATGCTGCCCAGTGCGCGGGTGGCGGCCAAGGGAGAGCACCCCGAGGCAGACATGATGCGTGATCTGGCGCTGGCCATCGACGCCGCGCGCCTCGACCTGGCGCGCCGCTGACGCGCGCCCTCAACAGGGGACAGAGTTGATGAAGACAACCGAGAGCCATTCTCGGGCCGGGGAAGATCTGTCCCCGGTCGCCCGTGTGGGCGCCGCCATGGCGGGGCTCACGGCGGACATCAGGGCCATGCAGGCCGACATTCACGCGAAACTGGACAAACACGAAGAGCGACTGACCATGCTGGATACCAAGACCTCTCATGCCGCGGCGCGCCCGGCGCTGGCCACCACCGCCGAGCTGGAGCTGCCGCACCGCAAGGCGTTCAACGCCTATCTGCGCACCGGCGACGACGACGGGCTGCGCGGGCTGGTGCTGGAGGGCAAGGCGCTCTCGACCGCCGTCGCGGCGGATGGCGGCTATCTCGTCGATCCGGTCACCTCCGAGACCGTCCGCGGCGTGCTGGAAGGCGCGGCCTCGATCCGTGCCATCGCCGCCGTGGTGAGCGTCGAGGCGGGCTCCTTCGACGTGCTGGTCGATCAGGGCGACACTGGCGCGGGCTGGGCGAACGAGCTTTCGGACAGTACCGAGAGCGAGACGCCGACCATCGACCGCATCCAGATCAAGCTGCACGAGCTCTCGGCCATGCCCAAGGCCTCGCAGCGTCTGCTGGACGACGCGGCCTTCGATCTGGAGGCTTGGCTCGCCGGGCGCATCGCCGACAAGTTCTCGCGCGCCGAGGCGGCGGCTTTCGTGGCGGGTGACGGCATCGACAAGCCCATGGGCATCCTGTCGCACAGCATGGTCGACAATGAGATCTGGGAGTGGGGCAATCTGGGCTATGTGCCCTCGGAGGTGGCCGCGGGGATCGGCGATGGCGACAAGATCATCGACCTGGTCTACGCGCTGGGCGCCGAGTACCGCGCAAAGGCGAGCTTCGTGATGAACTCCAAGACCGCCGGTGCTCTGCGCAAGCTCAAGGATGCGGACGGGCGGCACCTGTGGAGCGACGGGCTCTCGGCAGGGCAACCGGCGCGGCTGCTGGGCTACCCGGTGCTGATCGCCGAGGACATGCCCGACATCGCCGCCGATACCTATCCCATCGCTTTTGGCGACTTCGCTGCCGGTTACACGATCGCCGAACGCCCCGATCTGCGGGTGCTGCGCGATCCGTTCAGCGCCAAGCCGCATGTGCTGTTCTACGCCACCAAGCGCGTCGGCGGCGACGTGAGCGATTTCGCCGCGATCAAGCTGCTGCGCTGCGCCACCAGCTGAGCGTGAGGGGCCATGGCGGCGAGGTGTCGCCATAGCCGCCAGCGGCACGAACCGGAGAAGGCTGATGATGGTGATCGAAGAGACGCAGGTGGCGGACGAGCTGCTGCCGGTTGAGGCGCTGACGGCGCAGCTGCGCATGGGCAGCGGCTTTGACGAGGCGGACCTGCAGGAGCCGGTGCTGCGGGCCTTTCTGCGCGCGGCACTGGCGGCGATCGAGGCCCGGACCGGCAAGGCGCTGCTGATCCGCAGCTTCCTCTGGACGCTGCACGGCTGGCGCGACCCCGAGGGCGCGGTGCTCCCGCTGGCGCCGGTGCAGAGCGTCACCGAACTGGCGCTGATCGACCGCAACGGCGCGGCGCAGGTGATCGCGCCCGAGCGCTACCGGCTGGAGGTGGACAGCATCGCCCCGCGGCTGCGCCCGCAGGGGGCCACGCTTCCGAGCATCCCCGAGGGCGGCGCGGCGGAGCTGCGCTTCAGCGCGGGATTTGCCGCCAGTTTCGACGCGCTGCCGCCCGATCTGGCGCAGGCGGTGCTGCTGCTCGCGGCGCATTACTACGAATATCGCGACGAGACCGCGCTGAGCCAGGGTTGCATGCCCTTTGGGGTAACATCGCTGATCGCCCGCTACCGCCCGCTGCGCATGGGATTCACCTCATGAGGGCGGTGCGTCTTTCACAGCGGCTGGTGCTCGAGGCCCCGGCACGCACGCCCGACGGGATGGGCGGTTTCACCGAGGGCTGGCAGGCGCTCGGCACGCTCTGGGCTGAACTGCAGCCGCGCAGCGGGCGCGAGGTGCAGGGCGAGGCCGGGCCGGTGGCGCGGGGCCGCTTCCGCATCACCGTGCGCGCGGCCCCCGAGGGATCCTCGAGCCGCCCGGCACCGGGCCAGCGCTTTCGGCGCGGCAGCCGCATCTTCGACATTCAGGCGGTGACCGAGTGCGACGGCTCGGGCCTCTACCTGCAATGCGAAGCGCAGGAGGAGGTGGCGTCATGAGCTATGCGATGTCCGGCGCGTTGCAGGCGGCGGTCTTCGCCGCGCTGCAGGGCGATGCCACGCTGGCCGAGCTGGTCGGCAGCAACATCTACGACGCGCTGCCCGCCGGAAACCTGCCGCCGCTCTACGTCACGCTCGGCGCGGAAGAGGCGCGCGACGCCTCGGATGTGGGCAGCCGCGGCGCTTGGCACGATCTCACCGTTGCCGTGGTGACTGAGGCGGCGGGCTTTGCGGCGGCCAAGACGGTGGCGGCGGCGGTCTCGGACGCGCTGCATGAGGCGGACCTGGCGCTGAGCCGCGGACGGTTGATCAGCCTGCGCTTTCGCCGTGCCCGCGCCCGCCGCGAGACCGGCGGTCTGCGCCGCATCGAAATGACATTCCGCGCGCGGCTTGAAGACGACTGAACGCGCCAAATCAAGGAGTTGCGACAATGGCTGCCCAGAACGGCAAGGACCTTCTGATCAAGCTCGACCTGACCGGCGACGGCCAGTTCGAGACCATGGCGGGGCTGCGCGCCACGCGGGTGAGTTTCAACGCCGAGAGCGTCGATGTGACCTCTCTGGAAAGCGCCGGAGGCTGGCGCGAACTGCTCGCCGGGGCCGGGGTAAAATCGGCCAATCTCTCGGGCTCGGGCGTGTTCAAGGACGCGGGCACCGACGAGCGCGCGCGGCAGATCTTCTTTGACGGAGAGACGCCGGATTTTCAGGTGATCATCCCCGATTTCGGCACCGTGGAGGGGCCGTTTCAACTCACCTCGATCGACTATGCCGGCAGCCACGACGGCGAGGCGACCTATGAGATCGCGCTCGCCTCGGCGGGGGCGCTGAGTTTCGTGCCGGCGGTGGAGGCCTAAATGTCGAACCCGTGGCGCGGAGAGGTGGCGCTGGAGATCGACGGCCAGCGCCATGTGATGCGGCTGACGCTGGGCGCGTTGGCCGAACTGGAGGCGATGCTGGAGGACGGCACGCTGCTTGATCTGGTGCGCCGTTTCGAAAGCGGCAGCTGTTCGACCCGCGACGTGCTCGCGCTGATCGTCGCGGGGCTGCGCGGGGGCGGCTGGCCGGGCACGGCGCAGGACCTCGTAAGCGCCGAGATCGGCGGCGGCCCGCTGCTGGCCGCGCGCGCGGCGGCGGAGCTGCTGGCGCATGCTTTCGCGCTGCCCGGAGAGACCGGATGAGCGGCTTTGACTGGGCGGCGCTTTTGCGTGCGGCGGTCGAGCGGCTGGGGCTGCGCCCGGCGGAGTTCTGGGCGCTGACCCCCGCCGAACTGCGGCTGATGCTGGGGGGCGGCGGCGGGTCGCGCGCGATGGGCCGCGCCCGGCTGGAGGAATTGATCGCGGCCTTTCCGGACGCGGTGCAGGGAGATGGCGATGACTGAGATGGATGATCTTGACCGGGCCCTCGAGGGGCTGGAGCAGAGCCTTGGCGGGGCCAGCACCATGGCGGCGGGGTTCGATGCGGAACTGAAGCGCATCCACCAGACGTTTTCCGCCACCGGGCGCGGCGCGTCAAAGCTCGAAGGCACGCTCAGCCGCTCGCTGGCACGGGCGTTTGATGGCGTGGTGTTCGGCGGCCGCAGCGCCTCCGAGGCGCTCGAGCAGGTGGCGCGCAGCGTGCGTGACAGTGCCTACCGCGCCGCGGTGCGCCCGGTGACCGACCATCTGGGCGGCGCTCTGGCCGCCGGGGTGACGCAGCTTTTCGGGGCGTTTTCGCCCTTTGCGCAGGGCGGCGCCTTCTCGCAGGGGCGGGTCACGCCCTTTGCCAGCGGCGGCGTCGTCAGCGGGCCGGTGCGCTTTCCCATGCGCGGCGGCACGGGCCTGATGGGCGAGGCGGGGCCCGAGGCGATCCTGCCGCTGTCGCGCGGTGCCGACGGGCGTCTTGGCGTGCGCGCCGAGGGACGCAGCCAGCCGGTCACCGTGGTGATGAACATCCAGACCCCCGACGTGCAGGGCTTTCAGCGCAGCCGCGCGCAGATCGCCGCGCAGATAAGCCGTGCGCTGTCGCAGGGCGCGCGCAACCGCTGAAGGAGCGATCATGAGCTTTCACGAGATACGCTTTCCCGCCGACCTCAGCTTTGGCGCCATGGGCGGGCCAGAGCGCCGCACCGATGTGGTCGAACTGAGCTCGGGCTTCGAAGAGCGCAACACCCCTTGGGCACAGTCGCGGCGGCGCTTCGATGCCGGGCTGGGGCTGCGCTCGCTGGATCATATCGCGCAACTGCTGGCGTTCTTCGAGGCGCGGCGGGGGCAGCTTTATGGGTTTCGCTGGAAGGATTGGTCGGATTACGCCTCTTGCCTGCCATCGCAGAGCGTCTCTGCCGGGGATCAGGTGATCGCCCGCGGCGACGGCGCGACCCGCAGCTTCCAGCTCACCAAAACCTACCGCTCGGGCACGGCCACCTATGCGCGCGCCATCACCAAGCCGGTGGCCGGAACGGTGCTGGCGGCGGTGCAGGATGTTGCGATGCATGAGGGCGTACATTTCGAGGTAGACACCACCAGCGGCCTCGTCACCTTCGCCGAGCCGCCGCTGGCCGGGGCCGAGGTCAGCGCGGGCTTTGAGTTCGACGTGCCAGTGCGCTTCGACACCGACCGGATCAACGTCTCGGTCGCGAGCTTTCAGGCCGGACAGGTGCCCGATGTGCCGGTGGTCGAGGTGCGGGTCTGATGGGCGCTGCAGAGCTTCACGCGCATCTGGCGGGCGGGCTGACCACCGTGGTGCGTTGCTGGGCGTTGACCCGGCGCGATGGTCTGCGCCTTGGCTTTACCGACCACGACCGCGCGCTGAGCTTCGACGGGCTGGAGTTCCGCGCCGACAGCGGGCTCAGCGCCAAGGCAGTGCAGCAGGCGACCGGGCTTTCGGTGGACAATTCCGAGGCGATGGGCGCGCTGTCGGATGCATCGCTCTCGGAGGCAGATATTGAGGCCGGGCGCTTTGATGATGCCGAGCTTGTCGCTTGGCTGGTCAACTGGGCCGACGTCAGCCAGCGCCGCATCCTGTTTCGCGGCACGCTGGGACAAATCCGGCGCGGCCCTTCGGCCTTTCATGCGGAACTGCGCGGGCTGACCGAGCGGCTGAACCGTCCCTTAGGGCGGGTCTACCACAAATCCTGCGCCGCGGTTCTGGGCGATGCGGCGTGCAAGTTCGATCTCAAGACTGCCGGTTATCTTGCTGAAACTGATATCATTTCAGTGGATGGATCGCAGAGCCTTTCGGTTGCGCTTCTGCCGGGGTTCGAGCTTGGCTGGTTCAGCCGTGGGCGGCTCGAGATGCTGAGCGGCGCCGCTGCGGGGCTGTCCGGAGGGATCAAGCGTGACCGCCATATCGACGGGCTGCGGGTCATCGACCTGTGGGAGCCGCTGCGCGCGCCGCTTGCGCCGGGAGATCGCGTTCGGCTCACCGCGGGCTGCGACAAGATGTTCGAAAGCTGCCAGTTTAAATTCAACAACATCATAAACTTCCAAGGGTTTCCTGACGTGCCGGAAGAGGATTGGATGCTGACCCATGCCAGCAGCGCATCGGTCACCGACGGCGGGTCGAGACGATGAGCCGCGCGCACGCAGTGGCGGTGGCCCGCAGCTGGATCGGCACGCCTTATCTGCATCAGGGATCGCGGCGCGGCGCGGGCTGCGACTGCCTCGGGCTGCTGCGCGGCGTCTGGCGCGAACTGCTGGGGCCAGAGCCCGAGCCGGTGCCGCGCTACAGCATGGACTGGTCGGAGCCGCAGGGCGAAGAGGCGCTGCTGCAGGCCGCCCTGCGCCACCTGCGCCCGAAAACCTTGGGCGATGAGTCCCCGGGCGATGTGCTTCTGTTCCGCATGCGCGCGGGCAGCGTCGCCAAGCATCTGGGGCTGCAGGCGCGCACTGGGGTCGATGCGTCCTTCATCCATGCCTACAGCGGCCATGGGGTGATCGAAAGCGCCCTCAGCGCCCCGTGGCGGCGGCGCATCGCGGCACGTTTTGCCCTTCCGATGGAGAACGACTGATGGCGACTATCCTCCTTTCCGCCGCGGGTGCGGCGCTTGGCAGCGCGGTGGGCGGCTCGGTGCTTGGCCTGTCGATGACCGCCGTTGGCCGCTTCATCGGCGCCGGTCTGGGGCGCGCTTTGGACCAGCGCCTGATGGGGGGCGGCTCGGAGACCGTCGAGACCGGGCGGATCGAGCGTTTCCGGCTCAGTGGCGCTGGCGAGGGCGCGGCGGTGTCGCAGGTGTTTGGCCGGATGCGCATCGGCGGGCAGGTGATCTGGGCCAGCGAGTTCCGCGAAGAGGTGAAGAAACAGACGGTCTCGAGCGGCGGCAAGGGCAGCCCGCGCAGCGAGACCACGGTGAAAAGCTACAGCTATTCGGTGAGCCTCGCTCTGGCGCTCTGCGAGGGCGAGATCACCGGGGTGAACCGTGTCTGGGCGGATGGCAGTGAGATCGCGTTGCGCGATCTCAACATGCGCGTCTACAGCGGCAGCGACGATCAGCTGCCCGATCCCAAGATGGAGGCGGTCGAGGGCGCGGGACTGGTGCCGGCCTATCGCGGCACCGCCTATGTGGTGATCGAGGATCTGCTGCTCGAACGCTTCGGCAACCGCGTGCCGCAGCTGAGTTTCGAGGTCACGCGACCAGAGCTTGCGGACGCCGAGGATGTGCCTCTGGCGATCCGCGGCGTGGCGATGATCCCCGGCACCGGCGAATATGCTTTGGCGACCCGGCCGGTCTATCTCGATTACGGGGGCGGCGCGAAAGGCGCGGTCAATCTTAACACGCCCGCCGATGTCCCGGATTTCCTCGTGTCGCTGGATCAGCTGCGCGATGAGCTGCCCGCGTGCCGCGCCGCCTCGCTGGTGGTGAGCTGGTTTGGCGATGACCTGCGCTGCGGGAGTTGCGCGATCCGGCCCAAGCTGGAGCAGGCGGACTGGGACTCCGAGGAGATGCCGTGGCGGGTCTCGGGGCTGGGGCGCGATGCGGCGGGTCTGGTGCCGAGGCTGGAGGACCGTCCGGTCTATGGCGGCACGCCGTCGGACGCCTCGGTGATCGAGGCGCTGCAGGAGATGGCGGCGCGTGGGCTCGAGGTGGTCTATTACCCCTTCATCCTGATGGAGCAG
Organism: Salipiger sp. CCB-MM3; assembly: GCF_001687105.1. Classification (NCBI taxonomy): domain Bacteria; kingdom Pseudomonadati; phylum Pseudomonadota; class Alphaproteobacteria; order Rhodobacterales; family Roseobacteraceae; genus Salipiger; species Salipiger sp. CCB-MM3. Next base: position 2,843,587 of record NZ_CP014595.1, read on the forward strand.
ATGGCGGGCAATGATCTTCCCGACCCGTGGACCGGCGCCGAGGGGCAGCCGGTGCTGCCGTGGCGCGGCAGGATCACGCTGAGCGCGGCGCCGGGGCGTGCGCGCTCGCCCGATGGCACGACGGCAGCGGAGGATGAGGTGGCGGCCTTCTTCGGCAGCGCCGCGGCGGCGGATTTCTCGGTGCAGGAAGGCGGCGTGAGCTACGCGGGGCCGGATGAATGGTCGTTCCGGCGCTTCATCCTGCATCAGGCGGCGCTCTGCGCGGCAGCGGGCGGTGTTGCGGCCTTCTGCATCGGCTCGGAGATGCGCGGGCTGACGCAGATCCGCGGCGCTTCGGGCTTTCCCGCGGTGGCGGCGCTGCGCGCCTTGGCCGCCGAGTGCCGGGCGCTGCTGGGGCCGGAGGTGAAGATCGGCTATGCCGCCGATTGGAGCGAGTATTTCGGCTATCACCCGCAGGACGGCTCGGGCGATGTCTATTTCCATCTCGACCCGCTGTGGAGCGATCCGCAGATCGATTTCATCGGCATCGACAATTACATGCCGCTGTCGGACTGGCGCGATGGTGACGATCATGCCGATGCCGCATGGGGGGCGATTTACGATCCCGGATACCTCATGTCGAACGTCGAGGGCGGCGAGGGGTTCGACTGGTATTACCCCAGCGCCGAGGCCCGCGAGGCGCAGCGCCGCGTTGCGATCACCGATGGCGCGCATGGCGAGCCGTGGGTCTATCGCTACAAGGATTTGCGCAGCTGGTGGTCGAACCTGCACCACGAGCGGATCGGCGGTGTGCGGCAGGCGCCGCCGACCGGTTGGGAGCCGCAAAGCAAGCCGATCTGGTTCACCGAACTGGGCTGCGCCGCCATCGACAAGGGCGCCAACCAGCCCAATAAATTCCTCGATCCGAAAAGCTCTGAGAGCCTTCTTCCGCATTATTCCAATGGCTTGCGGGACGATCTTATGCAGCGCCAGTACCTGCGTGCGATCCATGCCCATTGGAATGACCCGGCGCATAACCCGGTCTCGGAGGTCTATGGCGGGCCGATGCTCGACATGTCCAAGGCGCTGGTCTGGGCGTGGGATGCGCGGCCGTTTCCGTGGTTTCCGGGGCTCGAGGATCTGTGGAGCGATGGCGGCAACTACCGGCGCGGGCATTGGCTGAACGGGCGCTGCTCGGCGCGCACGCTGGCGTCGGTGGTGGCCGAGGTCTGCACCGCTGCCGGGGTGCCGCAGTTCGACGTGAGCCGCCTCTGGGGCTGGGTGCGCGGCTATCAGATCGACCGTGTGGGCGATGCGCGAAGCGCGCTGCAGGGGCTCTTACTGGCGCATGGGGTGGATGCGATCGAACGCGACGGTGTGCTGCTGTTCCTGCCGCGCCGGGGCCGGGCTGCGGTGGCGCTGGACCTGAGCGATCTGGTGCATGACGGCGATGACGAGGGGGATCTGCGGCAGACCCGTGCCGCCGAGGCCGAGATGTCGGGGCGGCTGCGGCTGCGCTTTGTCGAGGCCGAGGGCGATCACGCCATCGCCGCCGAGGAGGTGGTGCTGCCCGACGAGGGCACCCATGCGGTGGCCGAGAGCGAACTGCCGCTGTCGCTGAGCCGGGCCGAGGGGAGGATGATCCTCGAGCGTTGGCTGGCCGAGGCGCGGATCGCGCGGGACACGCTGGACTTCAGCCTGCCGCCGTCGCGGCTCGAGCTCGGTGCGGGCGACATCGTCTCGCTGCCATCCCCCTCGGGCGTCACGCGGATGCGTATCGACCGGGTGGAGATCGGCGACAGCCAGCGCATCGAGGCGGTGCGGATCGAGCCCGACACCTATCTTCCTGCACACATGCAGGACAGCGCGCCGCTGCTGCGGCCCTTCGCGGCGCCGGTTCCGGTGCTGCCGCTGTTCCTCGATCTGCCGTTGATGAGCGGCGCGGAGGTGCCCCATGCGCCGCATCTTGCGCTGACCGCGCAGCCTTGGCCGGGCAGCGTCGCGGTTTATGACGCGCCAAGCGATGCGGACTACGTGCTGAACGAGATTCTCGCCGCGCGCGCCACCGTGGGGCGCACCGAAACGCCGCTTTTCGCAGCGCCGCCGGGACGGATCGACCGCGGCGACGCGCTGCAACTGCGGCTGACGTCCGGCGCGCTGCAGTCGGTGGAAGAGGCGGCGTTTCTGGCCGGTGCCAATCTGATGGCCATCGGTGACGGCAGCCCGGGCAACTGGGAAGTGCTGCAGTTCCGCGATGCGCAACTGGCCGAGCCGGGCGTGTGGTTCGTCTCGCACCGGCTGCGCGGTCAGGCGGGCAGCGACGGGCTGATGCCCGAGGTCTGGCCGGTGGGCTCATGGGTGGTGCTGCTCGACGGCGCGCCGCAGCAGATCGCGCTGGCGGCGGCGCAGCGGCGGCAGGCGCGGCATTACCGCATCGGACCCGCGCGGCGCGGCTATGACGATCCGAGCTATGTGCACCGGGTGCTGGCGTTTGATGGCAACGGGCTGCGGCCCTACCGACCAGCGCATCTGCGCGCGGATTTTGGCGCGGGTGGGCTGTCAGTCAGCTGGATTCGGCGCACCCGGATCGAGGGCGATGATTGGGATCTGCCCGAGGTTCCCCTGGGCGAGGAAAGCGAGAGCTATCTCATTCGCGTCACGCAGGGGGAGACGCTGATCCGCGAGGCGTTTTCCGGCGTCCCGTCTTGGAGTTACGATCCGGCGATTGATGGGCTTTCGGGGGCGTTCGAGCTGCGCGTGGCACAAGTGTCGGCGCGCTATGGGCCAGGGCCTTTCGCGACGCTGGCGCTGTCGGCCGGAGAGTGAGACCTGAGAGTGAGACCCGCGGCGCAGGGCAATCGGCGCTTTCATCTCCGCCCGCGATCCCCTAGATCACGGTTTTGCATTTCGGCGCGCCGCGCCTATCTGCTAGACTGCTGGGCAACCGCACGGAGGATTCCAATGGCCAAGACCCGCGCCAAGATCGCCGAACTCGACCCTGTCTGGGCCCGGATCATCCACGAGGCCGAAGAGGTCGTGGCCGCCGAGCCGCTGCTTGGGGGCTCGGTGCATTATTCGATCCTGCACCATCCCACCATAGAGCGGGCTTTGGCCTATCGGATCTCGCTCAAGCTGGCCAATGGCGAGATGTCCGAGCAAATCCTGCGTGAGATCTGCGACGAGGCCTACAGCATGGACCCCTCGCTGGCACTGAAGGCGCGCGCCGACATTCAGGCCACTTATGAGCGTGACCCGGCCTGCCACCGCTATCTGCAGCCGCTGCTCTACTTCAAGGGCTTTCAGGCGATCCAGAGCCAGCGCGTGGCGAACTGGCTGTGGACCCAAGGCCGTCGCGATCTGTCGTATTTTTTCCAGATGCGCTCGTCCGAGGTGTTCGGCGTCGACATTCACCCGGCGGCGAAGATCGGCAAGGGCATCATGATCGACCACGCGCATTCCATCGTCATCGGTGAGACGGCGGTGGTGGGCGATGACGTGTCGATCCTGCACTCGGTGACGCTGGGCGGCACCGGCAAGGAAGACGAGGACCGTCACCCCAAGATCGGCAATGGCGTGCTGATCGGCGCAGGGGCCAAGGTGCTCGGCAATATCAAGGTCGGCTGCGGCTCGCGCATTGCCGCGGGTTCGGTGGTTCTGGCCGAGGTGCCGCCGTGCAAGACCGTGGCGGGCGTGCCTGCCAAGATCGTCGGCGAGGCGGGCTGCGATCAGCCCTCGCGCTCGATGGACCAGAAGCTGACCGGCTGCAATTGCAGCGAGTGAGCGGTTTCAGGATCGCGAAATAGAGAAAGGCGCGGACCTCGGGGTCCGCGCCTTTTGCGTTGTCGTGGTGACCTGATCCACCCGGAATCAAGGCGAAGCCGCCGGGTGAGCGCCGGCCCGTCCCGGCGGGCTGGCGCTTTGGCATCCGCGCGCTTGGCTCAGATGTCGTCAGGACTTGGCCTCGATAAACCGCCCATGTCAGACGCTGCAGCGCCACCCCAACGGGCCAGCGCTCACCCGCCTTGTTCCGGTGCGTGCGGGTCACTCCGCCGGCATGACGGCGGGCATGACGCGGCGGGCGCGGCTGCGGCTCTCGAACCATGCCAGAGCCAGCATTAAGATCCCGCCTGCGGCGAGCGCGGCGCCCACTTGACCCGTTGCGCCCCAGCCATGGCCCGCGGCCAGCGCGCGCCCGGCGAGGAACGGCCCCAGCGCGTTGGCGGCGTTGAAGGCGGCGTGGTTGAGCGCGGCGGCCAGCGTCTGCGCTTCTCCGGCCACATCCATCAGGCGCATCTGCAGCGGGATGGCGAGGCTGGCGGTGGTGCCGAGCAGGAAGATCGACAGGCTCATCATCATCCAATCACCGATCACCACGGTGTAGAGCAGCGACATCAGCACCATGCCCACCAGCAGCAGCAGCGCGCCGCCGAGCCGCGACCAATCGGCCAGACGCCCGGCGATGAGGTTGCCGAGCACGCCGCCAAGGCCAAAGCCCGAGAGCGCCGCCGGGATCGCCCAAGCGGGGGCGGTGGTGGCGTCGAGCATGGCGGCGGAGAAATAGGAGTAGACCGCGAAGACCCCGCCAAAGCCAATGGCACCGATCATCAGCGTGCTCCAGACAGCGCGGTTGGCCAGCGCGCCAAGCTCACGCAGCGGGCTCGGCATCGGGCCGGTCTGCACGTTGGGCGCGACGCGGGTGATCATCAGCGCCGAAGCGGCGGCGATGGCGGCGGTCACGACAAAACACAGACGCCAGCCAAACACCTGACCCGCGGCACCGGCGAGCGGCACTCCGATCACATTGGCGATGGTCAGCCCCATGAGCACCTGCGCCACGCCGCGCGCCTTGCGGCCCTCGGGCGAGAACTCGGCGGCGAACAGCATCGAGATGCCGAGGAAGGCACCATGCGGCAGACCCGAGGCGAAACGCCCGATGATCAGCGTGGTAAGATCGGTGGACATGGAGCTCAGCAGGTTGCCGAGACCAAAGAAAGAGATCAGCAGGATCAGCAGCAGCTTGCGCGGGATCATCGAGCCGAGGACGGCCAGCACCGGCGCGCCGACGACGACGCCAAGCGCATAGGCGCTGACCGCGTGGCCGGCTTCGGGTTCGGTCACCGACAGATCGGCGGCGTAATAGGGCAGCAGCCCCATTGCGGCGAATTCGGAAACGCCGATTGCAAAGGCGCCAAGCGCCAGCGAGAGGATCGTCAGAACGGCCTGACGGTCTTGGGTAGCCATGTCACAGCTCCGATGGTCGGAAGTTGGGTTGGACGTGGGTCGTCGAATGCGATGTCGGGAAGCCTTGGCGGGGCGGGTGTCAAACAGGCATGACAAGCCCGCCGCGACGCAGCATGAGCTTAATCTACGCGAACGGTACATCTTCTCAAGCGACGCCTGCGCAAGCTCGCCATGCAGCGATTGCATGACGCACGGGCAGCTTTCCGCGCGCCGAGTGCGAGGCCTGAACGGAAAACGGCCCCCGCCGCAAGGGCGAGGGCCGCTGATGTGCTCAGGTTTTGCGGCGGATCAGGCCAGCATCACCATCGGGTTCTCGAGGTTGTCAGCGATGGCCGACAGCAGCTCGGCGCCAAGCGCGCCGTCGATGACCCGGTGGTCGACCGAGAGCGTCACCGACATCACGGTGGCCACGGTCAGCTCGCCATCTTCGCCGACAATCGGCTTCTTGACGCCCGCGCCCACGGCGAGGATCGCGCCATGCGGCGGGTTGATCACCGCGTCGAAGTTGTCGATGCCATACATGCCGAGGTTTGAGATCGCGAAGCTGCCGCCGACATATTCATGCGGTGCGAGCTTCTTGTTGCGGGCGCGGCCCGCCAGATCCTTCATCTCGGACGAGAGCGCCGACAGCGACTTCATCTCGGCGTCTTTCAGCACCGGGGTGAAGAGACCGCCTTCGATCGCCACGGCCACGGCCACATCGGAGGGCTTGAGCTTGAAGATGCGGTCGCCTGCCCAGACGGCGTTTGCGTCAGGCACGGACTGCAGCGCCAGCGCGCAGGCCTTGATGATGAAGTCGTTGACCGAGAGCTTCACGCCGCGCGCTTCCAGCTGCTTGTTGAGCTGGCTGCGGAACTTCAGCAGCGCGTCGAGCTTGATGTCGCGGCGCAGGTAGAAGTGCGGGATGGTCTGCTTGGCCTCGGTGAGGCGGCTGGCCACCGTCTTGCGCATGCCGTCGAGTTTGACCTCTTCGAAGTCGCGCCCGTCGTACATCTTGCGCACCGCGTCCGTGGACGGACCGGCGGGCATGACGGCGGCATCGGCGGCCTTCTTCTCGGCAGGTGCCGCAGCCTCGGACTTGGCCGGAGCAGCGCCGGGCTTGGCGGCCTCGACGTCGGCTTTGACGATGCGACCGTGCGGGCCGGTGCCTTTGACCTGCGCCAGGTCGAGCCCCTTGTCCGCCGCGATGCGGCGGGCCAGCGGCGAGGCGAAGATGCGGGTGCCATCGGCAGCGGCGGGCGCTGCCGGGGCAGGGGTTGCGGAGCCAGCTGCCGGGGTGGCGGCCGCGGCCTTGGCCTCTTCCGCCTTGGGCGCTTCGGCTTTCGCCTCGGGTTTGGCGGCCGAGGTGTCGATGTCGTCGGCGCTTTCACCTTCTTCGAGCAACACGGCGATGGGGGTGTTCACCTTCACCCCTTCGCTGCCTTCCTCGATGAGGATCTTGCCGATGGTGCCTTCGTCGACGGCTTCGAACTCCATCGTCGCCTTGTCGGTCTCGATCTCGGCGAGGATGTCGCCGGAGTTGACCGTATCGCCCTCTTTCACCAGCCATTTGGCCAGTGTGCCTTCCTCCATGGTCGGCGACAGCGCGGGCATCAGGATTTCCGTGGGCATGACGCGCTCTCCTTACCGGTAGGTGACTTGGCGGACCGCGTCGACCACCTCTGCGGTGGTGATCAGCGCGTGCTTTTCGAGGTTCGCCGCATAGGGCATGGGCACGTCCTTGCCGGTGCAGTTGATCACCGGAGCGTCGAGCCAGTCGAAAGCGTTCTGCATGATGTAGGCCGACAGGTGGTTGCCGATCGAGCCGACGGGCCAGCCTTCTTCCACGGTCACGCAGCGGTTGGTCTTCTTCACCGACTCGATGACGGTGCCATAGTCGATCGGGCGCAGGGTGCGCAGGTCGATGACCTCGGCCGAGATGCCGTCTTCCGCCAGCTTCTCCGCCGCCTCGAGGGCGTAGGTCATGCCGATGCCGAAGGACACGATGGTGACATCTTCGCCTTCGCGCCAGATGCGGGCCTTGCCGAAGGGCACGGTGAAATCATCCATCACCGGCACATCGAAGGAGCGGCCGTAGAGGATTTCGTTCTCGAGGAAGATCACCGGGTTGGGATCGCGGATCGCCGATTTGAGCAGGCCTTTGGCGTCCGAGGCCGAGTAGGGCATCGCCACCTTGAGGCCGGGCACCATCGCGTACCATGCCGCGTAGTCCTGGGAGTGCTGCGCGCCGACGCGGGCCGCCGCGCCGTTCGGGCCGCGGAACACCATGGGCGCACCCATCTGGCCGCCGGACATGTAGAGCGTCTTGGCCGCCGAGTTGATGATGTGGTCAATCGCCTGCATGGCGAAGTTGAAGGTCATGAACTCGACGATGGGCTTGAGCCCGCCGAAGGCCGCGCCGACGCCGATACCGGCAAAGCCGTGCTCGGTGATCGGCGTGTCGATCACCCGCTTGGAGCCGAACTCGTCGAGCAGGCCCTGGGTCACCTTATAGGCGCCCTGATACTCGGCCACTTCCTCGCCCATGACGAAGACATTGGCGTCCGAGCGCATTTCCTCGGCCATGGCGTCGCGCAGCGCTTCGCGCACGGTCTGCTGCTTGAGCTCGGTGCCCTCGGGCCAGTCGGGCTCGACCGCTTTGGCCTTGGGCGTTGCGGGGGCGGAGGCGGGGGCCGCCTCTGCCGGAGCCGCGGGGGCTTCTTCGGCGGCTGCCGGAGCGGCGTCGCCACCCGAGGAGGTCTCGATCGACGAGGCGTCTTCGCCTTCCTCGACCAGCACGGCGATCGGGGTGTTGACCTTCACGCCTTCGGTGCCTTCCTCGATGAGGATCTTGCCGACGATGCCTTCATCGACCGCTTCGAACTCCATCGTGGCCTTGTCGGTCTCGATCTCGGCGAGAATGTCGCCCGAGGTGACGGTGTCGCCTTCCTTGACCAGCCATTTGGCCAGCGTGCCCTCTTCCATGGTCGGCGAGAGCGCGGGCATGAGAATTTCGGTTGCCATATGCGTCTAGTCCTTCTGCCTCAGGCCTCTACCGCGTCGCCTTGCGGCACTTCGTCGGCATAGATGTCGGTCCACAGCTCTTCCAGAGCGGGCTCCGGGCTCTCTTTCGAGAACTCCGCCGAGGCGTTGACGATGTCCTTGATTTCCTTGTCGATGGCCTTGAGGTCATCTTCCGAAGCGTGCTTGCCCTGCAGCAGCAGGTCGCGCACGTTCTGGATCGGGTCGCGCTCGTCGCGCATCTTCTGCACTTCCTCGCGGGTCCGGTATTTCGCCGGGTCCGACATGGAGTGGCCGCGGTAGCGGTAGGTCTTGATCTCGAGGATGTAGGGGCCCTTGCCGGCGCGGCAGTGCGCCACCGCCTTTTCGCCGGCTTCCTTGACCGCCAGCACGTCCATACCGTCGACCAGTTCGCCCGGGATGCCGAAGGGCGCGCCGCGGGTGTAGATCTCGTCGGTGGAGGTCGAGCGCTTCTGCGAGGTGCCCATGGCGTATTGGTTGTTCTCGATCACGAACACCACCGGCAGCTTCCAGATCGAGGCCATGTTGAAGGTCTCATAGACCTGGCCCTGGTTGGCAGCGCCGTCGCCGAAATAGGTGAAGGTCACGCGGGAGTTGTCGAGATAGGCATCGGCAAAGGCGAGACCGGCGCCAAGCGGCACCTGCGCGCCGACGATGCCGTGGCCGCCGTAGAAATGCTTCTCGCGGCTGAACATGTGCATCGAGCCGCCCTTACCCTTGGAATAGCCGCCTTCGCGGCCGGTCAGCTCGGCCATCACGCCGTTCGGGTCCATGCCGCAGGCGAGCATGTGGCCGTGGTCGCGATAGGAGGTGACGCGCTTGTCGCCTTCCTCCGCTGCGGCCTCGAGGCCGACGACAACGGCTTCCTGACCGATGTATAGGTGACAGAACCCACCGATGAGCCCCATGCCATACAGCTGACCCGCCTTCTCTTCGAAGCGGCGGATGAGCAGCATGTCACGATAGTATTGCTTGAGCTCTTCGGGCGAGACGTTCGGCTTGGCGGCTGGTTTCCGGGCGGCCATTAGCGCTCCTCCCAACTTAGTTTAGTGTTAAACTTTCTCACACAGTAAAGCCCTGACACGTCAGTGTCAAAGGGCGCTGGCGGCTGTTGCGGGAAAAAGTGGTGCGGGCCGGGCTCAGGGCAAGCGGGTGGCGAAACCCCGCCGGCGCGCGCCGCTGCCTGCGCGGCGCTCGGACGGACTGTTGCGATATGCGTATTTGGAAAGAGAAGAAGCCCTCTGAGGCGCTCTCCCCGGGGCTTCTTCTCTTCAAAAATACGCCGGGGGAGCGCGCAGCGTAGCGGCGGGCGGGGGCGGAGCCCCTAGATCGGTAGGGTTGGATGGAGTGCCGCGGCGGGCCTTAGCGCACGACGATTTCGTCCGAGCGGATCATTCCCAGAACGTCGCGGGCCTGCTGGTCGAGCAGGTCGAGATCGAGAAAATCATCCGACAGGCGGCGAGTGAGGTTTTCCATATGAGCCACCTCGGTGTTGAGCCGGTCAAGCTCGGCGGTCAGCCGGTCGCCCTCGACCTCGATCTCGGCGCGGCGGAACACGCCATAGTCGCCCTGAACCGCAGCAAAGGTGAAATAGCCTGCAAGGCTCACCGCGATACTCGCGAAAATCAGGCCGCCAAAGGCCGGTTTGCGTCTGCCCGTCATGAAAATTGGGTCCTGCTCAAAGGTCGTACCGCTCTGCACTCTGCCGCGGCCCCTCGTTCGTGCGGGGGCCTTCCGGCGCAGAAACTATGCCACAGGCGAATCGTGTTGGGAATGCTTGCCGGTGCCGGGGGCGGGCGCGGGCCCGGAATTTGCCGCTTTTCCCGGCGGGTGTGCCGGGAAAAGCGCAGTTGCGGTGGCCAGTTACCGCCGCTTTCCGCCTGTTACCCTAGTGCTGCGACACCGGGCAGGGTCTTGCCTTCCATCCATTCGAGGAAGGCGCCGCCCGCGGTGGAGATATAGGTGAAATCCTCCGACGCGCCGGCCTTGTTGAGCGCCGCCACCGTGTCGCCGCCACCGGCGACCGAGACCAGCTCGCCCTGCGCGGTGCGCTTGGCGGCAAATTTGGCCGCGGCATTGGTGGCCGCATCGAAGGGGGCGATCTCGAAGGCGCCAAGCGGGCCGTTCCAGATCAGCGTCTCGGCGCGGCCGATGGCCTGCTCGACGTGGGCCACGCTGTCGGGACCGGCGTCGAGGATCATCGCATCCGCGGGGCAGGCCTCGGCGGGCACCACTTCCGACGGCGCGTTTTCACGGAACTCGCGCGCCACCACCACGTCGCGCGGCAGCAGGATCTCGCAGCCCGCCGCGGCGGCCTTCTCGGCGATTTCGAGGGCGGTGCCGGTCATCTCATGCTCGCAGAGCGACTTGCCCACGTCCACGCCCTGCGCGGCAAGGAAGGTGTTGGCCATGCCGCCGCCGATCACCAGCATGTCGACCTTTTCCACCAGATTGCCCAGCAGGTCGAGCTTGGTCGACACTTTCGCGCCGCCGACCACCGCCAGCACCGGGCGCTTGGGGTTGCCCAGAGCCGCCTCGAGCGCTTCCAGTTCGGCCTGCATCAGCCGTCCGGCGCAGGCCGGCAGCAGATGCGCCAGCGCGGCGGTGGAGGCATGGGCGCGGTGCGCCGCCGAGAAGGCATCGTTGCAATAGACATCGCCAAGCGCGGCATAGCGCTGCGCCAGCGCCTCGTCGTTCTTTTCCTCACCGGGCTCGAAGCGGGTGTTTTCCAGCAGCACGATCTGGCCCTCGCCGCAGCCGTCGATCACCGCCGCGGCCTCGTCGAGCGTGGCGAAATTGACGGTGGTGCCAAAGGCGGCCTCGAGCGCGGGCACCAGCATTTTCAGCGACATCTCGGGCACAACCTTGCCCTTGGGGCGGCCGAAATGGGCGAGCAGCACCGGCGTGCCGCCGCGCGACAGGATGTCCTGCACGGTGGGGGCCACGCGCTCGATCCGGGTTGCATCGGTGACCACGCCGCCATCCACCGGCACGTTGATGTCGACACGGGTCAGCACGCGCTTGCCGCTCAGGTCCATGTCGTCGAGTGTCTTCCAGGCCATTCTGGTCCTCCTGATCTCGTCCTTGCCCAAAGGTCTGCCCCGAGCGGCCCCAGAGGTCAATGCAACACAAGAGCTTGCGCTGTTTGAGCGCGCGCCCGACTTGGCATTCGGAGCGGGGCAGACTAAATCTCGGCCAGCACTTGCCATAGGGAGTATCGACATGGCCGAGATCAAGGACCCCGAGAACACCATTCTCATCGAGCTGAAAGGTGGCACCGTCACCATCGAGCTGCTGCCCGACGTGGCCCCCAAACACGCCGAGCGCATGAAGGAACTGGCGCGCGCGGGCGAGTATGACAACGTCTGTTTCCACCGCGTGATCGACGGTTTCATGGCGCAGACCGGCGATGTCGAGCATGGCGACATGGAAGACGGTTTCAACCTGCGCCGCGCCGGCACTGGCGGCTCGGACCTGCCGGACCTGCCGGCGGAGTTCTCGAAACTGCCGCATGACCGGGGCACGCTGGGCGCCGCGCGCTCGATGAACCCGAACTCGGCCAACTCGCAGTTCTTCATCAACTTCAAGGACAACCACTTCCTCAACGGCCAGTACACCGTCTATGGCCGGGTTGTCGAAGGCATGGAGCATGTGGACGCGATCACCCGCGGCGAGCCGCCTGCCGAGCCCGACCGGATGATCTCGGTGAAGGTGGCTGCAGATGCGTAAGCTGGCGCTGCTGCTTTCGGTGCTGGCCTCGCCCGCGCTGGCGGCGGGGCTCGACGTGCAGGTCGAAGGCGAGGGCGCCAATGGCACCTTCCACATCGAACTGTTCGACGATGTCGCGCCCGAGGCCTCGGCCCGGCTGACCGAACTGGCGAAATCCGGCGCTTATGATGGCGTGGTGTTTCACCGGGTGATCGACGGCTTCATGGCGCAGACCGGCGACGTGCAATACGGCAAGCTGGGCGAGGACCTGCGCATGGCGGGCACCGGCGGCTCGGACATGGATGATCTGCCGGCGGAGTTCTCGGACAAATCGTTCGAGCGCGGCGTGGTCGGCATGGCCCGCTCGCAAAACCCCAACTCGGCCAACTCGCAGTTCTTCATCATGTTCGCCCCGGCGCCGCATCTGAACGGCCAGTACACGGTGGTGGGCGAGGTGACCTCGGGCATGGAAGTGGTCGACGCGATCAAGCGCGGCGAAGGCCGCAATGGCGCGGTGATCGGCAAGCCCGACGTGATGACCTCGGTGAGCGTGACCGAGTAAGCCTTGCGCTGGGGAGGGGCGCTGCCCCTCTTGCCCTGCGGGCAATTCACCCGGGAGTTCTTGGGGCGTATTTGCGAAGAGAAGAAGGGCTGGGCACCGCGCGGTGGCCGGCCCTTTTTCATTTGCGGGTGTTAGGGCAGGTGCGTCGCGGCTGTCAACGCACCGAGGCGCTTGGCTATCAGCGCGCCGAGGCGCTTGGCAGGCGGCGGGCCAGCGGGGCGAGGGCGCGGCTGTGCATCCAAGTGCCGCCGAGCCGATGCACGCGCGCGCCGGTGCCGAGCTTGAAATGCGTCAGCCCCGGCGCGTCTTGCTGGTTGAGGATGCCCATGTCGAGCCAGAGGTGCCCCTGCGCCGCAAGCCAGCGCGCGGCCTCCCAAAGCAGCAGGTTCATCGCGCCGGAGCGGCGGCCCTCGGGCCTTGTGACGCCACTGGTCCAACTGGCCATCAGCCCGTGGCGCAGCACCGCGATAGCGGCGACGGGCGCGCCCTCCAGCCGCGCCTCCCAGATCAGCGCGTCGCCGGGGTTGGCGGCAGCATAGGCGGCAAGGAAGCCCGGCGGCAGGTTGCGATAGCGCCGGGCGCGCGCCTGCGCCGCCTCTGTGGGCAGCAGCCAGTGATCGCCGCGCAGCGCCAGCCGCCGCAGCCGCAGCCCGCTGCGTTGCGCCCGGTTGAGCCGGTTGCGCCATTTTTGCGCCAGTGCGGCGCGCATCTCCGTCTCGGGGCCGAGCGGCAGCAGCGCCAAGCTCGCCGGGGTGAGCAGCGGCCAGAAGCCCGCGCGGCGCAGCACCTCGGGCGGCGTGCCATCGGCATTGAGCAGCAGCGGCCCGCGGGGGCGGGCTGCGAGAAACCCCTCGAACCATGCGTCCAGCGGTGCGGGGGCGTCGCAATCGCGCGTTACGGGGCCGCGTGAGAGCAACTCGACCCGGCCAAGGCCGGGCAGGTGGCGCGCCTGTGTCTGCCAGTGCAGCCACTCGCGGCCCGACGCGCTGCCTGAGCCAGTCAATGTGCCGCCGCGCGTCTCGGTGCCGAGAGCCGCGCAGGCGCGGGCGTATTGCGGCGATTGCGGCAGGGGCAAGGTCAGGGGCAGGCATGGCGCGTCCATGCGGGCATTAACGTTTCGAGAAGTCACGATGTGGTTAACATGGCCGCATGAGCCGCCCGCCCCTCAGCCCACGCCCCACCAAGCAAAGAGACACCACAGCACTGCGCGCCCGTCCGACCCGCGCCGCCGCGCTCTTGCTGGCGCTAATTCTGTCGCTGCCTTTCGCCCTTCTGGCGCTGGCTGAGTTGATGCTCTGAGCCCTTCCTCTTGGTTCAAATATCCCGGGGGAGCCCGCAGGGCGGGGGCAGCGCCCCCACAAAAACCACGTCCAAGCGTGCGAAATCGCGAGGGGTCTTTCCCCCGCTCAACTTCCGTGCAATAGGGACGTGCCAACCGATACCCTCCCAAGGAGCCGCCCCCATGGAGATTCGCGAGGCTTTCACCTTCGACGACGTCCTACTGCTTCCCGCTGCGTCCAGCGTCCTGCCGTCCACGGCTGACACGCGCACGCGGGTGACGAAGAGCATCGCGCTCAACATTCCGCTGCTGTCCTCGGCGATGGACACGGTGACCGAGGCCCGCATGGCCATCACCATGGCGCAGGCCGGCGGCATCGGGGTGATCCACAAGAACCTCGACATCGAGCGTCAGGCGCAGGAAGTGCGCCGGGTGAAGCGCTTCGAGAGTGGCATCGTCTACAACCCGGTGACGCTGACCCCCGAGCAGACGCTGGCCGACGCGCAGGCGCTGACCGAGCGCTACGGCTTCACCGGCTTCCCGGTGGTCGATGAGAAGCACCGCGTGGTCGGCATCGTCACCAACCGTGACATGCGCTTTGCGCAAAAGCCCGACACGCCGGTGCGGGTGATGATGACCTCGGAACACCTTGCTATCCTGCAAGAGCCCGCCGACCGCGAAGAGGCGATCAGCCTGATGCGCGCGCGCCGGATCGAGAAGCTGCTGGTCACCGATGCCAGCGGCAAGCTCACCGGCCTGCTGACGCTGAAGGACACCGAGAAGGCCGTGGTCAACCCCACCGCCTCGAAGGACGAGCTGGGCCGTCTGCGTGTCGCTGCCGCGAGCGGCGTCGGCGACGCGGGCTTTGAGCGCACCGAAGCGCTGGTGGATGCGGGCGTCGACATCGTGGTGATCGACACTGCGCATGGCCATAGCGCCGGGGTGCTCGAGGCGGTGACCCGCGCCAAAAACCTGTCGAACCACGTGCAGGTGATCGCGGGCAATGTCGCCACCGCCGATGCCACCCGCGCGCTGATCGATGCGGGCGCGGATGCGGTGAAAGTCGGCATTGGCCCGGGCTCGATCTGCACCACCCGCATGGTCGCCGGGGTTGGCGTGCCGCAGCTGACGGCGGTGATGGATTGCGCCAAGGCCGCCGGTGACGTGCCGGTGATCGCCGACGGCGGCATCAAGTTCTCGGGCGATTTCGCCAAGGCGATCGCTGCGGGGGCGTCCTGCGCCATGGTCGGCAGCATGATCGCGGGCACCGACGAGAGCCCGGGCGAGGTGATCCTCTATCAGGGCCGCTCGTTCAAGGCCTACCGCGGCATGGGCAGCCTCGGCGCCATGGCGCGTGGCTCGGCCGACCGCTACTTCCAGAAAGACGCGGCGAGCGACAAGCTGGTGCCCGAGGGCATCGAGGGTCAGGTCCCCTACAAGGGCTCGGCCTCGGCGGTGATCCACCAACTGGTCGGCGGCCTGCGCGCCGCCATGGGCTACACCGGCAATGCCACCGTCGAAGAGATGCGCAAGAACTGCAATTTCGTGCGCATCACCAACGCGGGTCTGTCGGAAAGCCACGTGCACGACGTGCAGATCACCCGCGAGTCGCCGAACTACCGCATCGGCTGAGCCGCGGCGGATTGAGAAGATCAGGGCCGGTCCTTCGGGGCCGGCCTTTTTCTTTGGGTGTGCTATGGCGGCGAGCGCTATCTTTCTTTCAAGCATGAAAGGGCGAGTAGGGCACGTAGGTGCTTGGGATACTATAGATCGAGAGGTAGCGCGTTTTCGCGTCACCGCTGGTGCTGATATTTCTGGTCGAGCCCTTCGCGCGGGCCGGACGTAAGTACCGAGACCTCGCAAGGTCCGACGTCAGCGACGGCATCCCTATGCGCATATTCAATTCGAACAGAAATTCCATGTTGGCTCGACGGTCGCGCGATCGCTCTCCAAGCGCACTCTGCGGATTGACCCCGCACTGTGACACCAGCCTCCGCCACATATGTAAGGCCATTTCCGATATGCTTGCCGACTTTCGCCAGCCCGCCGAGCTCTGACTGCAGTTGCGCGCCGACCACCCCTCTGTGGTCGATGATCTTAATGACCGTGCGGAGAATCTTGTTCCAGTTCGGCCTAGCGACCGGGATGCCATCGAGCGTCGCCCTTACCGGCTTCATGTGACTGAGTTGTGGGGGCCCGGGCGCGCTGGCGGCGACTTCGTAGAGCGCAAGGCCGTCTGGCAATGGCTTGGGCGCCGCGGCTTGAGGCGCAGATGCGCAGTTCTCGGTTTCTTGCCGCACCAGTTGTTCTACGATGGCCGCTGGTGTCACGGCTCGGCGTTGTGATTGCAGCATCCGCAGGTTGGCGAATGTCGTCTCGTCGATCGTGATCGTCGGCATTTCGGCGCTCTCCGGTGCGGGCGGAAGATGCAGCATTTAATGAAATCAATTCTGAATATTCGGTAAATTGTCCGAGGCCGAGTCCGAAGCTGTGGGCGGTAGGGCGCATCGCCTCTTTCCTGCGCAGCGCCGGTTGCGCGAACTGCGATCCTGCGCCGCCCGTCTTGCTTTGGCGGAAACCCAATGGCTAGAAGCGGTTGAACGGTGCCGCGCGCGGCGCCTCTCAAGCGAAAGGCCTTGCCATGTCCCTCGATCTTGTCATCTCTCAGGCGCGGCTGCAGGACGGTGCGGAGCCGGTTGATATCGGCATCGCAGAGGGAAAAATCGCCGCCATCGCGCCGCGGATCGACAGCGATGCGCCGGTGCGCGAGGCGTGGGGCGGGCTGCTCATCCGCGGCTTTGCCGACAGCCATTTGCACCTCGACAAGGCCTGCATCCTCGAACGCGCGGTGAACCACAGCGGCACGCTCAAGGGCGCGCTTGAGGCGGTGACCGCGGCCAAGCGCGGTTTCACCCAACAGGACGTCTACGCCCGTGGCGCGAAGGTGCTGGAGCGGGCGATCGGGCAGGGCACCACGCTCATCCGCACGCAGGTCGAGATCGACCCGGTGATCGGTCTGGCGGGGTTTCACGCAGTGCAGCAACTGGCCAAGGACTATGCCTGGGCACTCGATCTGCAGATCTGCGTGTTTCCGCAGGAAGGGCTGCTGAACTATCCCGGCACCGAAGAGTTGCTGCGCGCGGCGCTGGCGCAGGGGGCGGATCTGCTGGGCGGCTGCCCCTATACCGACAGTGACCCGCATGGGCAGATCGCGCGGATCTTCGAGATGGCGCGGGAGTTCGATGTGGATCTGGATTTCCACCTCGATTTCGACCTCGATCCCGGCTGGCGGCATCTGGACGAAGTGGCGCGCCAGACCATCGCCTTTGGCATGCAGGGGCGGGTGGCGATCGGCCATGTCACAAAGCTTTCGATGCTGCCGCCCGAGGCGCTGGCGCAGAGCGTGGCGCTGCTGCGTGAGGCGGGGATCGCCCTGACCGTGCTGCCGGCGACCGATCTCTTCATCACCGGGCGCGAGTTCGATCATGCGGTGCCGCGCGGGGTGGCGCCCGCGCATCGCTTTCACGCGGGCGGCGTGTGCTGCACGGTGGCCACCAACAATGTGCTCAACCCGTTCACGCCCTATGGCGATTGTTCGCTGCCGCGGATGGCCAATCTCTTCGCCAATGTCGCGCAACTGGGGCAGGAGGCGGAACTGAGCGCCTGTTTCGACATGGTGAGCGGTGCGGCGTTCCGCCTGCTGGGGCGCGATCCGGCGATCCGTCTGGGCAGCGCGGCGGATCTGGTGCTGCTGCCGGGGGCGAGCCGGGCGGCGACGGTTGCCGAGATCGGGCGGCCTCTGTGGGGGATGCGCGCCGGACGGATGAGCTTTGAGGCGCCCGCGCCGCGGCTGCTGCGGCCCTGAGCTTGGGTGTCGCGGGGCGAGCGCTGCGGGGAAAGCGCTGGACGCGCCGCGCCGGAGCCGGGTAGAGGGGCGCTGAACGGCCCAAGGCGGGCGAGGTAGAGGGGCAGGCGCCATGCAGCATTCCATCACAGGGCGGGTCAGCCGGACGATCACGGGCGCGGCCCTCTGGGCGGAGCGCGCAGCATGACCCCCGGCGCACGGCTTCAGGCCGCCGCCGAGGTGCTCGACCGGATCGCTGGCGGCATGGCGGCGGAACAGGCGCTGCTTGGCTGGTCGCGGGGCGCGCGTTACGCGGGCTCCAAGGACCGGGCGGCGGTGCGTGACCATGTCTTCGACACGCTGCGGCGCTGGCGCTCGACCGCCGTACAGGGCGGCGGCGAGAGCGGTCGCGCGCGGCTTATAGGATTGCTGCGCCAGCAGGGGATCGCACCCGAGACATTGTTCACCGGCGACGGCCACGCCCCCGCGCCGCTGACCGATGCCGAAACGGCGGCGGGCGCGCTGCCCGAGGGGGCCGATGCGCGCGACATGCCCGATTGGCTCGACGCTCTGCTGACCGAAAGCCTTGGCGATGAGGCGGGACCGGCTGCAGAGGCGCTGCGCGAGCGCGCTCCGGTGTTTCTGCGGGTCAACAGCCTGCGCGGGGATCTGACCGCGGCGCAGGAGGCGTTGGCCGCCGAGGGGATCGAGACCCGCCCGCATCCGCTCGCCGCAGGGGCGCTTGAGGTAATCGAAGGCGCGCGCCGCATCGCGCAGGGCCGCGCCTTTGCCGAGGGTCTGGTGGAACTGCAGGATGTGGCAAGTCAGGCGGTGGTCGAGGCGCTGCCGCTGGCGCCGGGGCAGCGGGTGCTGGATTATTGCGCCGGGGGCGGGGGCAAGGCGCTCGCCATGGCCGCCCGCACCGGCGGCGAGATCGAGGCGCATGACGCCGAGCCGCGCCGCATGTCCGATCTGCCCGCCCGCGCCGAGCGCGCCGGGGCCCGTGTGCGCCCCGTGGCCAAACCCAAGGGCAGCTACGATCTGGTGCTTTGCGACGTGCCCTGTTCCGGCAGCGGTGCGTGGCGCCGGGCGCCCGAAGGCAAATGGCGGCTGACGCCGGACCGGCTGGAGGAGTTGCAGAAGGTGCAGGCCGAGATCCTCGATATCGCCGCGCGTCTGGTGCGCCCCGGCGGGGTGCTGGCCTATGCGACCTGCTCGATGCTGGCGCCCGAGAACGGCGCGCAGATCGCGGCGTTCACGCAGCGCCACCCGGAGTGGACGGTGACGGAGCAGCGCCAGTATCTGCCGCGCGACGGTGGCGACGGTTTTTATCACGCGCTCCTGAAACGCGCCTCCTGAAGCACCTCTTCTGAAGCGCCGCTCGTGAAGCGTAATCTTGCCGCTCCATCCGCTGCCTGACGTCATGTCACGGCGCGGTTAACCTTTGGTTAATCCTGCATGTGCCACATGAAGACGTGATGCTTGTCGCGGGAATGGAGGCAGTGTGACGCAATCAGAGGCCTATGAGGCGAAAGGGCTGCCGCGGCAGCTGCGCGAGATGGTTCCGGGTCTCGTTTTGGCGGCGGCCGGTCTGGGCTGTGTCGCCGCGGCGGCCTTGCTGCCGCCGCCCGGCGATATGGCCAGCGCCGAGATGGAGCTTGCGCTTTTTGCCGCGGGCGGCGCGTTCTTTGCGCTGGCGGGGCTTCTGACGCTGCGGCGCGGTCTGGGGCGGCGCCGCGCCGGGCGCGATGTGGCGGCGCTCGAAGGCCTTATCGAGGTGGACCCGGTGCCGGCGCTGCTCTCGGGCAGCGGCGGGCGCGTGAGCTATGCCAACCGCGCGGCGCGCGCTGGCTTGGGCGCGGGGCCGGGTGACCGGGTCGAGGCGGTGCTGGCGCCGCTACTTCCTGACGCTGCGGCGCTGATCCAGCGGCTCTTGCTGCGCGCCGATGGCGAGGGCGGGGCGAGCGAGGATGTGGTGTCCTCTGCGGGGCGCTACCGGGTCACTTTGATCGAAACCGCGGGCACGGCCTGCTGGCGGCTCGAACGTCTGCCGCCGCGGCCCTTGGCCGATCCGGCGGTGCCGCCGCGCCTCCATAGCCCCGAAACGCCGGTGCTGACCGTGGGGCGCAGCGGCGCGGTGCTCTATATGAACGCGCCCGCGCGGCGCCTGTTGGGCCGCCGTATCAAGCGGCTCGACGAGGTGCTCGAGGCCGCGCCCCGCTCGGGCATGGTGCAGCAGGTGGTCACCGCGGAAGGGCCGGAGAGTTTCGAGATCCATATCGCCGATGCGGGCGTGGGGCGGCAGGAAATCACCCTGCAGCGGCTGCCGGACACCAGCGGCGCAGCGGTGCGCGACGGCGTTGACGAGCTGCCTGTGCCGCTGCTGCGGCTGCGCCCCGACGGGCTGATCCTGCGCGCCAACCCCGAGGCCTGCCGCATGCTCGAAGTCACCAGCGCCGATGGCAGCCGGATCGGCGAGCATATGGAGGGGCTTGGCCGCGCGATCACCGACTGGTTGGTGGATGCCGCCGCGGGCCGTGGCCTGCACCGCTCGGAGTTCCTGCGGCTGGTGCGCCCGGACCGCGAGGTGTTCGTGCAGGTCACGCTCAACCGTGTGATGGAGGGCGGGCGCGCCGAGCTTGTCGCAGTGCTGAACGACGCCACCGAGCTCAAGACGCTCGAGGCGCAATTCGTCCAGAGCCAGAAGATGCAGGCGATCGGCCAGTTGGCCGGAGGCGTCGCGCATGATTTCAACAACCTGCTGACCGCCATCTCGGGCCATTGCGACCTGCTGCTGCTGCGCCATGATCAGGGCGATGCCGATTATGCCGACCTCATGCAGATCAACCAGAACGCCAACCGCGCGGCGGCGCTGGTCGGACAGTTGCTGGCCTTCTCGCGCAAGCAGACGCTCAGCGCCGAAAAGCTCGACCTGCGCGACACGCTGTCGGACCTTACCCATCTGCTCAACCGGCTGGTGGGGGAGCGGGTCAATCTGACCCTGCGCCACGATCCGGTGCTGCCGCCGATCCGCGGCGACCGCCGCCAGCTCGAGCAGGTGATGATGAACCTCGTGGTCAACGCCCGCGACGCCATGCCCGAGGGCGGCGAGATCACCATCGAGACCGAGCGTTGCGTGCTGCACGACCCGCTGCAGCGCGACCGCGCGCGGGTCGAGCCGGGGGCCTATGCCTGCGTGAAGGTGGTCGATCAGGGCGTCGGAATCCCGCAGGACAAGCTGCAGAAAGTCTTTGAGCCCTTCTTCACCACCAAGCGCACGGGCGAGGGCACGGGGCTTGGCCTGTCGACGGTCTATGGCATCGTCAAACAGACCGGCGGCTTCATCTTTGTCGACAGCGTGATGGGCGAGGGCAGCTGTTTCACGCTGCTCTTCCCAGCCCATGAGCAGGCCGCCGAGGTGGAAGCGGTGAGGCCCGAGGAGAGCGCCAGTTCAGCGCCGCGCGACGGCAGCACCGTGCTGCTGGTCGAGGATGAAGCGCCGGTGCGCGCCTTTGCGGGCCGGGCGCTGCGGCTGCGGGGCTTTGAGGTGATCGAGGCCGAGACCGCCGAGGAGGCGCTGGAGATCCTTGGCGATGCGAAATTGCATGTGGATGTCTTTGTCACCGATGTGGTGATGCCGGGGCTCGACGGGCCCAGTTGGGTGCGCCGGGCGCTGGTCGATAGACCGGGGACGCGGGTGGTTTTCGTGTCGGGCTATGCCGAGGAAGCGCTCGACAAAAGCCGGATCGAAGTGCCCAATTCGGTGTTCCTGCCCAAGCCGTTTTCGCTCAGCGATCTCACCGAGACGGTGCAGCGGCAGCTGGCCTGAGCGGCGGGTTCAGCCAGCCCGTTCCCAAAGCTCGAAATCCGCCGCGCATTTGCGGCGCAGCTTGGCTTCGATCTCGGGAGACAGCGCCAGATCGGCTCGCGGCGAGACATTCTCGCGCGGCAGATCCAGTGTTAGGCCGAGACGCTCTTCCAGAAAGCCGGTGATCACCGCTTGGTTCTCGTAGCGGAACAGATGCGTGACGTTGGTGCCATTGGGCCGAGGCTCGACGAATTTCGCCTGACTGCCGACATTGGCGAAGGGCGGACGCTCGCCGCGGGTATAGGCGTCGACGAAATCATCGAAGCTGAGGCCGCGGGTCGAGGTGGGCTTGCCCTCCAGAAACCCGCGCTGGCGATAGCGATACCACGAGCCGAGCCAGGACACCGGCTCGCGCACCACGGCCATAAGCTCCATATGCTCCACGCCCATCTTCTCGAACATCGGCCGGAAAAAGCGGTTGTAGCGGTAGACCGGCGCGTGTTTCAGCTCGGGCGGGTCGAGCACCGCCATCGACGCATGTGGCCCCAGCGCCGCCTCATAGGCGGAGGTTCCCGTCTTTGGCACCGCCAGCAGCACCAGCCGCGCCTTCCAGAACACCAGCATTCCCGTCCCCAGCTTTGTCTTTTTGCCGATAAACTACTCTTTAACCATGTTTCGCAAGACTTACGTGAGTTCGCGCTTGAAATGTTCTCTTTTTGGTCCCATAACGGCGAGTAAGAACAAGAGGCGAACAAAAGCAGCGATTGCCGCCCCGGACGCGGTGTGAAATAAGGATCGGAAATCATGGCAACGGCAGATCTTCTGACTATGGACAGCAAGCGCAACGCGGACAGGCAAAAGGCACTCGACTCGGCGCTGGCCCAGATCGAGCGGCAATTCGGCAAGGGCTCGATCATGAAGCTGGGCGGCGACAACGCCCTGCGCGACATCGAGGCAACCTCCACCGGCTCGCTGGGGCTCGACATCGCCCTCGGCATTGGCGGCCTGCCCAAGGGCCGGATCATCGAGATCTATGGCCCCGAAAGCTCGGGCAAGACCACGCTCACCCTGCATGCGGTGGCCGAGGAACAGAAAAAGGGCGGCGTTGCGGCCTTTGTCGACGCGGAACACGCGCTCGACCCGCAATACGCCAAGAAACTGGGCGTCGATCTTGACGAGCTGCTGATCTCGCAGCCCGACACCGGCGAACAGGCACTGGAAATTACCGACACGCTGGTGCGCTCGGGCGCGGTCAGCCTCGTGGTGGTCGACTCCGTCGCCGCGCTGACCCCCAAGAGCGAGCTTGAGGGCGACATGGGCGACAGCTCTGTCGGCGTGCACGCCCGCCTGATGAGCCAGGCGATGCGCAAGCTCACCGGCTCGATCGCGCGCAGCAACTGCATGGTGATCTTCATCAACCAGATCCGGATGAAGATCGGCGTGATGTTCGGCTCGCCCGAAACCACCACCGGCGGCAACGCGCTGAAGTTCTACAGCTCGGTGCGCCTCGATATCCGCCGCATCGGCTCGATCAAGGACCGGGACGAAGTGGTCGGCAACGCCACCCGCGTCAAAGTGGTGAAGAACAAGGTCGCGCCGCCGTTCAAACAGGTCGAGTTCGACATCATGTACGGCGAAGGCATCTCGAAAACCGGCGAACTGCTGGACCTTGGGGTCAAGGCCGGCGTGGTCGACAAATCCGGCGCCTGGTATTCCTACGGTGACGAGCGCATCGGTCAGGGGCGTGAAAACGCCAAGAACTACCTGAAGGAAAACACCCAGATCGCCACCGAGATTGAGGATAAGATCCGCGCGGCGCATGGGCTCGAGTTCAACGGCGGCGACGGCGACGACGCGGTCACCGAGGACTGAGGCGCGGACCACTGGTGCTGACCGCCAGTGGGGACCGCCAACGGACCTCTGGCGCGGCACCGTAGGTGCGGTCGCGACATGCGTATTTGAAAAGAGAAGAAGGGGCGGGCCTTGGCGGGCGCGCCCCTTTTTTGTTTGCCGCAGCGGGCTGTGGCGGGGGCGGAGAGGCTTGCGGGGAACCTTGGGCGGCGGATGCTGGTTTTGGATCTGCAGCTTTAGGGAGGAGCGATATGAAACATCTTCTTGCACCCATGGCGCTTTCGGCGCTTTTGCCGGCCGCAGCTTTCGCGGATGTGGAACGCGTGCAGGCCGAAGGCTCGGTGGCCGAAGTCGCCGACCGGCTCGAGGCCAGTGTCAAAGCCGCGGGGGCGAGTGTCTTTGCGCGGGTCGATCACGGTGCGGGCGCGCGGGCGGCGGGGATGGAGCTTGCCGAGGCGCAGCTTCTGATCTTCGGCAATCCAAAGCTCGGCACGCCCGCCATGCAGGACGACATGCGGGCCGGGCTCTATTTGCCGCTGAAGATGCTGGTCTATGCGGGCGAGGATGGCGAAACGCAGATCCTTTGGGAGGAGCCGGAGGAGACCTTCGACGATCTCGATATCGACGATGACGCCGAGTACATCGAGAAGATGGAGGAGGCGCTGGAGCGCTTCGCCAAGGCGGCCGCCGGGGAATAGGCGCGGAAGGCCTTTCAGGCAAACAAAAAAGCCACGGCGCTGCCGTGGCTTTGATGCGTCATAGGCGCGGCGCGCTTACATCGAGAAGCTGGTGCCGCAGCCGCAGGAGCTGGTGGCATTGGGGTTCTCGATGGTGAAGCGCGCGCCGATCAGCTCTTCGGAGAAGTCGATCACCGCGTCGGTCAGGAAGGGCAGCGACACGCTGTCCACCACCACGCGCTCACCCTGACGTTCGAGCACAAGATCGTCCTCGGCGGCGTCGTCGAGGCGGATGTCATACTGAAAGCCCGAGCAGCCGCCGCCTTCGACGGCGATGCGCAGCGCCTTGCCCTGCGCGCCCGCACCGATCTCGGCGAGGCGCTCATAGGCGCGGTCAGTCACTTTCGGGGGCAGGTTCATGGGCGGCCTCAAAGGTTTATCTCCCGGTCGGTCCATAATATAGGGATCCTCAAGAGCAGCGGCAACCACCCGGCGCAGCCGTGCCAAGCACCGTGCCGTGAACCGCGACCCGATGCGCTGAAAGGCTGAAGAGATGGCTATCTATTCCTGCGACCCCGAAGGGGCGAGACCCCGCCGCGTGGCGGAAGAGGAAAGCGCGTTCCGCTCGTGCTTTCAGCGCGACCGCGACCGCATCATTCACAGCTCGGCCTTCCGCCGACTGAAGCATAAGACGCAGGTCTTCGTCGAGCATGAGGGCGATTTCTACCGCACCCGGCTCACCCACAGCATCGAGGTGGCGCAGGTGGCGCGCACCATGGCGAACGCGCTGGGGCTCAACACCGATCTGACCGAAGCGGTGGCGCTGGCGCATGACCTTGGGCACACGCCCTTTGGCCATACCGGCGAGGATGCGATGCATGATCTGATGGCGCCCTATGGCGGCTTCGATCACAACGCCCAGACGCTGCGCATCGTCACCCGGCTCGAGTGCCACTATGCCGAGTTCGACGGGCTCAACCTCACTTGGGACACGCTCGAGGGGATCGCCAAGCACAATGGTCCGCTGCTGCCGCTGAAAGACGGCGAGACGCTGCCGCTGGCGCTGGCCGAATATAACGCCGAGCATGATCTGGAGCTTCACACCCATGCCAGCGGCGAGGCGCAGGTGGCGGCGATCGCCGACGATGTGGCCTATAACAACCATGATCTGCAGGACGGGCTGCGCGCCGGGCTGTTCACCGAAGAGGATATCGCCGATCTGCCGCTGATCGCGCCCGCCTATGCCGAGGTTGACCGGCTCTATCCGGGCCTCGACGCCTATCGCCGCCGCCATGAGGCGCTGCGCCGGGTGTTCGGCTATATGGTCAGCGACGTGATCGACACCAGCCGCGCCCGCATCGCTGCCGCGAACCCGCAGAGCTGCGATGACATCCGCGCGCTTGGCCATCCGGTGGTGGCTTTCTCGGACGAGATGTACCGCGAGTTGAAACAGGTGCGCACGTTCCTCTTCACCCGCATGTATCGCGCGCCTTCGGTGGTGGTGATCCGCGAGAAGGTGACGCAGGCGCTGATGGAGCTCTTCCCGATCTATATGAACAACCCGCTGCTGTTGCCGGCGCGCTGGCGCGCGATTGAGCCGCGCGGCGAGACCGAGCTTGCGCGGATGGTGGCCGATTACGTGGCCGGGATGACCGACCGCTTTGCCCTGCAGCAGCATGCCAAGCTCACCGGCAAGGATATCCTGCACGACGTGCCATGAGCCCGTGTTAGCCTGTGCTCTGGACAGAGCCGCCCCGCGGACCAGATCATGGACGCGGGAGGCGCGGGACAGACGAAAGGGCCCATGAATGACCGGACCTGATATGGGCGGGATCGACCCTATACTTGGCTTCGCCCTCGTGGGCGCGCTTGGCGTGGGATCGCAATGGCTTGCATGGCGGATGAAGCTGCCGGCGATCGTGGTGATGCTGGTGGCGGGGCTGGCCATCGGGCCGGGCCTCGGCATCCTCGATCCGCATGGCGATTTCGGCGAGTTGATGGAGCCGATGCTGGCGATCGCCGTGGCCATCATCCTTTTCGAAGGCGGGCTGACGCTGAACTTTCAGGGGCTGCGCGACGCGCGGCTCGGGGTGCGGCGGCTGATCTTTGTCGGCGCTCCGCTGGGCTGGGCCGCCTCGGCGGCGGCGCTGCATTGGGTGGCGGGGCTGAGCTGGGAAAGCTCGGCGGTCTTTGGCGGCATCATGATCGTCACCGGCCCCACAGTGATCGCGCCGCTCTTGCGGCAGGCGCGGCTGAAACACCGCCCCTCGGCGCTGCTGCAATGGGAGGCCATCGTCAACGACCCGGTCGGCGCG
The DNA here is from genome assembly GCF_001687105.1 of Salipiger sp. CCB-MM3. Lineage (NCBI taxonomy): Bacteria > Pseudomonadati > Pseudomonadota > Alphaproteobacteria > Rhodobacterales > Roseobacteraceae > Salipiger > Salipiger sp. CCB-MM3. The sequence continues at coordinate 2,869,872 of NZ_CP014595.1, forward strand.
CTGGCGGCGGTGCTCGCCTTCGAGGTGGTCACAGTGCTGGCCGATGCCGTGTCCATGAGCGAGGCGCTGGTCGACATCGCGGTGGGCATTCTTGCGGCCTCGGCGCTGGGGGTGCTGGGCGGCTGGGGGCTGTCGCAGGCCTTCAAGCGCGGCAAGGTGCCCGAATACATGAAGGTGCCGGTGCTGTTTGTGTCGATGCTGGCGGTCTTTGCGCTGGCCGACTCGGTGCTGCATGAAAGCGGGCTGCTGGCGGTGACGCTGATGGGCGTGTGGATCGCCAACGCCGGGCTCGCCAGCTACGAAGAGATGCGCCGTTTCAAGGAGCACGCGACGATCCTGCTGGTTTCGGGCGTGTTCATCCTGCTCGCCGCCAACATGAGCCGCGAGACGCTGACCTCGCTCGACTGGCGCGCCGCCGCTTTCGTGCTGTCGGTGATCCTGCTGGCGCGGCCCATTCCGGTGCTGATCTCGCTCATCGGCACCAATCTGCCGTGGTCCGAGCGGCTGCTGGTGGCCTTCACCGGGCCGCGCGGCGTGGTGCTGGTGGCGGTGGCCGGACTGTTTGGCCAGCGGTTGGTGTCGCTGGGGATCGAGGACGCGGGCCGCATCCCGGCGCTGGCCTTCGCGCTGGTGGCGGCGACGGTGGTGCTGCACGGCTTCACGCTGGCGCCCATGGCGCGGCTTCTGGGGCAGACCGCGACCGAGACGCCCGGCGTGCTGATCACCGGCGGCTCGCGCTGGTCGGTGGCGCTGGGTCTGGCGCTGAAGAAGCTGGAGCTGCCCGTTCTGATTGCCGATCCCAACCACGCGCATCTGCGCGACGCGCGCAAGGCGGGGCTGGATACGTTCTTTGGCGACATCCTGTCGGAAGCCGCCGAGCATCGGCTCGATCTGGTGAGCTATGAGCATCTGATCGCCGCCACCGACAATGACGCCTACAACACTCTGGTGGCCACCGACCTTGCGCCGGATTTCGGGCGCGAGCACATCTTCCAGCTCAAGCCGCAGCGCGACAGTTCGACCCGCCACGCGCTGCCCGCCACGCTGGGCGGGCGCCGCTTCGGGCCGGACGAGAGCTATTGGGAGGGCAACGCGCGCATCTCCGAGGGCTGGGAGTTCCGCGTCTCAAGGCTCACCGAAGAGTTCACGCTGGAAAACTGGCGTGAGATGAACCCGCGCGGGCATATCGTCGCCGATCTTGGGCCCAATGGCACTTTCCGCCTGCTTGGGCCGGATGATGCGCCGAAAGAGGCCGACGGCGTGCGGCTGGTGGTGCTGGCGCCCAAGCGCGAAGAGCGCAAGGAAGACCGCCGCGACGAGAACGGCAATGACACGCTGAAGGGCGCGAAAGCGGTCTAGGGCAGGGGCCGGGCATGGGTTTCGGGGCCGCCTGCGGGCGTTCCGGCACATTCCCGGCCATTCCGCCGCTCTCTGCATTTGACCCTGCGGGCCAAGATGGTAGAGGAGCATCCGACCGTATGGAGACAGATAGATGAACCTCTTCACCGACATTCGCGCGCTTGTCCTTCAGGCAATCGAGGCGCTGCAGTCCGAAGGCGCGCTGCCCGAAGGGCTGGCGACCGCCGCCGTGACGGTGGAGCCGCCGCGAGACCCGTCGCATGGCGACATGGCGACCAATGCCGCGATGGTGCTGGCCAAGCCCGCCAAGCAAAAGCCGCGCGACATCGCCGAGGCGCTCGCCGCCAAGCTGGGCGCCGACAGCCGGATCGCCAGCGCCGAGGTTGCGGGCCCGGGGTTCCTCAACCTGCGCCTCGACCCGTCGGTGTGGCAGGCGCTGCCCGCCACCGTGCTTGAGGCCGGCACCGACTATGGCCGCTCGGACATGGGGCAGGGGCTGAAGGTCAACGTCGAATATGTCTCGGCCAACCCCACCGGCCCGATGCACGTGGGCCACACCCGCGGCGCTGTTTTTGGAGATGCGCTGGCCTCGCTGCTGGATTACGCGGGCTACGCTGTGACGCGCGAGTATTACATCAACGACGGCGGCGCGCAGGTCGACGTGCTGGCGCGGTCTGTGTACCTGCGCTACCTCGAAGCGCATGGCCGCACTGTTGAGTTCGAAGCCGGAACCTACCCGGGCGAGTATCTCATCGGCGTCGGCGAGAAGCTGAAGGCGCAGGTTGGTGACAAATATGTCGATCAGCCCGAGGCCGAATGGCTCGAAGAGGTGCGCAACTTCGCCACCGACGAGATGATGGGCATGATCCGCGAGGATCTGGCGCTGCTCGGCGTGAAGATGGATCACTTCTTCTCGGAAAAGTCGCTCTACGGCACCGGAAAGATCGAGGCCGCCATCGACTCGCTGAAAGAGAAGGGCCTGATCTACCGCGGCGTGCTGGAGCCGCCGAAGGGCAAGAAGCCCGAGGATTGGGAGCCGCGCGAGCAGACCCTTTTCAAGTCGACCGAGCATGGCGATGACGTCGACCGCCCGATCATGAAGTCGGACGGCAGCTGGACCTATTTCGCCCCCGACATCGCCTATCACTACGACAAGGTGAGCCGCGGCTTCGACATGCTGATCGACGTGTTCGGCGCCGACCACGGCGGCTACGTCAAGCGGATGAAGGCGGCGGTTTCGGCGCTGTCCGATGGCAAGGTGCCGCTGGATATCAAGCTGATCCAGCTGGTTAAGCTCTTCAAAAACGGCGAAGAATTCAAAATGTCCAAGCGGGCAGGGACCTTTGTCACCCTGCGCGACGTGGTCGAAGAGGTTGGCCCCGATGTCACCCGTTTCGTCATGCTGACCCGCAAGAACGACGCCTCGCTGGACTTCGACTTCGCCAAGGCCGTCGAGCAGAGCCGCGAGAATCCGGTGTTCTACGTGCAATACGCCCACGCGCGTGTCTGCTCGGTGATGCGCAAGGCGCAGGAGGCGGGGATCGACGTCAGCGATGCGGCGCTGTCCAAGGTCGATCTATCGGGCATGACCCATGAGGCAGAGCTGGCGCTGGCCAAGAAGGTCGCCGAATGGCCGCGCCTCGTCGAGATCGCCGCCAAGGGCCACGAGCCGCATAAGGTTGCCATCTGGCTCAACGAACTGGCCTCGGATCTGCATGGTCTGTGGAACCGCGGCCACGACGAGCCCGACCTGCGCTTCCTGCAGGACGATCCGACTGTCAGCCAAGGCAAAATCGCGCTGGCACGGGCCGTCGCGGTTGTCATTTCGGCGGGTCTTGGTATCTTGGGCGTGACCCCGGCAGAAGAGATGCGCTGACATAAGGCGCCTCGGGGCAATAAGGCAGAGCAAGATGGCCGGCAGCGACACCCGTCGCCGGCCCGACAGGCAGACCGAGGCAGACATGGCGGACTACCCGGCGGATTATTCCGCGGACTACCCCGATTACCCCTATGAGGGGCCGGAGGCACCGGCCCCGTCCGGGCGCCGCGCCGCATCGCTGGCCAATTGGGCCGGTGCGGCGGTGTCGCTGGCGCTGGTCGTTGGCGTTGGCGTCTGGGGCTACGATCTTCTGATGCGTGATGTGAACGGGATCCCCGTGGTGCAGGCCATGGACGGTCCCATGCGCGTGGCGCCCGAGGATCCGGGCGGCTCGACCGCCGACCATCAGGGGCTTGCGGTCAACGCCGTGGCCGGGACCGGCACCGCCGAGGGCGGCGCGGACCGGCTGTTGCTGGCGCCGCAGGGGATTGGTCTCTCGGACGAAGATATCCCGCAATCGCGGCTGGCCGAGGCGCAGCGCAACGCCGACCGGATCGAACCGGCGGTCTTGTCCAGCGACGCGTCCGGCGAGGGGCTGAGCGATGATCTGGCCGAAGGCGGCGAGGTCGATCCAATTCAGGCGCTTGCCGATCAGATCGCCGCCAATGCCAAGCCGCTCAGCGATCTTGATGGTGAGGACGGCGAGGGCGAACTGGTCGCCAGCGTCACCGGCGCCGCGCCCGCGGGCGCGCTGATCCGCTCGCTGCGGCCGTCCACCCGTCCCGGCGATCTGCTGAACCAGCCGGTCGCATTGGCCCCGGCAGAGCCCGAAGCCGTTGGCCCCGAAGAGATCAGCCCCGACACGCTGCCCGCTGGCACGCGGCTTGCGCAGCTTGGCGCCTATGTCAGCGCCGATGTGGCGCGCGAGGAATGGCAGCGCTTCAGCGCCCGGTTTGGCGAGTTCATGGACGGCAAGGATCGGGTGATCGAAAAGGCAAGCTCGGGCGGGCGTACCTTCTACCGGCTGCGCGCCGCGGGCTTTGACGATCTGGCCGACGCGCGCCGCTTCTGCGCCGCCTTCGTTGCCGAAAACGCCGACTGCATCCCGGTGACCACCCGGTGAGCCGCTTCGGAGCGACTATTCTGGCCCCGCTCGGCCCGGTGCTGAGCGAGGACGAGGCGCGTTTCTTTGCCGAAGCGCGCCCGTTCGGGTTCATCCTCTTTGCCCGCAATCTTGAAACGGCGGAGCAGATCCGCGCGCTCTGCGACGATCTGCGCGCCGCTGTGGGCTGGCACGCCCCTATCTTCATTGATCAGGAGGGGGGCCGCGTGCAGCGCCTGCGCCCGCCGCTCGCCACCGAGTTCCTGCCGCCGCTCGATGAGGTGATGCAGGCCGGACCCAACGCCGCGCGCGCCATGGAACTGCGCTATCGCCTGATCGCCGCCGAGCTACTGGCGCTGGGGATCGACGGCAATTGTGCGCCGATGCTGGATGTGGCGCGGTCTCAGACCCATGCCTTCCTGCGCAACCGCTGCTATGGCGAGAGCCTGTCGCAGGTGGTCGAAATGGGCAAGGCCGCGACCAAGGGCATGGTCGATGGCGGCGTGCTGCCGGTGATGAAACACCTGCCCGGTCATGGGCTTGCGCAGCTCGACAGCCACAAGGACCTGCCGCGCATCGACGCGCCGCGCGCGGAGCTGGAAGAGGTGGATTTCGCCGCCTTCCGGCCCTTCGCCGATCTGCCGCTGGCGATGACCGCGCATCTGGTCTTTGAAGGGCTCAACACCAAGCCCGCCACCATCGACCCGGCAATGATCACGCTCATTCGCGAAAACATCGGCTTTCAGGGCCTGCTGATGACCGACGACATCTCGATGGAGGCGCTCACGGGCAGCATCGGCGAGCGCAGCGCGGCCTCGATTGCCGCGGGCTGCGATCTGGTGCTGCATTGCAACGGCAAGATGCCCGAGATGGAACAGGCGGTGCGCGAGGCAGGCTGGATGACCGAGGCTGCGCAGACGCGCGCCGAGGCGGCGCTGCGCACGCGCACCGTGCCTGCCGAGATTGACATAGCGGCCCTCAGGGCCGAACGTGAGGCCTTGCTGGCCGGGCACCGCTGATCACATGCAGGACAATTCGCAACTGGAGTTCGAGACGCTCAGCGTCGCCGACCGTCTTGCGGCGGAGGCGCTGATCGTCGACGTCGAGGGCTATGAGGGGCCGCTCGACCTGCTGCTGTCGCTATCGCGCACGCAAAAGGTCGATCTGCGCAAGATCTCGGTGCTGGAGCTGTCGCGCCAATATCTCGCCTTCGTCGAGCGCGCCAAGGAGCTGCGCATCGAACTGGCCGCCGACTATCTGGTGATGGCCGCCTGGCTGGCCTTCCTGAAATCGCGCCTGCTGCTGCCGCCCGATCCCACCGAAGAGGGTCCGTCGGGCGAGGAACTGGCCGCCCACCTTGCCTTTCAGCTCGAGCGTCTGCAGGCCATGCGCGACGTCGCCGCCCGGCTGATGGCGCGTGACCGGCTGGGGCGCGACTTTTTCGCCCGCGGTATCCCAGAGGACATGCAGCGCGTGCGCAAGGTGAAATATACCGCCTCGCTGATCGATCTGATGCAGGCCTATGCCCGCATCCGCACCCGCGACGAATTCCGCCCCTTCGTGATGGACCGCCACGACGTCTTCACCATGGAACAGGCGCTCGACCGGATGCGCGGGCTGATGGGCTTTGCCGGGGAGTGGACCGACATTTCTGGCTGGCTGCCCGATGGCTGGTCCGAGGATCCCATGCGCTGGCGCTCTGCCACCGCCGCCACCTTTGCCGCCTCGCTGGAACTGGCCAAGGAAGGCCATGTGGAGATCCGGCAGGACGAGACCTTCGCGCCGATCCATCTGCGCAAGAGAGAGACCCCGCGTGAGTGAAGATATCGACGATTTCCGCCCCGAGCAGCCTGCCGAGGAGGATCAGGACAGCCTGTTCGAGGCACCGCCCATGGGCGCGCAGGAGCGTATGGTCGAGGCCATCCTCTTCGCCTCTGCCGAGCCGGTGACGGCGCGCGAGCTCGAAGACCGCATGCCGCATGGCTGCGATCCCGCCGAGGCGCTGGCGCATCTGCGCAAACGCTATGAGGGGCGCGGCGTGCATGTGGTGCGTGTTGGCGACGCTTGGGCGATCCGCACCGCGCCCGACCTCGGTTTCCTGATGCAAAAGGAAACGGTGGAGACCCGCAAGCTCTCGCGCGCGGCGATCGAGACCTTGGCGATCATCGCCTATCACCAGCCGGTGACCCGCGCGGAGATCGAGGAGATTCGCGGCGTCAGCGTTTCGCGCGGCACCATCGACCAGCTTCTGGAGATGGAGTGGATCCGCTTTGGCCGCCGCAAGATGACCCCCGGCCGCCCTGTGACCTTCGTGGTGACGCAGGATTTCCTCGACCAGTTCGGGCTCGAGAACGCGCGCGACCTGCCGGGGCTGAAGGAACTGCGCGCCGCCGGTCTGCTCGACAACCGCCCGCCGCCGGGCAGCATTTCGCTGGGTCAGAAAGACGACGACGACGAGGAAGACGAAGCCCCCGGTCAGTCGGAACTTTTCGAAGACTGACCTCGTCTTTGCCAGTCCAAGGCGCCATGCAGACGTCAAAAGGCCCCGATCAATCGGGGCCTTTCGTATTTATAGTCAATCTATTGCGGCGCTAAGTTAGCGCACGACCTGAACGATGCGACGGGTCTCGGGGTCGATCAGCACGGTCTGCTGGTTGACGTTGAGATACTCAAAGTCGCTCTCCGGCACCTCATAGACCTCGATCTCCTGCGGGATGCCTGCGCCCACGGCAACTTCGCCGTTCAGATAGACCGGCTCGACCGGGTTGCGCTCGATATAGGTGACGGTCTTTTCTTCGGCGTTGTTGGCCGCGCCGGTCACGGCACCCAGCACCGCGCCTGCTGCGACGGCAGCCGGGCCGCCCACCAGCAGCGAGCCCACGGCCGCGCCCCATGCACCGCCGACACCTGCGCCAGCTGCGGCATTGTCCTTGTCTTCATAGGTGATGGTCTTCACCTCAACGCGGTCGCGGTTTTCGTAAAGCACAACCGGCTCGTCCTCGACCGGGGTGGTCAGATAGGCGGAATAGGCCCAGCCTTCCACACCTTCATAGCTCACCTCGCACCATTCCGCGTCTGCCAGGCAGCCCTTCACGTCAACTTCGGCGTCCGAGGGGATCACGTTCTCGATCTGGTACTGCGGGCCGGGGCCTGCGCGCAGGTTCAGCTCGGTGGTGGCCGAGGCGCTCATCGCGGCGGAGACGGGAGCGGCAACCAGAGCGGCAAGCGGCAGCGAAAGCAGAAGCGTTTTCTTGGTGGTCATCGGAGTAATCCTTTCTGATCTTTGGCGGCCGCGCTGCGATCCGCCGTTCTGGTGCCTCAACCGCAAGATCAGCAAGACCGTTCCCGGAAAGATGAAAAAACCTCCCGAAGTGATTGATATTTCATTGTTTGGGCGGAATGGCGCTTGGCGGCTTGGTGAATTGGAACAAGATCGCAACGGGGGGAGTTATCTTGCCCTCGCGCGATCTGGTGCATGCTTTTGACGTCGCTCGGCAGCCGGGGATGGCAGGTCCGCGCAGGTTTTCGTCAAATGCGTCGGAGTAAGTCGAAGATCGCGGTGTGGCGGCGGCGTCATCTAAAGCCCGCTTTAACTGTGATCTGCGAGGATGCCTGTCTTACCAAGCGAATTCCGGAGGCCGGACAGGTGGATCACAGTGCGAAATTTCAGGCTCTGACGGCGCAGAACGGCGTGTTTCTCGCGCCCGCCCATCCCAGCCTCCGGCCCCTCGCGTGGACGCGCATGGTCTGTCTGGTGCTGGCCGGTGCGCTGCTGCTGATCGCGGCAGAGGGGCATATTTACGGGATCTCGCGTCTCTATGCGCCAAGCGGCGATGCGGCGCTCTCTCTGCCGACGCTGCTGACGGGAGTCGCGGCGCTGTCGGCGACGCTGCTGCAGCGGCCCCTGCGCCGCTCTGACGGGCGCGAGACGCTGCTTTGGCTCATGGTTATTGCGCTGTGCCTGCTCACCGGGCTCGGCTACCGCGCGGGGATTACCGTGGGCGCCGGGCGCATGGGCGGTAACACCGCGGTGTCCTTCGTGCTGCTGGCCGGGGCGCAGCTGTGCTACCGGCGGCTGCCGCTGTCGTCTTGCAGCCTGATGCTGATGACCATGTTCCTGCCGTTCATCGCCGCCGTGGGCTATCTCAACGGCCAGCCCGCGATGTTCGGCGATATGTCCCTGTCCACATCGCTGCTGCTGCTGGCGCTTGGGGTGGCCAATGTCGCCAGACACGCCCGCCGCGCGCTGCTGCGGCCTTTGGTCAGCGGCTCGGCCTCGGGTCGGATCGTGCGCGGTATCCTCCTCGCGTGGCTCGTGCTGGTGGCAGCGCAGGCGGTTTCGGTCCGCTTCGTGCCGGGCCCATGGCTCGAATTGTCGAGCGTGACGCTGATGCTGGTGGACACGCTGGTGATGCTTGCAGCGATCCTCTTTCTCGGCGGCAAATATGACGCCAGCGCCTCGCGGCTGCGCCTCACCGAATGGCGGCTCTACCGTGCCGCCATGCGCGATCCGTCGACGGGCATGCGCACCCGGGCCTCGGCGGAGCTTTACAGCGCCACCTTCGGGCCGCTCACCAGCCAAGGGCTCGTGCTGCTCGAGGTGGAGGGGATAGACGCACTGGAGGCACGCTATGGCCGCACCGCCGCCGAACGGGTGCTGCGGCTGGTCTCCACCGGGCTGCACCGCGACCTTGCGCCCGAGGAACTGCTCTGCCGCGACGAGGATATGGGGCTGATGCTGCTGGCCCGGAACTGCACGCTGGATTCGTTGACGATGCGGGCGCAGGACCTCTGCGCGCGGGGCGGCGAATTGCGCGATCCCGAGCGGGAACTGCTGCCGATTGCGCTCACCGCTGCCGTGGTCATGGCGCGGCGCGGCGACGGCGATCTCGGGCCCGCGCTGCGCCGGGCGCGGCAGGCGCTGGATGAGGCGCGCAAGCAGGGTGAGCGGGGTGTGGTGCTCTGTGAGGCGGCGTGACCCGCCGGGCCTTAGCTGCGAAAGTGCTTCGACAGCTTCAGGCCCTGACCCTGATAGTTCGAGGCGATCCCGGCCCCATAAAGCTGCTCTGGCGGCTCATCCATACGCTCATAGACCAGTCGCCCGACGATCTGTCCATGCTCAAGCACGAAGGGGGCTTCGTGGCAGCGCACTTCCAGAACCCCGCGAGAGCCGCTGCCCCCAGCCGCGGAATGGCCAAAGCCCGGATCGAAGAAGCCCGCGTAATGCACGCGGAACTCGCCGACCATGGCCAGATAGGGCGCCATCTCTGCGGCATAGAGCGGCGGGATATGCACCGCTTCGCGGCTGACGAGAATGTAAAATGCGTCGGGGTCGAGGATCAGCTGCCCGCGCGAGGCCTGCAGCGGGTCCCAGAACTCCGCCGGGTCATACTGCCCGATCCGGTCAAGGTCGATCACCCCGGTGTGCGGCTTGGCGCGCCAGCCGACAAGCTCGCCAGCGCCGGGTTGCAGGTCGACGGAAAAGCCAAGGCCCTCACCGATCACCGCCGGGCCGCCGCTGACCAGCGTTTCGGCCTCATGCAGGGTGGTAAGCTCGGCGTCGCTCAGCACCGACTGGCCGCGCCGAAAACGGATCTGGTTGAGCCGCATGCCGGTGCGCGCCAGCACCGAGAAGGAGCGGGGGCAAATCTCGGCGTAGAGCGGCCCTTTGTAGCCGGGCGCGATTCGATCAAACTCGGTGCCGCCATCGGTGATCGTTCGGGTCAGCAGGTCGAGCCGCCCGGTCGAGCTTTTGGCATTGGCGACGGCCGAGAGATCCTCGGGCAGATCGAGGCTTTCGAGCAGCGGCACCACATAGACGCAGCCCTTCTCCAGCACGGCGCCCTCGGTGAGGTCGACGCGGTGCATCTCGAACTCTTGCAGCCGCGCGTCCAGCGGGCGTCCGGCTCCGGCAAGGAAGGAGGCGCGCACGCGGATCGCCTCATGGCCGAGTCGCAGATCGAGGCTGGCGGGTTGGATTTGCCCCTCGACGAGCGGTGCTGCGCTGCGGATGGCTCCGCTGTCGACGAGCGCCGAAATCTGCTGGCTGGCGAGCACCCCTGTCATGGTCACGATCCCCCGGTATTGCGTTGAACTTGCTTAGCAAGCGGCGTGGGCGAGGGGAACGGCAAATGCGCGCGGGCAGCGCTTCGGGCGCGGCTGTGTGACAGCAGCCAACAGGGTGACGGGTTAGCTACGCTCAAGTGCGAGTTGCTAAAAATTTCTATGGATTGGTAGAGGCTTACCTCTGGCCGTTTCTCTCACCCTAAGGGGCGGAACAAGTCAGAAACGGCGGCGGGGGTGAATTGGTCGGGCTAGCAGGACTCGAACCTGCGACCTTCCGTCCCCCAGACGGACGCGCTACCAGGCTGCGCTATAGCCCGACTTGTGAGGCCGGTATTTACTGGTTCTGAGCGCAGGCACAACCCCTAATGCGCAAGTTTTTTCACCAATTTTCTCACGCCGCCGAATGGCTATCGCGCGCGGCGACGAAGGCGCGCAGCGCGGCCAGTTGGGCGCGGGCGGAAACCGCTTGCTGCGCGGTCAGTTGCGGGGCTGTGGCGAGCGCCGTGAGCGGTCCGGACGCGGGCTGCGGCAGGCTGTCGAGCTGCGCGACCTCGGGCAGCGGGGCAGCGGCAGCGGGGGCGCCTTCGGCGCTTCCAGCTTCGGGCAGAGGTGTGGCACCGCGGTCCTCCAGTGATTGGGTCAGGAAGCCGGGGAGCGGCTCTTCCGGGGTGTCGACGGGCTCTGCGGGTAGGGCCTCAGTTTCTGCCTGAGCGTCTGCCTGAGGGTCGGGCTGCCAGAGCGCATCATCGGCGGCGGCCTGCGGGTCCGGATCGCTGGCCTCGGCAAAGAGCGGTGTGTCGGTCGCATTAGGTTCGGGCTGGGGGGCAGGCTCCGGTTCGGCGGGGGCATCCGACACGGCCTCTAGCAGCGCGGCTTGCGGCTGCGCGAAGGGCAGGACGGTGGCGCTGTCTTGTTGCGGTGTGGGTTCGGCAGCGGTCGGCGCGGCGGGGCCCTCGGCGACATCCTCGCCGCTTTCGTCCAGCAGGCCGGGCGGCGGCGCGATGGCTGCCACATGTTTGACGCCCTGTTCGCGCAGGACCTTCTGCACGCCCTTGATGGTCAGCCCGTCGTCATGCAGCAACTGCCGGATTCCGGCCAGAAGCGCGACGTCATTGGGCCGGTAATAGCGGCGGCCGCCGGCGCGTTTCACGGGTTTGACTTGGGTGAACTTGGTTTCCCAGAAGCGCAGCACATGCGCCGGGGTCTCCAGCAGTTCGGCGACCTCGCTGATGGTGCGGAAGGCGTCGCGCGACTTGCTCATGTGGTCGGTCCCCTCAGAAGCGCCCCCCAGACGAAGCGCTGGGGCGCGGGGCGGAGGGGACGCAGGGTTGCAGTTGGATCAGCGCGGGCCGCTCAGGACTTGTTGCCCTCGGCCACGCGTTCTTTCATCAGGTGCGAGGGCCGGAAGGTCAGCACGCGGCGCGGCTGGATCGGCACCTCTTCGCCGGTCTTGGGATTGCGGCCGATGCGCGCCGCCTTGTCCCGCACCGAGAAGGTGCCGAAGGACGAGATCTTCACCTGTTCGCCGCGCACCAGCGCGTCGGACATGTGCTGCAGCACGGATTCGACCAGTTCCGCGCTTTCATTGCGCGACAGGCCCACTTCGCGAAACACGGCTTCGCTCAGGTCCATCCGGGTCAAAGTCTTGTCACTCATAGTGGCAGCCTCCAAAGGTTGCGGCCAAGCATAGGGGGCAGGCGGATTCCGAGTCAAGCGCGCGGAGCGTCCTCTTGCCGTGCAAGGGCCGGATTTTGCCGGAGTTTTCGGGCTGGGTTGGGGGCCGGGTGGGAAGCCGGGCCCAGGATTGGGGCAGGGCGAGGCGCTGGCGCTTACCAGCGCAGCACCACCGCGCCCCATGCCAGACCGCCGCCGATGGCCTCGGTGACCACAACGTCGCCGGTTTTGATCTTGCCTTCGGCCTTGCCGACCGACAGCGCCAGCGGGATCGAGGCGGCGGAGGTGTTGCCGTGATCCTGCACGGTGACCACCACCTGCTCCATCGGCAGGCCGAGCTTTTTCGCGGTGCCGTTGATGATGCGGATGTTGGCCTGATGCGGCACGACCCAGTCCACCTCTTCCGAGCTGATCCCGGCCTTTTCCATCGCGGCGGTGGCGGTTTTGGCCAGCTTCTCGACCGCGTGGCGGAAGATCTCCTTGCCCTCCATCCGCAGGTAGCCGATCGACTGGGTGCTGACACCGCCGTCGACATAGAGCAGATCGCGGAAGTTGCCGTCGGAATGCAGATCGACCGAGAGAATGCCGCGGTCGGCAGAGGTGCCTTCGCCCTCATCCGCTTCGAGCAGCAGCGCGCCCGCGCCGTCGCCGAAGAGCACGCAGGTCGAGCGGTCGGTCCAATCCATGATGCGCGAGAAGGTCTCGGCGCCGATCACCAGCACGCGCTTGGCGGTGCCCGCGACGATCAGCGCGTTGGCATTGGCCAGCGCATAGACGAAGCCCGCGCAGACCGCCTGCACGTCAAAAGCAAACCCGCCGGTCATGCCGATGCGCGCCTGCACCATGGTGGCGGCGGAGGGGAAGGTGAGGTCGGGGGTCGAGGTGGCGACGATCAGCGCGTCGACCTCGGAGGCGTCGACGCCGGCATCTTTCAGCGCGGCGGCGGCGGCATGGGCGGCGAGGATCGAGGTGGTCTCGCCCTCGGCGGCAAAATGGCGGCGTTCGATGCCAGAGCGGGTGCGGATCCATTCATCGGAGGTGTCGAGGGTTTTCTCGAATTCCGAGTTGGGGACGATGCGCTCCGGCAGGTAATGCCCGACGCCCGCGACCTTTGCCCGTATGCTCATATGCCTGTTCCGCTCTTTTTTGTCTCTGTGGCTTCTGCCGGCTCTGTGGGCTCTGCGCTTGCGGCAGAGGCGGCAACCCGTGCCGCCAGCCTGTCGCCAAAGCCCGACTGCGCGAGGTCATAGGCCAGTTCCACCGCTGCTGCCACCCCGGTGGCATCGGCGGCGCCATGGGATTTCACCACGGTTCCGTTCAGCCCGAGGAACACGCCGCCGTTCTTGCGGCGCGGATCGACGCGCGCCTGCAGCCGCTTGAGCGAGCTCAGCGCCAGCAGGGCCGCAAGCCGTGACAGCGGCGAATAGGTGAAAGCCTCACGCAGCAGCTTGTTGATCAGCGAGGCGGTGCCTTCGCCGGTCTTGAGCGCGATATTGCCGGTGAACCCGTCGGTGACGATGACATCGCAGCGCTTGCCGGGGATGTCTCCGCCTTCGACGAAGCCGACATAGTCGAAGCTGCCCGCCTCGGCGTTCGCGGCGATCAGGTCATGCGCGGCTTTCAGTTCGGCGCGGCCTTTGTGCTCTTCGGTGCCGACGTTCAGCAGGCCGACACGCGGGCGCGTCAGCGACAGACCGTTGCGGGCGTAGGACGCCCCCATCATCGCGTATTTCAGCAGATCGTCGGCGTCGGCGCGGATGTCCGCGCCCACGTCCAGCATCACGTTGAACCCCTGCGGGTTCAGCGAGGGCCAGAGCACGGCGATGGCAGGGCGGTTCACCCCGGGCAGCTTGCGCAGCCGGACCATCGACAGCAGCATCAGCGCGCCGGTGTTGCCGCAGGACACGGCAACGGTGGCCTCACGGTTGCGCACCGCATCGAGCGTGGACCACATCGACGTGTCCTGCCCGTTGCGCATCACGTGGCTGGGTTTGTCTTCCATCGACACGACGCCGGAAGCGTCGCGGATCTCGACCTGGGCGGGCAAGCCTTTGTGCTTGTCCACCAGCGGGCGCAGTTCTGCCTCGGGTCCGTGCAAAAGGAAGCGGACATCGCGGTGCTTCCGCGCAAAGGCGGAAAGACCGGCAACGATGGTTGCCGGTCCGCGATCGCCACCCATGGCGTCGATGGAAAGGACCAGAGGCCCGCGCGCTTGACGGTTATCCGTTGCGGATGTCATGCGACGACCGGGCCTTTCAGCAAATTATGCCGCGTCTTCGTCCAGGTCGATCTCGTCGGCCATGGCGACGACCTCACGGTCGGCATAGTGGCCGCAGGAGGGGCAGACGTGGTGCGGGCGCTTCAGTTCGCCGCAGTTGCTGCATTCATTGGGGTTGGCCGCGACGAGCGCGTCATGGGCGCGACGGTTGTTGCGGCGCGATTTCGATACTTTGTTCTGTTGGACGGCCATGTCTCAACCTCGATTGTTCGCGTGTGGGGGCTATACGAGTGCCCGATAACGTTCGGGCGTGTCCGGCCTCATAGTCTTAACCCATGGCGGCTGGCAACCCGGAATTCCGATGAAGGCGCGAAAATAGGTATTTCTTGCAAAGACGCAAGAGAGATTTCGCGCTTATCGCTCTTACTTCTCGTCTTTTTCGTCTTTTGAGAGCTGATCGCGCAGTCCCGCGAGCCCGGCAAACGGGTTCGGACGAGATTCGCGGTCCTGCTCCTCTGCCTCTGCGGCGTCGATGATCTGCGACGACTGCTCGGCGGCGGCCTCGGCTCCCTCGCTGCGCGGGTAGGGCGGCAGCGCAAGGCTGAGGGCCTCGGTCAGAATCGACGCAAGGTCGATCACGTCGGGCAGTTCGTCCTCTTCCTCCTCGGGCACTTCGATTTCCGAGCCGGGATCGGGCTCGGCGATCTGCGCGGCGGGACGGAAGACGCGGTTCAGCGGCTCGTCGATCCGCGTGGTCACCGGATCGAGCGTGACGACGCAGGGCTGCACCACGGTGGCCCCAAGCTCGGCGGTCAGCCGATAGGCCCCGCCCGCCTCGGGGCTGAGCCGTCCGGCAAGCCGCGCCTTGCGCAGACCCAGCAGACCCAACTGCTCGGCCATGGCGGCGCGTTCGTCCGCGTCGGGGCGGAAATCGAATTCTGTGGGGGAGTCGCGGCGCATCGTCGAGACGCGCAGCCGCGCGGGGTTTCCGCCTCTGTCCATAGGCTGGGCTTTCCTTTGCTTGAAGCGCTTGGCTCGGTTGTGTAATGCGGGATAGAAGGCCCGCGAGGGCAAGGCAAGGGGCAGGACTGCGTCCATGGTATCACGGTTGAGATTCGCATTTCTGGCCGGAGCGGCTACGCTGGTATTGAGCGCCTGTACGGCACAGTACCAGACCCACGGTTACGTGCCGCGCGAAGACGAATTGCAGCAGATCGTGCCCGGTATCGACACCCGCGCGACCGTAGAGGACGTCATCGGCGTTCCCACGGCCTCGGGCGTGCTGGATCAGGGCGGCTATTACTACATCGAGTCGGAAGTGCGCAGCTTTGCTTGGCACGAGCCCGAAGTGGTGGACCGGCAGGTGCTGGCGATCACCTTCGACGGGCAGGGCGTGGTGGACAATATCACCCGCTACGGGCTCGAGGATGGCAATGTCGTGCCGCTGACCCGGCGGATCACCCGCACCACCGATGGCGAATTGGGCTTCATCCGCAAGCTCTTCGGCAATATCGGCGGGCTTTCCCTCGGCGATTTCGACCAGCAGTGAGGCACGCGCCATGTCCTCCCGCCTGCACGACGCTGCACCGGGAGAGGGCGGCGTTCTTCTATCCCGCGGCGGCCTGAGGGTCCGCCTCGCGCAAGGCGCTGCCGATGTCGCGGCAGCGCAGCGGCTGCGCGGGCTGGCGTTCTTTGGCCCCGAGGGCGGGGCCGATGTGGACCCGCTCGACACGCGCTGCAGCCACGCGCTGATCGAGGATCGCACCGGGCAGCTTCAGGCCTGTTTCCGCTACCTCTGGCTCGATACCAGCGCCGAGATCGGCAACAGCTATTCCGCGCAATATTACGATCTGCAGCGGCTCGCGGGCTACGGCGGGCCGATGATCGAACTTGGGCGCTTCTGCACACGGCCCGGTCTGGTCGATCCCGATGTGCTGCGGCTGGCGTGGGGGGCGATCACCGCGCTCGTCGACCGGGGCGGCGCGCGGATGCTCTTTGGCTGCGCCAGTTTCGCCGGGACGGATCCGGCGCCCTATGCCGAGGCTTTCGGCTTTCTCGCGGCGCGCCATGCGGCCCCCGAGCGTTGGCAGATCGGCGCTAAGGCGGCGGAGCGGGTGGCTTTTGCGCCCGCCGAGGCGGAGGCACGCGGGGTGATGCGGCTGATCCCGCCGCTGCTGCGCACCTATCTGGGCATGGGCGGCTGGGTCAGCGATCACGCGGTGGTGGACCGGCAGATGAACACGCTGCATGTGTTCACCGGGGTCGAGACCGCCGCCATCCCTCCGGCGCGGGCCAAGGCGCTGCGGACGATCGCGGGCTAGGTCTCGGGATTTGGGGTCGGAATTTGGGGTCGCAGAGGGGGCGCTGCCCCCTCGGCCTTCGGCCTCCCCCCGGCGTATTTTGAAAGAGAAGAAGTCACAGGAAGGGCGTGCTGAGGTGGCGGTGTTCATCGGATCGGAGATCTATCGCGGCTCGCGCTATGGCGCGCTGCATCCGCTGTCGATCGAGCGGGTGCCGGCGGTGATCGATCTGTGCCGTGCCATGGGCTGGCTGCCGGCGCGGGAGTGGCGGGACTCGCCGCGCGCCAAGCCGGCCGCGCTGACCGATTTTCATGCGCCGGACTATGTGGCGGCGCTGCAGGCGGCGGAGGCGGCGGGGGCGGTCTCGGATCAGACCCGCGACCGGCACGGGCTGGGCACGCTGTCGAACCCGATCTTTCCCGAGATGTACCGGCGCCCGGCAACGGCTGTGGGCGGCGGGCTGTTGGCGGCGGAGATCGTCGCGGCGGAGGGCGGCGCGGTGTTCAACCCCGGCGGCGGCACGCATCACGCGCTGGCCGACCGTGCCAGCGGCTTTTGCTTTCTCAACGAGCCGGTGCTGACCATCCGCCATCTGCTGCGGCTGGGGATGCGGCGCGTGGCCTATGTGGACATCGACGCGCATCACGGCGACGGGGTGGAGATCGCCTTTGACGGCTCCGAGCAGGTGCGGGTGATTTCCGTGCATGAGGCGCGGCGCTGGCCCTTCACCGGCGCGCTGGAGGATCGAGCCGGGGGCGCGGCGTTCAATCTGCCGGTGCCGCGGGAGTTCAACGACAGCGAATTCGCCCATGTGCTGCAAGAGATGATCCTGCCGGCGGTGGCAGAGTTCCGGCCCGACGCGATCTTTTTGCAATGCGGCGCCGATGCGGTGCTGGAGGATCCGCTGGCGCGGCTGGCGCTGTCGAACAATGCCCATGCCTCGGCGGTGCGGGAATTGCGCGCGCTGGCGCCGCGGATGATCGTCTCGGGCGGCGGCGGCTATAATCCCTGGACGGTGGCGCGCTGCTGGTCGCTGGTCTGGGCCACGCTCTCGGGCCGCGAGATGCCGGAGCATCTGCCCGCCGGGGCGCTGGGGGTGCTGGGGCGGCAGGTCTGGGCGCGGCGCGGGCGTCCCTCGGAGGCGCTGCTGACCACGCTGCGCGACGCGCCGCGCGAGGGGCAGGTGCGGGATGAGATCCGCAGCAGTGTCGCGGCGCTGCGGGCACGTCTAAGGGCTGAGGTCTGAGGCCAGTGGGCCGTGGACTTAGGACCGTGATCTAGGCTGGGCGGGGGGGATGGAGCGGGTAACGGGAATCGAACCCGTAACTTAAGCTTGGGAAGCTCGCGTGATACCTTTTCACCATACCCGCGCTCTGGAGTGCTGATCTACTGGCGGCGCGGGCTGGCGTCAAGCGGCTGCGTCGCGGAAATTGCGCCCCACGCGGCTGTGAACAGGCGTTGGCTTGCCGCAGCGCCCATGACGCGCAAACTTTGTTTCATGAGCCAATCCTCCGCCGTCTCCCGCCGCGCTTTCCTTGCCACCTCCGCAGCCGCGCTTGGCCTGCCGCTGGCCGCGCCCGCGCTGGCGCAGAGCCGCGCTTGGGCGGGGCGGGCCGAGGGGCTTGATCAACTGCACGCGCTGCTGGTCTGGCGTGGCGGCGCGGCGCTTTATGAAGAGGCGTTTCGCGGGCCGGGACTGGACCGGATCGCCAACGTCAAATCGGTGTCGAAAACGCTGGTGGCGCTGCTGACCGGCATTGCCATCGAGCAAGGCGAGATCGGCGGCGTTGAGGCGCCGGTGCTGCCGCTTCTGGGACGCGCGCCGACCGGCGACAGCCGCGATGATCTGACAGTGGGCGATCTGCTGTCGATGCGCGGCGGGCTGGTGCGCACCTCCGGGGCGTCTTACGGCGCATGGGTGGCCAGCGACAATTGGCTCGACAGCGCGCTGCAGCTGGACCCGCAGGCGCGGCCGGGCGGGCGGTTCATCTATTCCACGGGGGGCTGGCACGTCCTGGGCGCGGCGCTGAGCGCGGCCACGGGCGAAAGCCTGCTGAGCCTTGCGCGCAGCGGGCTGGGCGATCCCTTGGGGATCGACGTGGCGCCTTGGGTGCGCGATCCGCAGGGGCGCTATCTGGGCGGCAACGACATGGGGCTGACCCCGCGCGGCCTGCTTCGGATCGGCGAGATGGTGCGGCAGAACGGCGGGTGGCAGGGGCGGCAGGTGGTGCCGCAGCGGTGGATTGAGACCTCGTGGCAGCCGCGCGCGCGCTCACCGTTCTCGGGCGATCAATACGGCTATGGCTGGTTCCTGACGCGGTTCGACGGCGCGCAGGCGGCCTATGCGCGGGGATACGGCGGGCAGATGCTGGTGGTGGTGCCGGAGCGCGAGATGGTGATCGCGATCACCTCGGACCCGATGCGCCCGGCGCGCTCGGGGGGCTATTTCGGCGATTTGCGCGGCCTCGTGGATCAGATCGTCTCAGACGCCTGACCCCGGCCGCGCCGCCGCCGTCCGCCGCTGTCGCCCGCGTTGAACTGCGGCTCGGGCAGGGGCGCAACCTGGCGCAGATGGGCGAAGGGCGCCTCGGCATGGGGCAGCGCGCTGGCGGCGACGAAATGCTCCTGAAAGCGCGGCTCCACGGCGGTTTCCACCTTGGTGATCTGGTGCACCTGCGCCTCGATCCGGCGCCGCGCGGCAAGGCTGCAGAGCGCGATGCGCGCGCCGGTGCCCGCAGCGTTTCCGGCAGAGGAGACCCTTTCGGGCGGCACATCGGGGATCATCCCCAGCACCAGCGCGTGCAGCGGTGAGATATGCGCGCCGAAGGCCCCGGCGAGCACCACGCGATCGACCTCATCCACCCCCATCTCATCCATCAGCAGCCGCGCCCCGGCGTAGAGCGCCGCCTTGGCCAGTTGGATGGCGCGGATGTCGGCTTGGGTCACGAGGATGCGCGGCCCGACCGAGGCGCTGGCGTCATGCAGCAGATAGCCATGGGTGCGCCCCTCGGGGATCATCCGGGCGCTGCCGGTCTGCGCCGCCGAGCCGATCAGCCCGCGCGCATCCACCAGCCCGGCCATGCGCATCTCGGCCACGGCCTCGATGATGCCAGAGCCGCAGATGCCGGTGACGCCTCTGCCTGCGGTGGCTTCGGCAAAGCCGTCCTCGTTGGACCAGAGCGGGCAGCCGATCACCCGAAAGCGCGGCTCCTTGGTGGCCGGGTCGATGCGCACCGCCTCGATGGCGCCGGGGGCGGCGCGCTGCCCGGCGCTGATCTGCGCGCCCTCGAACGCGGGGCCGGTGGGCGAGGAGCAGGCGAGCACGCGGCTGCGGTTGCCGAGCAGGATCTCGGCGTTGGTGCCCACATCGACGATCAGCACCAGATCGTCGGACGCGCCCGGATCCTCGGCCAGCGCCACGGCGGCGGCATCGGCGCCCACATGGCCGGCGATCAGCGGCAGCAGATAGACGCGCGCGCCCTCGGGCAGCGTGGCAAGGCCCAGATCGCGCGCGCCAAGATCGAGCGCCGACGAGGTGGCGAGGGCGAAGGGCGCCTGTCCCAGCGGCGTTGGGTCGAGGCCGAGCAGCAGGTGGTGCATCACCGGGTTGCCGACGATGGTCATGTCGAGCAGGCGATCCGGCGGGATGCCCGCCTCGGTGGTCAACTCGCCCGCCAGTGCGGCCAGAGCCTCGCGCACGGCGGCGGTCATCTGCGCCGCGCCGCCGGGGTTCATCATGGCATAAGAGACGCGCGACATCAGATCCTCGCCAAAGCGGATCTGCGGGTTCATGCGGCCCGCCGAGGCCACGACCTCTCCGCTGCGCAGCGAGACCAGATGCGCGGCGATGGTGGTCGAGCCGAGATCCACCGCCAGACCGTAGGCATCGCCGTCCAGCAGTCCGGGCCATGCGGCGACGATCTGCGGCGGCTGGTCCACATGAGTGTGGTGCAGGGCGACGGTGATCTTGCCGCTGCCGTCCTGCAGCGCTTGGCTCAGCGTCCTCAGCACCGGCAGCGCGGGGCGGGCGCCGGAGATGCGCCACTGCGCCTCCAGCGCCTCGGCGGTCCGCTCGGCATCGCCGCTGGGGGCGTGCATGTCGGCGGGGGTGACCTCGATGAAATGCAGGCGGATCGCCGGGTCCATCTCCACCGCGCGGGCGCTGGCGGATTTGCGGATCACCTGCCGGTGCAACTGGCTTTCGGGCGGCACATCGATCACCACGTCCGACAGGATCTGCGCCTGACAGCCAAGGCGGCGCCCCTCGGGCAGGCCGCGCTTGTCGGCATAGCGCTGCTCGGTGGCGTTCCACGCCGAGAGCGCATCCGGGTTGGAGGTGATCCCATGTTTGGCGAACTGCCCGAAGGCGGGCGCGACCTGACATTTCGAGCAGATGCCCCGGCCGCCGCAGACGCTGTCGAGATCAACGCCCAACCGGCGCGCGGCGTCGAGCACCGGGGTGCCGGTGGGCACGCGGCCGCGTTTGCCCGACGGGGTGAAGACAACGAGCGGGTCTTTGGCGCTTGCGGCGGGAGCCTTGTCTTGGGTCATGCCCTCAGTCTGTGCGGCGCGGGGCAGGCAGGGTTGCCGGAAAACGCCGCCTCAAAGCCCGCGGGCGGCACGGGGCGCGCGGGGTCCGCCTGAGGTCAGCCCTCGGGCGTGGCCCCCTCGGCGCGCAGCGCCTCGAGTCGGCGGCGGAAGCGCGGGGCGTTGATCCGCTCGGTGACATTGGCGCAAAGCCATTCGGCCAGCAGCGGACGGTTCTCGGCATCCAGCCGGCTGAGTAGACGCCGCAGATAGGGGATATGGCCGCGCCGCTTGCGCAGCAGCCGCGCCATCTCGGCGGTGTCGAGCCGGTCCTCGGCGGCGGCGGAAAGGATCGGGTGGATCAGGTCAAGCTCCAGCAGATCGCCCTGCAGCGCGTCGCCCATATAGGGCAGGCGGAAGCGGGTGACATTGCGCCGCTCGAACAGCGCCGCATGCATGGCGTCCATCCGCTGCTGCGGATCGTAGAGCACATAGCCCGCCTGCGCGGCGTCCAGCATGTCGGGCGCGTAGCCGAAGCGCGAGGTGAAATCGACGCGGCGCATTTCGGGGAAGCGATCGTCCCATTCGGCGACGCGCGGATCGAGCGTGGCCTGCGGCTGCAGCAGCACCACGCGCGCCCCGGGCGCGGCCACGGAATAGGCGGCGGCGGCATAGCCGCAGGGACCGGCGCCGTAGAAGATCACCTTGTCGAACTCGTCGAAGAAGCCGTCGTCGAGCAACTGGTCGAAGAAGCGCGTCACCTCTTCGTCGCGAAACCATGTGTCGGCGGTGCAGATCACCGACAGGTTCGACCAGCCCTCGATCGCCTGCATCTCCCAGCCCAGCGGCGTGGCGGTCTGGCTGTAGGCGGAGATGCCGGGCATGCTCTCGAAGGTAACCAGCAGCGTGTCGCCATCCTCGACGAAAATCGCGTGATGCCGCTTGCCCAGCGGTTCGGCAAAGCCATGCTCTTCGCCAAGCTTCGAGATCTCGGCGATCCAATCCGCGCGGGTGAACGCACTGAGATCGACATCCGTGAGGTCGAGCTCATCGTCGAATGCGGGCCGGTCGAGGGGCTGTTCCGCGCTGTCCTTCATGATATCTGCCATTGTCCTGTCGCTTCCGGCACCGTTCCGCAAAACACTCACTGTCGTACCCTTCTCACCTGCCAGCGCATCCTCTGTGCGTTCCCTTCAGGCCCGTCAGGGCGAAGGGCAGAACGGCGGCAGGCAAGCGATGGAGGCAAGGAACGGAACGTGCCCGGTATCCTTTGCAGCCTGAGCGCCGAATGGGGCGGAACTGTGTGGCTTTATAGGTAATATGGCGGTGTTACGGCGGCAATGAAAAACTGCCTTCGGCAGCGCGGGCGGGGCCGTGGCGGAAGGGGCCTCAGTCCTCCTCGCCAAGCCGCGCACGGGTCGCCGCAGCGATCAGCGGGCGCGCGAGTTCCGGGCTCAGCGGGCGCGAGGGCGGGGTCATCATCAGGCGGCCCATGAGCGCGCGGAAGGGCTCTTCGGCCATCAGCTCGGAAAACCGCGTCTGGCGCCAGCGCACCGCCTGCGCATGCAGATCGGCCAATTGCGGGTCGGCGGCGAGGTCGGCGCGGCGCGCCGCTGATGGTGCGGCCAGCGCGGCGATGCTGAGGTCTTCGTCGGTGTTGAAATTGCGCTCGCACCAATAATCGAGCCCGAGCATGTGATCGCTGTGCACCGCGCGGCCCCGGTCGGCCTTCAGCACATAGCTCTCCATTGCGCCGAGCGGGTAGTGGTTGAGCTGCGCCAGCCGGTAGTTCGAGCGCCCGTAGTTCGAAAAGATGCGCCGGGTGTGGAACTGCGCGTCAAGTTCGCGCCCTTCGCCATCGAACCAGCGCGCCGCACCGAGCTTTGCCGGATCGGGGTTGCGCGGACGGTGCACGCCCAGCTTCCGATAGGTGCCATCGTTCCGGTAGAGCGTCTTGAACATCGCCGAGCGCCACGGCCAGAACATCCGCACCGGCGCGGCGCGGGTGAACTGCTGCGGCACCGGCACATCCGTGTAGCGCAGCACCCCGGCGTTGCCGAACAGCCGCCAGGTGAGCGGGATCGCCGTCGCCTCGGGCAGCGCCGCGATGAGCGCGGGCAGGGTGTGATCGCCGGTATGGACGTTGACGAACTCATCGACGTCGAGCGCCAGCAGCCAGTCGGCCTGCTGCACGGCGGGGGCCTTGTCGGCCAGTTTCAGGCCGGTGAACTGGATGCCGCCCTTGTCATAGGGGCCGTCGTTGCGGATGTGGGTCAGCGGCGCGACCTCGGCCAGACGGTCCAGCATCGCGTCGGTGCCATCCTGACAATCGTTGCTGAGCGCGACCACATGGCTGATCCCGGCGGCGTAATGATGCGCCAGCCAGTCGAGCAGGAAGGCCGCCTCGTTGCGCAGGCAGACAACCGCAGTGATCGTCGGACCCGTCCTCACCAGCCGCGCCGAAAGGTGACCACCTTCGCCTCCGACGCCTTGGGGAAATAGGTGAGCCCGGCGCGCTGCATGGCGTCGAACACCGCCTGCACGCCGCGCTGGCCGATCCACTGCGGGTGCAGTTCGATCACCGCCACGCGCAGGCACGACCAGTCGCCTGCGGGCAGCAGTTCGGCCTCGGCGCCCTCGATATCGCAGACCAGCACGTCCGGCGCGGTCTCGGCGAGTACCTCGGGCATACTGTGGCGCGGCACGGGCACGGTCTCGGTGATGCTGTCCGGATCGCTCTCGCGGTCCATCGAGGAGGCGAGGAAGTTGCGCCGCACATAAAAGGGCACTGGATCACCGCCGTCTGGCGAGAGCAGCGCATTGCGCAGATCGACATTGGTGACGCCATTGGCGGCGTGGACCTGCCGGATATAGGGGATGAGCGCCGGGTTGGCCTCATAGCTGGTGACGCTGGCCACCTTGCGCCGCACCGACAGCAGCGTCGACATATAGCCGATGCCGCCGCCCAGTTCGAGCACCCGGTCGCCTTCGTGCACCACGCGGCTCACGGCGTCGCATTCCTTGCGCTCATAGGTCTCGCCCTTGATCGCGCCGCGCACGCGCCCGGTGGTCAGCTGCGGATGCTTGGGGATACGCAGCCCGCGCGAGTGCAGATAGGGGTCGCGCGGCGGTTTGGCCGTGTCCATCGCTCAGCTCTCCATGTCAAGCGACAGCGCCCATGCGACGCGCTCGGCGGGGGTGAGGCGCAGCGCCAGCGCCTGTTCGTAAAGCTCGGCAAACTCGGGCGTGGCGCGCAGCTCGGTGGCCTTGGCGCGGTGCCACGCCTGCCCGGCGCGGTGCAGGCGCGCAAGCTCGGGGTCGGCCAAAAGCCGGTCTATCTCGGCGCGCAGGCGCGGCAGGTTGCGCTGGATGGTGAGATCGCGCGCCCCCGACCAGTCCATGCGGATCCAGTAGTTCAGCCCGATCGCCCGGTCCACATGCAGCGCCCGCCCGCGCTGGCGTTTGATCAGGTAGCTTTCCGCCGAGCGCAGGGCGTAATGGTTGAGCTGCACCAGATCATAGCCGATGGATTTGCGCGAGTTGCGCCAGCCGTTTCGCGCCACCTCCGCCGTCATGTCACGGCCCGAGCCATTGACCCAGGTCACCGCCTCCTCGGCGCCCTTGCGCAGCTTGTTGGGGCGGTGGCACGAGAGCTTGGCATAGGCGCCATCGTTGCGCATCAGCGTTTTGAAGCCCCATGTGGTGTGCGGCTTGGGGCTGTAGCGCGGCGCGCAGTCGCTGAATTGCGCGATCACCGGCGCATCGCTTAGCGCCCGCACCCCGCCATGCCCAAAGAGCCGCCACGTCAGGGCAAAATGGCTGGCCTCGGGCGCGGCGGCAAAGAGATCATCTAGCGTGCCATTGCCGGTGCGGATGTTGACGAACTCGTCGACGTCGATGTGCAGCAGCCAATCGGCAGCGCGCACCAGCGGCTCGTTCTGCGCGGCGTCGAGCGCATGCTGCTGCGGCGAGCTTCCGGACCATGCAGAGTTGTCGCGGTGCTGCAGCACGCCCATGGCTTGCAGCCTGTTCAGGATCGCGTCGGTGCCATCTTCGCAATCGTTGGAGTAGATCAGGAAGTCATCCACGCCGATGGCGCGGTGATAGGCGATCCACTCGACGATATAGGGCGCCTCGTTCTTCATGCAGCCGAGGATGACGCGGCGGTCCTGCGTCTCGGCCGGGCGCGGCGCGGGCGTGTAGTCCGGCGCCGGGGCGGCCTCGTCCAATGTGCCGTGATTGTTGTGCGGCAGCCATGGCGAGCCCTGCAGACCCGCCAGTTTCTGCGCCACATGCGGGGGAAGGCCGGGGGCCGTGGTCGGGGCTGCTTTAGGGGCTGCTTTAGGGGCGGCTTCTGGGGCGGGGCTGACGGGGAGGGCGGCTTGCTCAGACGCTTGGGCTTCTTTTGAAGCGCGCTCGATGCGCCAGCGGAAGGCCATGAGATATTGCGTGGCGCGAAAGCCAAAGAGCGGATCGGCCTCTTGCCACGGCGCACCCGTGCTGGCGGCGCTCCCGATGTCCAGTTGCAGCCCCGGATGCTGCGCGCAGAGCGCCTCGATATCCGCGGCAAAGCGGGCATTCACCGCCTCCAGCGCGGCTGGATCCAGCGGCGCACTCTTCACCTTGATCTCGGTCAGCAGCCGCCGCCAGAGCGGGCGTTGCAGCACCAGCCTCGGATCGGTGGCAAGACGGCGCAGCAGCACCTCGTTCATCCTCCGGCAGCGGCTGAGCCATGCGGCAGAGGGGGCCTTGGGCGGCTCTGCTGGCTCTGCCCGCCCAATGGTCTCAGGAATGCCGAAAGCCGCGCGAATTTCCTCGGTGACCTCCGCGCCGTAAAGCTGCTGCGGATCGACGCTGCGCATCTGCACGGTGCCGGGGCCAAAGACCGCCTCCCACTCGTGCTGCAGCCGCGCGAGATCGAGCCACTGCGGCGCGCCCTGCGCCTCGGGGAACTGCCCTGCACGCGGATCGCGCGGCGGACGGCTCGCCAGCGCGGCATGCCACCAGTCGGGCGCGTCCAGCAGGCCAACCTCCAGATCCAGCCCGCGCGCGCGCCCCTCCATCAACTGCGCCGCATAGCTGCGCGCCAGCATCTGCGCGGGGGTGTCCACATGCGCGACAATGGTGATGTCTTCGCTGAGCGGGGTGAGCAGCGCGCGCAGCCGCGTCGGTTCGGCGGCGCTCATCAGCGCAGACCCAAGCTGATGCGCCGAGAGGATGAGCAGATCGGGCTGCGCCGCCGCGACCTCGGCCCGCAGGTCCGCCGCCACCGCGTCGCGCAGCGCCGCCTGTGCCTCGGGGGTGGCGCAGCCGCGGCTCCAGCGCAGCGCATCCACCGCCTGCGGATCGCTCACCGCCATGTAAAGCCGCGTGTGGTTGCGCGCGCCAAGGCTGCGGGAATAGAGCACGCCGCGCTTGTCCAACTGCCTGCGCTTGCCGTCCAGCACCCGCTGCAGCCGGTCGGCGGTTTGCGCCTCGGGACCGATGTGAACGCAAATTCTCATGGCGTCTCCGCCGCCGCGCCGCGCCGCCCCGAGAGGTTCTCGTTGGCCTTGCCCCACCACGGCAGATCAACGCCGAGATGCGCCGAGATACGCGCAGGCGCTTCGGGGTCTTCGATGTCATAGGCAAGGAAGCGCGGGTCATCCGCGAAGATGCGGGCGAGAAAGGCATGATGCGCGGCGATCCACTGCGCCCGCTCCAGCCGGGTCTCGCCATAGCCTGCGGGCAGGCCGGGCACTGCGCCACGCGGCAGGCGGTTGCTGCCTAGGTCGGACCAGCGCAGCATGGAATGCGCCATCGCCTGCGGGTCGCGCGTGGAGGCTAGGAACTTCAGCTCGGGATGACGGCTGCGCAGCGCCTCGATCAGCCCAAAGTCGGTCTGCGGCCAGAGGCAGAGCCGCGTGTTGAGCACGCTGATCTCGGTCAGCGCATCGAGCCCGCCGAGCCGCTGCAAGGGATCGCCCGAGCCGAAGTACCCGTCATAGAGCTGCCGCGCCACAAAGCTGCCGGCGATCGACGGGTCGGGACATTTGCCGCGCCGCAGCCGGTAGTCGGCCACGCGCAGCCCGGCTCGCTGCAGCGCGACGCCGAGCGTTGTGGTGCCGCTTTTGGGCAGGCCGAGGTTCACGACGATCATCGCGGCGTCTCCGCAAGGCCAAGCTCGGCGATCAGCTCGGCCTCACCCGGCGGCAGCGCGGGCAGGGCGGCCAGATGCGCGGCGCGGGCGGCGATCTCGGGCCGGGCGCGCAGCATGCCGACCTTGGCGCGATGCGCCTGCACCGACAGATCATGCAGCCGCGCCACCTCGGGCAGGGTGCGCAGCGCGGCGATCTCCGCCTCCAGCGCCGGAAGCATGCGCTGGATCGAGCGGTCTTCCCACGCCGGGTCGTTGCGCTCTTGCCAATAGCTCTCGTCGAACACCCGGCCCTCGCGGTTCACGTCGCCGCGCTCGGTTTTCACCAGATAGCTGTCGAGCGAGCGCAGCGCGTAATGGTTGAGCGTCGCAAAGCGCCGCGCCCCGGCGGCGGGGAACTTGCGGATGCGGCGCGGTTTGGCAGCGCTGAGGAACGGGCCGGGCACGGCGCGCCCGGCGCCATCGGTCCAGCTTTCGGGCGCGCGGGACTTACGGGCAAAGGGGCGATGGGCACCGAAATATTGCAGCGGGAAGTCGCGGCGCACCAGCGTCTTCACCTCGATGGCGCTCTGGTCGCACCAGAGGTCGGGGTTGTGCGCGCGGCAGAACTGGCCGATCACCGGGCGGTCCTCGAAGGTCTCGACGCCATCATTGGCGAAGAACTGAAAGCTGAGCGAGATCGCCTGGGGATTGCCGCACGCCTCGATCAGCGCGGCAAAGCTGTGATCGCCCACGTGGATATTGGGAAACTCGTCCACATCGGCCACCCAGACCCAATCGGCGCCGGTGACCAGATCCTGCCGCGCGGCGTCCTTTAGCGCCTCCATCTGGTAATTGCGCCCCTCGGCCGGGTTCGGCAGATGCACCACGCCCGCGGGCACCAGCGCATCGAGCAGCGCATCGGTGCCATCGTCGCAATCGTTGGAATAGATCAGAAAGTCGGTGACGCCGATCAGCCGATGATAGGCCACCCATTCGAGCACGAAGGGGCCTTCGTTCTTCACGCAGGTGACCGCGCAGATGCGCAGCCCGCTTGCCGATGGTGTCGCCATGTCGCTGCCCGTCGCCGCCCGTCCCCATCCGGGGGTTTCTCCCCCGTGATATTGCCTTTGACCATCGCATCTTGCCCCGGCTGCGTCAACGCGGCGCGGCGATCGAGCCAAAGGTCGGTAACGCTGGGATCTTGACCGGATGCGCGCGGACGGGCAGCAAGAGAGGCAGGAGGAGGCACATGATGGATCACCAAGGCGCCGGTCTGCCCGGCTCGATCGATGCGGTGCAGGACATGCTGGCCCGCAGCGGCTATGTCTGCCCGCGCCCGCTGGCCACGGTGCTGTTTCTGGCGCTGCGGCTCGGGCGGCCGCTGTTTCTCGAAGGCGAGGCGGGGGTCGGCAAAACCGAGATCGCCAAGGCGCTGAGCCTCGCCACCGGGCGGCGGCTGATCCGCCTGCAATGCTACGAGGGGCTGGATGCGGCCACGGCGGTCTACGAGTGGAACTTTGCGGCGCAGATGATCGCCATCCGCGCCGCCGAAGCTGCTGGCGAGGCTGACCGGGGCCAGCTGCAGCATGATCTTTTCGGCCCGGACTTCCTCATCGAGCGGCCCTTGCTGCAGGCGATGCGCCCGGATGAGACCGGCGCGCCGATCCTGCTGATCGACGAGCTGGACCGCACCGACGAGCCCTTCGAGGCGTTTCTGCTCGAGGCGCTGAGCGATTTTCAGGTCACCATCCCCGAGCTTGGCACGATCACCGCGCCCGAGCCGCCGGTGGTGATCCTCACCTCCAACCGCACCCGCGAGGTGCATGATGCGCTGAAGCGGCGCTGCCTTTATCACTGGGTCGACTACCCCGATTTTGATCGCGAGCTGGAGATCCTGCACGCCCGCGCGCCGGAGGTCGCCGAGGCGCTGTCGCGGCAGATCGTGGCCTTCGTGCAGGCGTTGCGCACCGAGGATCTGTTCAAGAAACCGGGCGTGGCGGAAACCATCGACTGGGCGAAATGCCTGCTGGCGCTCGACGTGATCGACCTCTCGCCCGAGGTGATCTCGGACACGCTCGGCGCGATCCTGAAGTATCAGGACGACATCATGAAAATCCAAGGCTCCGAAGCCAAACGCCTGCTCGACGAAGCCAAATCCTCGCTCGAGACCGCATGACGCTTCCTCTTGGCAGAAATATCCCGGGGGTCCGGGGGCAGAGCCCCCGGCTGCCCTGTGTCCGGGGGCAGAGCCCCCGAAACCCCGTCGCTCGGAACCTGCACTAGATGGCCGAGCAAATCCCCCTCACGCTCCCCGAGCACCCGCGCCTCGCGCAGAACATCCTGCATTTCGCCCGCGCGCTGCGCCGCGCCGGGTTGCCGGTGGGGCCGGGCCGCGTGGTCGATGCGGTGCGGGCGGTGGAAGCGGCGGGGTTCACCGACCGGATGGATTTCTACTGGACGCTGCACGCCTGTTTCGTCTCGCGCCCCGAGCAGCGGCTGGTCTTTGCGCAGGTGTTCCGCCTCTACTGGCGCGACCCGCGCTATCTCGAGCATATGATGTCGATGATGCTCCCGGCGGTGCGCGGCGTGCAGGAGGAAAAGCGCGCGCAATCAGCCGAGAAGCGCGCCGCGCAGGCGCTGCTGGGAGATGCGCTGCCCGATCTGCCCGAGGAGCCGCCGCAGGAGGAGGCGACGAAGATCGAGGTCGACGCGTCGTTCACCGTCTCGCGCGAGGAACGGCTCAAGAGCCTCGATTTCGAACAGATGTCCACCAAAGAGATCGCCGAGGCGAAGCGCATGCTGGCCCGTCTTACCCTGCCGGTGAAGCCCTTGCCCTCGCGCCGCGGCATTGCCTCGCTGCGCGGTCGGCGGATCGACGGGCGGCGCAGCCTGCGCGCGGCCCTAAGGCAGGGCGGAGAGCTGCGCGAGCTTGCCTATCTCAAACCGCGCGAGAAATGGCCGAACCTCGTGGTGCTTTGCGACATCTCTGGCTCGATGAGCCAATACTCGCGGATGGTGCTGCATTTCCTGCACGCGGTGGCCAACCGCAAGGGCGCGGGCTGGGCGCGGGTGCATGCCTTTACCTTTGGCACGCGGCTCACCAATATCACCCGCCATCTGGCCACGCGCGACGTGGATGCGGCGCTGCGCGCGGCGGGGGCCGAGGCGCAGGATTGGGAGGGCGGCACGCGGATCGGTGGCTGCCTGCACGCGTTCAACCGCGACTGGAGCCGCCGCGTTCTGGGGCAGGGCGCGGTGGTGCTGCTGATCACCGACGGGCTCGACCGGGATGACGCGGGGCTGCTCGGGCGGGAAATGCAGCGCCTGCATCTTTCGGCACGGCGGCTGATCTGGCTCAACCCGCTGCTGCGCTGGGATGGGTTCGCCCCCAAGGCGGCGGGCATTCGCGCCATGCTGCCGCATGTGGACAGCTTTCGCGCAGGCCATTCCATCGCCTCGCTGGAGGCGCTCGGAGAGGTGATCTCCAGCACCGGCGACAGCGGCGAGAAGGCGCGACTGATGGCCTTGCTGCAGGGCTAAGAAAAGTTCCATCCAAAAGATGATTATTTTTTAGACGTTTTGAATGAACCTTTGTTCGTCCGCGACGTTGCCCCCTCATGCCGCGAAAGCGGAGAGGAGAAAGGACGACAAGATGACCAAGGGTCTTCTCAAATCGACGACCATGCTCGCGCTGGCAGCCAGCCTCGCGATGCCTGCCGCTGCGCAGAGCAACAACGGCGCGGATTGCGCCAAGACGCCCGACGCCCCCGCCTGTGCGCCCGAAAACGCGCAACAGAAGGGTGAGCAGGCCAAGGGTGATCAGGCCACGGCCAAGCAGGGCAAAGGTGACGAAAAGCCGGGCAAGGCCAAGAAGGCCGAGGCTGACGCCGCTGCCGAGACCGACAAGGACGCGGGCGGCAAGCAGGCGAAAGGCAAAGAGCAGCCCGCCGAGCCCGCCGCAACGCAGACCGCAGAAGAGCCCGCTGAGGACGCGCCGAAGGCAAAGGCCGGGGCCTCCGCAGAGGCAGACGCGGCTCAGGGCAAGAAGGCGAAGCAGGCGCAGAAGGCCAGCGAGCCGGGCATCGCCGAAGGGGAGGCTAGCACCGCCGCCGCCGCCGAGCCCAAGCTCGATACCGAGAAGCAGGCCCCTGAGCAGACGCAGGACGCGCAGCCCGCCGACAGCCAGCCCACAGAACTGAAGGCTCAGCAGGACGCCGAAGCCAAGACTCAGGCGCCCAAGGCCGACAACGCGGCAAAGGCGCCCGCCGCTGGTGCGGCCGCTGCGACCGAGCAAACGGCACCGGCGGATAGCGATGTGGCGTCGGACGATCTCGCCAAGAAGCTCGAAGCGCAGCAGGACGGCGCGGTCGAGGCGGAGGCAGACCCGAAGCCGAAGGCGCAGCAGACCACAGAGGCGCCCACCGAGGCGCCTACTGCGGCAGAGGCCGCACCGGCGCCGAAGGCTGATGCGCAAGCTGAGACCAAGGCCGAGACCAAATCCGGCGGCGACGTGAAGGCCGGGGATCTCGCCAACGAGCTCGGCGGCGAAGACTCCGAGGCGCAGGTTGCGCCGCGCGCTGCCGACAGTCAGCAAGTCGAACCGGAGCAGGCCGCACCGGAGCAAGCCGAACCGGAGCAGACCGCCGCAGAGCAAACGGGCCAGCAGCCCGCGCCTGAGCAGGAGGCCCCGAAGCAGCAGAGCGCCGAGGCGCAGGCCGAAGCGGTGGCCCGTCAGGACAAGCAGGAGGCCAAAGTGGCCGCCGCCGCCGCGAGCGCCTCCGACAGCAACGAGGCAGAGCTGACCGAAGAGACGCTGACCGACGCCGACGTGCGCAGCTCGGACGAGGATTTCGCCACCGATCTGCAGTCGCGCCAAGAAGCGGACACGCAAAACCGGGAAGAGCGCGCCGAGAAAGACGATGACGACGACGAAGACGGCCTCAGCAACTTCGAAAAAGCTGCGCTGCTCGGTCTCGGCACCTTCGCTCTGAGCCAGATGATCGGCGATGACGCGCAGGTGGTGCAGAACACCGGCGACCGCGTCGTGGTCGAAGAGAACGGCCAGTACCGCGTGCTGCGCAACGACGACGTGCTGCTGCGTCAGCCCGGCTCGGAC